>JBALXR010000122.1:0-7654 GCA_036960525.1 Marinobacter sp.
CAGAAAAACTCGAAATCAATGTCAGCTTTATCAAGAGCCTGTTTAATACGCAACTGACGATCCACTGAACCTTTTAGCGTCAGCACAAACACGTTCACATCGGGTTTATTCGAAAAATTATCCATCAGCGTCCATCGTCGAATAATCTGATTTCTCGGCGCAGGCGACGTTTCACCTTAATTTTTCTAAATAAATTCAATGGCTTGCTGCGCAAGGCAGCCTTCTCTTTGGCCAGAAAGTTGTCTATAGCATTCAGAACACGCGCGCTTGAGGCGCCATCACGGAAACTGTGTAAATTGTCACAGAGGCTGCGCGCCGCGCTCATCAGCGCATCGGGGTATTCCATGGCTTTTGCCAGCGCTGGCTCCAGGGCTTCAACGGTATCGACATTGATCAGATAAGGCCCAGGCATCTTTGTTCTGAAAGTAACAACCGGACGATCCAAAAACATAAATTCAAACATGATGGATGAGGTGTCACACAGCATTACATCCGCCTGAGGCAGAATCGGCAGCAGATCTTCTTCGCTTTCTACAAACCTCAGATTTTCTCCGGCCAGACTGCGGTACTGCTGTACCACTGCAGTGTCCATTTTCGGATGCAGCGTAACTATGAACTGCCAGCGACCACTTGCAGCCAGCTCGGCAATTTTATCCACCAATGCCGGCGCCGCTGTTACCGAACGGCTGAATGTAGAGGCGAAAAACACCACTGGCAGCTGGCCTTCAGGGCGCTCACGCCTACCCGCGACAGGCTTTGACATCAAAGGGTCCAGCTTTGGCCAGCCGGTATGGGCCACGGCAAAATGCTTGTGCTGCTGCGCCAGTTCCTGAAACTTTGCGGTATCGCTGACTGCGTGCGTGCAATACAGATCAAACCAGCCTCTTATGCGGTAATGGTCACTTTCGCCTTCACTGCTGTGGCCACGCTTGTTGCGCGCCATGCCGTGGAACACTTCAACCTTGATGCCAGGGAAAAAATAGGGAACCCAGTCACCAGGCACAAACGTTGCGGTGGCCTGGTAGGCCATTACATCTGCAACGGTTTTCAGGTGCTGTTCATCGGGGCGCAATGGCGAAGCAGAGCAGCCTGCCACAAACCAGGCGGCTTCGTCACCACGGCTTCGTATTTCATCCTGCAAGGGTCGCAGAATAGAGTAAGAATAAGGCTGATTGACAAAAAACAGATATCGGCGCATTCAGTGGCTGCCTACCAGGGAGCGGTATAGTTCCGAGGTTTCACGCACGGTTTTTGAGGTATGAAAATGGTTTTCGATGCGCGCCTGAGCCGCTTGCCCAAATTGTTTTGTTAACTCCGGATTGCGATAGAGCTGCTCTATGGCTGAGCCAAGGGCAGCGGCATCTTTTGGCGGAACTACAAGCCCGCTAACACCCTTTTCAACAAGCTCGGGCATTCCGCCGACATTGGTGACAATGGGCGGCACACCGTAGGCCATGGCCTCAATCACTGCTCGGGGCAGTCCTTCACGCTCGGTGGATGGCAACACAAACACATCGCTGGCTGCGGCAATGGCCGGGGCGTCATTACGATAGCCGGTGAAGTGAATGCGGTCCGGATACGCTGACTGGCTGACTTGAGCCTGCAACGTGGCGTTGTCTATGGCATCACCTACCAGTACAAGGTGCACTTGCACATCCGTCGGCAGCTTGCTTACGGCCTCGATCAGAACATCGTAACCTTTACGCGGATTGTTCCGCCCGGTACTGCAGACTACGAAGGCTCCGGCGGGAACTCCAAACTGTGTCAAATCTGCCGGTGCGGCCTGATACCAGCTCAGGTCATGCCCTTTGTAAATGCGGATCAACTTGCTAGAAGGAACTCGCAGCCAAAGAAATTTCAGGCTGGAGAAAAAGTCTTTGATTGCATCAGCCACACACACAATTTTGCTGACCCGGGGATGCAGGAATGTAATCCATGATTCAGGATTCAAAAAGCTGACGTTGCCAATAATGCCCCGATAGGCGACTACTTTGATCTCGGTGCCCTTTGATGCCTGTAAACCACAGGCTAAAGCACGGGGGTTATAGGCGTGAATAATGTCGTATTTCTTTGTATTTAACTGTTTCCGAATAGCCGCTATACCGTCTTTATCGAAGCGACTGCTTAAAGCCAGCGGCTGAACGACCATGTTCTCATTAACCAGGCGCTGATAGTTTCGGCCTTGCGGGTTACACATCACATCCACATCAAAGCCAGCGCGTTTGAGACCTATAAACAACTCTGTTTCCGGGCGATCACAGGCATCGGTCAGGCACAGAATGGCCGGAAGTGCGTTCGGTTGTTGATCAGTCACGCGACCGCACTCCCATTATAACCATCTTCAAATAAACTCCAGACATCATTTAGTGCCTGCTCACCGGCAATCTTTTTGATCGAGCGAGCAAAGCGTTTCAGGTTGCCACTTTTCCAGCCGTCAGTTCCTTGGGCAGGCATGATACACCCCTTGTCAAAATCAATCAGGAAGAACTCGCCACCCCGTACAAGCACGTTAAAGCAGTTCAAGTCAGCATGGCGCACACCGGCATCGTGAAAGCGCCGCACCAGTCGTCCCAGCCGACACCAGTCGGCATCTGAACGGGTTTCGACAAGATCCGCCAGCGGGATTGCATCCGCGATACGCTCGACAATAATTGCCGCCTGATAACGTAAGGCTGGCAGCTTCCGATAATAGGCAGCGACTGGTCTTGGCACAGGGAAGCCCTGGGCTGACAAACGCATCAGCATGCGAAATTCCATTATGGAGCGCACATTGCCTTCCCCGGCAAAGGCGTAAGTGCAGCGGGATACCCGTGATGCCAAGCCACCGCGGCGGTATTCCCTCAGAACATGGTCATCGCCACTGTCATGAAGAAACCAGGCTCCGCCGCGGCCCCCGCTGCCCACAAGCTGGGCGCGTTCGCCCCAGTAAGCAGGGTCAAACCAGTCGAATGTTACCCTGTCGCACAGTTCGGGGTGCATCAGCAATACACACTGCGTTTGTCGCTTGAATACTTCCACTTCAGACATAAAACCCCGCCAACCACTAAAGAATAGCTACGCACTTGCCCGTTGAGGCACCGGGATCTTGGCAGACAAGTAATATAGAATGGCACTTAGTTTATCAATGAACCGCAGTAAAGCTCCACCAACTGTTTTACAGGGCACCAACGGATATCCATTCGATGAAATCGATCTGCATTCTCCGCCTTTCCGCCATAGGCGATGTCACTCACGTGATCCCGGTTGTACTCAGCTTGCAGGAGCAGATTCCGGGCATCAGCATTACCTGGGTAATTGGCAAGATAGAAGCCAAACTGATCGGTGACCTACCCGGCGTAGAGTTTATTGTTTTCGACAAAAAAGCCGGCCGCAGTGCCTACGCCGGCTTGCGCCGAACCATGAAAGGCCGCCGCTTTGATGCCTTGTTACACATGCAGGTCGCGTTACGCGCCAACCTGGCTGCGGCGTGTATATCTGCGCCCATTCGCGTGGGTTACGACAAGGCTCGCAGTAAAGACCTACACAGCTTTTTTATCAATCGCCGTATTGCAGCGGCAAAGCAACAACACGTGCGCGACTGCCTGGCCAGTTTTCTTGAACCCTTGGGGCTTAAGCCGGCCCCCCCGCGCTGGCACATTCCGCTGACCGACAGCGATACCGCCTTTGCCGACGCTCATTTAGCGCACGACCGCGCGAACATGGTCATCAGCCCCTGCGCCAGTCACAAATTACGAAACTGGCCGGCCGAGCGCTACGCGCAGCTGGCGGATTATGCGATTCGCCAGCATGGCATGCAGGTAACGCTAGTGGGCAGCCCCGCACCTTTTGAGGTCGCGTATTGCAAGAATATTGCGCAGGCAATGCAAGAAGCACCGGTTAATATCTGTGGCAAGGACACGCTAAAGCAGCTTACTGCCATGCTAGGACGGGCCGATATCGTGGTCGCACCGGATACCGGGCCGGGCCACATCGCCAGCGCTATGGGTACCCATGTTATGGGGCTGTTCGCCGCAAGCAATCCGCTACGCTCTGGGCCCTATAATTCGTTAGCCTGGTGCGTTAATCGTTACCCGGAAGCGTTACAGAAGTTCACCGGGAAAACCGTCGCTGACGCTCGCTGGGGCGCAAAGGCGGAGTTCGAAGGCGCAATGGAGTTGATTGAAGTGGCAGACGCCACAGACATGCTGGATAAGTGGGTACGGGGAAAACAGCCGGAGCCAAAACGCGGGGCATGACTCCGGAGAACAATCACTACTTGCGAGCGGTGTAATCCTGGTAAGACTTCTCTTCAACAAAGCGCGAACCGAGCGCCAGGTTGATGTCTTTTTTCAGCGCAGCACGCTTATCATTGGTAACGTAAACCGCCCGCGCCAGTTCAATAAAACGGGCGCCAAAATTCTGCTCCGCTTCCTGATCGCGAATGTCATCTTCAATCACCCAAAGCTCTTCATTCACCGCCTTGAGCTGCTGACGCAATGGCGCAATGGCGTCTGGGTCGCTGACAGCCTCACTCCAGATTGCATTAAGCTCACCCAGCTCCAGCTTAACGTTATTAAGCTTGGCTTCGTCTTTGATGCGCTCCGACTTAATCTCAAGAATCGTGATTTTGTCCAGAACTTCACCGAACGAAACCGGAACTTTTATCACATCTGTCATTATCTACACCTGCCAAATCAATAAGTAAAACCGCAAGCGCTGCGCTGATTCCATCACGCAGCGCGGTGGCGCGGCGCGCAGCGGCTATTACATTACTAGCTTTCAGCCCTTAACCACCGACAGCCAATCCCGATGCTGGGGCGATTTACCCTTCACGGCATCAAAGTACATGGCCTGAAATTTTTCAGTTAACGGACCGCGCTTACCCGTACCAATGGCGCGGCCGTCCAGCTCGCGAATAGGCAGCACTTCGGCGGCGGTGCCGGTGAAGAAGGCTTCTTCAGCTACGTAGACTTCGTCGCGGGTGATGCGGCGCTCTTTCACCTCAATGTTCAACTCTTTGGCGAAATCCAGAATGGTCTGGCGGGTAATGCCTTCCAGGCAAGACGTCAGTTCCGGGGTGTGCAGCACTCCGTTGCGCAGAATAAACACATTCTCGCCAGAGCCTTCAGCCACGTAACCTTCGTTATCCAGCAGCAGGGCTTCTTCACATCCGCTGGACACCGCTTCTTGCAGTGCCAGCATGGAGTTAATGTAGTTGCCGTTAGCCTTGGCCTTACACATGGTGATGTTCACATGGTGGCGGGTATAGGAAGACGTACGCACCTTAATGCCGAGCTCCTTGGCTTCTGGCGACATATACGATGGCCAATTCCAGGCCGCGACCATTACATGCGTTTTCAGGTTGTCGGCGCGCAGGCCCATGCCTTCGGAGCCATAAAATACCATTGGGCGCAGGTAGGCTTCGTCCAGATTGTTGTCCCGTACCGCAGACAGCTGGGCTGCGTTGATTTCGTCTTTGCTGAACGGCATTTTCATATTCAGAATGTGAGCTGAGCGGAATAGCCGGTCGGTGTGATCTTTCATGCGAAAAATAGCGGCGCCTTCAGCTGTGTTGTAAGCTCGCACGCCTTCAAAACAACCCAGACCATAATGCAGGGTGTGGGTCAGTACATGCACTTTGGCTTCACGCCAGGGCACCATTTCTCCATCCAGCCAAATAACACCGTCACGATCAGCCATCGACATACTAGGTTGCTCCAAAAAAGCAGTTCTTGTGGGGTCGGTATTCTATCAGGATCACCGGGGAAAGTTTTAGCCGTTATTCAATCATGACTCGTTGCCAGATGGAACGGATAAAATCCCGCTCTGCAATGAACGCATCGCCGGACAAATGGCTGTTCAAATCTTGCAGGGTGCGGCGATGAATTGCGGAGCGCAGCGAAATATAGGCCGCACGCAGTGTTTTAACATCGCTTGCGGGCAATACGCCGGCCTGGCCAAGCTCTTCCATCTGCCGAATATTGTCTGGCCAGCGGGTTAATGTGGGGTATTTTTCGCTCCAGGCCAGCATCAGGTATTGCACCATAAACTCGATATCCACAATCCCGCCCGGGTCCTGTTTGGCGTGGAACATCTCGGCTCGGCGGCTGGCGGGAGTGGCCAGGCTGGCGCGCATCTTTTCACGCATGGCCACTACTTCACTGCGCAGCGCCAGCCTGTCGCGGTGCTGGCACAAGGTACTCTTGCGGATCTTTTCAAAGCCTTCCAGAGTGCGCGGGCACCCGGCTATGCCTCGGGCTCGGGCCAGCGCTTGATGCTCCCAAGTCCAGGCATCGGTGTGCTGATATTTTTCAAAGGCCTGCAAAGTGCTTACCAGCAGGCCCGAACTGCCAGATGGGCGCAGCCGCATGTCCACATCGTAAAGCTGGCCAGAAGGCGTCTGGGTGCTCAGAATATGCACAATACGCTGACCCAGGCGGGTGTAGAACACCGCGTTGTCGATGGATTTTTCGCCATCGGTGCTTTGTTGGGGGTCGGCGCTATGGACAAACACCAAGTCCAGATCGGAACTGTAGCCCAGTTCGATACCGCCTAGCTTGCCATACCCAATCACCGCAAAATCCGAATCGCATACCGAACCATCGGCTCGCCGCGGGTAGCCGTGGCGGCTGACCAGATTGGCAAAAGCGACATCCACCACGTGTTCCAGCACCACTTCGGCAATCCAGGTCAGATAATCACTGACGTTCATCAGCGCCAGGGTACCTTTTATTTCAGCGGCCGCCACCCGCAAGGTGTGGGCTTTGCGAAAATGCCGCAACGACTCCATCTGGTCTTCCAGATCGTCATAGGAAATGCGCAGCATCTGCTGGTGTAAATCGTCCTGCAGTTCGGCTTTGGCGGGTGGGTAATACAGGCTTCCGGCGTTTAAAAGTTCATCCAGCAGCAGCGGCGTATCGGCCAGCTGGCGTGCTATCCAAGGGCTTTCGCTGCACAACGACACCAGTTGGGAACAGGCGCCGGGGTTTTCCAGCAACAGCACCATGTAAGCGGTACGGCGCAGTATGGCTTCTATTAAAGGCTGTACCCGGCCGAAAGTATGGGACGGATTTTCGACTTCGGTCAGGGTGGCCAGCAGCATGGGCATAAACTGGTGCAGCCGGTTTCGACCTTGGGTTTGCAGCGACTTTATGGTGCGACTGGAGCGCAGGCTGGTTAATGCGGCCAGGGTTTCTTCCGGCGCTTCAAAACCCTTTTCAACCAACCAGGCCAAGGCGGCCGGCTCGTCCATCTCGCAAAACCACAGCTCTTGCCAGCCCTCATCAAGGTTGTTTTGCGGGCTGTCGTCGTCGTCACTGGTGATGATATTACTAAAGTGCGTCGCCACCTGCGCCCGGTGCTCGTCCAGCTGCTGCTGGCAAAGAGGCCAGCTGTCATAACCCATAATATGCGCCACTCGGGCACGGGCCAGGTCGGTATCCGGCAATAACTGGGTTTGCTGGTCTTCCATACCCTGTAGCGCGTGCTCCAAATTTCGCAGGAATACGTAGGCCGCCCGCAGCTCGTTTACCACCTGCGGCGGCAGCAGTTCCAGCTCCAGAAATTCGTTCAGCACCCGCAGTAATTCGCGTTGCTGCAGTTCCCGATCCCGGCCACCGCGAATCAGCTGGAACGCCTGCACCACAAACTCGATTTCGCGAATGCCACCACTGCC
>JBALXR010000123.1:0-7618 GCA_036960525.1 Marinobacter sp.
CTGCACGAAGTGTACAAAGACTTCGGCTTCACTGAAATTCTGTACAAATTGTCTACCCGCCCGGAAAAGCGCGTGGGTTCCGACGAAGTCTGGGACAAATCCGAAGCCGCACTAGAACAGGCTCTGAACCGCGAAGGCGTGAAATGGGAGCTGTTGCCGGGTGAAGGCGCGTTTTATGGCCCGAAAATCGAGTTTTCCCTGAAAGACTGCATCGGCCGGGTATGGCAATGTGGCACCATTCAGGTAGACTTCAGTATGCCGGGCCGTTTAGGTGCACAATATGTGTCGGATAACTCCGAACGCAAAACACCTGTTATGCTGCACCGTGCGGTACTTGGGTCGTTTGAGCGTTTCATCGGTATTCTGATTGAAGAATACGAAGGCGCATTCCCCAGCTGGCTGGCCCCAACACAGGTCGCCATCCTCAATATCACCGATAATCAGCGGGAATATTGCGAGAATCTTGCGAAAAAGTGGGATTCTTTGGGCTTTAGGGTGAATGCTGACTTGAGAAACGAGAAGATCGGCTTTAAAATCCGCGAGCACACAATTAACAAGGTTCCCTTTCTTGTGGTTGTCGGCGACAAAGAAGTCGAGAACAACGCCGTTGCGGTGAGAACCCGCAAAGGTGAAGATTTGGGAACACTATCGCTCGAAGCGTTCGAACAACTTCTGCAAGAAGATGTTGATCGCAAGAGCAGAACCAAGTTGGAGAATTAATTATTAAACAGAGAACGAATCGGGGTGCGCGTACACCAAAGGCGCCAATCAATGAGAACATTGATGCAACTGAAGTCCGTCTGATTGACGCCGAAGGCGAGCAAGTGGGTGTGGTTTCAATCGCAGAAGCCCTCAGAATGGCAGAGGAGGCGACCCTGGATCTGGTGCAAGTGACAGATTCCGATCCGATCGTCTGTAAAATAATGGATTATGGCAAGAAGATCTTCGACGAGAAAAAAGCGAAGGCCGTTGCCAAGAAGAAACAAAGACAGACGCAAGTCAAAGAGCTTAAGTTCCGTCCAGGAACTGAAGAAGGGGATTATCAGGTAAAACTACGCAACCTGATACGTTTCCTTGAAGCCGGGGACCGCGGCAAAATCACTGTTCGCTTCCGTGGCCGTGAGATGGCACACCAAGAAATTGGTATGAAACTCATGGAGCGCATTGAAGTAGACATGGAAGAAATGGCAACTGTAGAGATGCGTCCGAAAATGGAAGGCCGCCAGATGACCATGATTATCGCGCCCCGCAAAAAGAAGTAGGCCTGTTGTTGTAGCTTATCCCCTGCCATAGGCGGGGGATTTGTGTTTCGGGCTTACACACGATGTATCAAAAAAACAGAATGCGGAGTTTTAAAAAATGCCGAAAATGAAAACGAAAAGTGGAGCGGCCAAGCGGTTTAAGAAAACTGCCACCGGCTTCAAGCACAAGTCGTCCTTCACCAGTCACATCCTGACCAAGAAAAGCCCGAAGCGTAAGCGTCAGCTGCGTGGAACCAAGCTAATCTCAAAGTCTGATGTGGCTTCCGTAAAGCGCATGCTCGGAGTTTAGAGCACAGCGCACCCCAAACGGTTTTAAGGTAGAAGGATTATAGTATGGCTCGTGTTAAACGTGGTGTGGTTGCACGCCGTCGTCACAAGAAGATTCTAAAGCAGGCTAAAGGTTACTACGGTGCCCGTAGTCGTGTGTACCGCGTTGCCAAGCAAGCGGTTATTAAAGCAGGTCAGTATGCGTACCGTGACCGTCGTAACCGCAAGCGCGCCTTCCGCGCACTGTGGATTGCGCGTATCAACGCCGGTGCCCGTGCCAATGGCTTGTCGTACAGCCGCTTGATCGCTGGTCTTAAAAAGGCCAACGTGGAAATCGATCGTAAAGTTCTGGCCGACCTGGCCATGAACGAGCAGCAAACGTTTGCTGCGGTTGTTGAGAAAGCCAAAGCATCCTTGTGATCGCTTAAGCTCTATCATCGATCACGAATCGATCCGCTGCCAGGCATTAACGGTTTGGCAGTGTTTAATAGGGGAAGGGTACGCTCTTCCCCTATTTTTGTTTCCGGATTTCGTTTGTTTATAAACTTCATATTTTATAGATTTCACCTGTTTACCCATTTAAAGCGTGAAGTCTTCATTTCTGGTTTGGAGCAGGGTCAATGGAAAACCTGAAGCAGCTGGTTCAGGACGGGTTAGCGGCGGTTGCAAACGCCGACAACCTGCAGGCGCTTGATCACATTCGTGTGGAATACCTGGGCAAGAAAGGGTCGATTACCCAACAGGCCAAAACACTGGGCAAACTCTCTAGCGATGAACGTCCCGCTGCAGGCCAGAAAATCAACGACGCCAAAGGCCAGGTAGAGCAGGCCATCAACGCCCGCCGCAGCGACCTTGAAGGCATCGCTATTGAAACCAAGCTGGCCAGTGAATCCATTGACGTAACCCTGCCGGGCCGCGGTCAGGAACTGGGTGGCCTACACCCGGTTACCCGCACCCTGCAGCGCATTGAAGATTTTTTTGCCAGCGCCGGTTACAGCGTGGAACAAGGCCCGGAAATCGAAGACGACTACCACAACTTCGAAGCCCTCAATATTCCCGGCCATCACCCGGCCCGTGCCATGCACGACACTTTCTATTTTGATCCCGGCACATTACTGCGCACCCACACATCGCCAGTCCAGATTCGCACCATGGAAGCCGGCAAACCGCCGTTTCGCATGATCTGCCCCGGCCGCGTGTACCGCTGCGATTCCGACATGACCCACACCCCCATGTTCCACCAGGTGGAGGGGTTGTTGATTGAAAAGAACGTCAGTTTTGCCGACCTGAAAAGCACCGTAGAAGAGTTTTTGCGAGTGTTCTTCGAACGCGATTTGAAAGTACGTTTCCGCCCGTCTTACTTCCCGTTTACCGAACCCTCAGCGGAAGTAGACATTGAATGGGGCCGCGAAGCCGACGGCAGCATCAAGTGGCTTGAAGTCATGGGTTGCGGCATGGTGCACCCGAAAGTGTTTCAGCACTGCGGCATAGACGCCGAAGAATACCGTGGTTTTGCCTTTGGCATGGGGGTCGAGCGCCTGGCCATGCTGCGCTACGGCGTCAACGACCTGCGCATGTTCTTCGAGAACGATCTGCGCTTTCTGCGCCAATTCCGTTAAGTTTTTTGAATCGCAACAGTTAAGGCCCGAAACGAATTAAGGAAAGAATCATGAAATTCAGTGAACAGTGGCTGCGCGAATGGGTTAACCCGGCTCTGGACTCCCAGCAGCTGATGGACCAAATCACCATGGCCGGCCTGGAAGTCGACGGCTTCGAGCCCGTAGCGGGAAAGTTTACCGGCATAATCGTTGGCGAAGTCCTGAGCGTAGAAGCCCACCCCGATGCGGACAAGCTGCGAGTGTGCCAGGTCAGCAACGGCAGCACCCAGGTGCAAGTAGTGTGCGGTGCCCCCAACGTGCGCGCCGGCATCAAAGTTCCCTTCGCCGAGCTGGGCGCTGTATTGCCCGGCGATTTCAAAATCAAAAATGCAAAACTCCGCGGCCAGCCTTCCGTAGGCATGCTGTGTTCCGGCGCCGAGCTGGGCCTGTCTGAAGACCACGATGGTATTTTGGAATTGCCTTCTGACGCCCCCGTGGGAACGTCTTTCGCCGATTACCTGCAGCTGAACGACATTGCTATCGACGTGGACCTAACCCCAAACCGCGCTGATTGCCTATCCATTAAAGGCCTGGCTCGCGAAGTTGGCGTGCTTAACAGCTTACCGCTGAACGCGCCCTCTATCCAAAAGGTAGCCGCCACGCACAGCGAAGTGCCCGATATACGCGTAGAAGCCCCCGCCGGCTGCCCGCGCTATCTGGGTCGCATTCTTCGCAACGTTGACCTTGCGGCGAAAAGTCCGCTGTGGATGCAGGAAAAACTGCGCCGCTCTGGCGTTCGCTCTATAGACGCCGCGGTAGACGTCACCAATTACATCCTGCTTGAGCTGGGCCAGCCCATGCACGCCTTTGATCGCGCCGAAATCGATGGCGGCATAGTCGTGCGCATGGCTAAGCCAGAAGAGAAGTTGGTGTTACTGGACGGCCAGGAAGTTACCCTCAACGAACAAACCTTGGTAATAGCAGACCACAGCAAACCCATCGCCATTGCCGGCGTAATGGGTGGCGAGCACTCCGGTGTTAGCTCAAAAACCCGTGATCTGGTGCTGGAATCAGCCTATTTCGACCCCATTACCCTGGCCGGAAAAGCTCGCCATTACGGCTTGCATACAGATGCCAGCCACCGTTTCGAGCGCGGCGTAGACTACAACCTGGCCCGCGACGCCATGGAGCGCGCCACCGAACTGCTGATCAGCATCGTTGGCGGTGAGCCCGGTGAGATTGTCGACGTAACCAGCACCGAGCATCTGCCAAAACCGATTTCCATCGTATTGCGTGAAAAGCGCCTGGCCGACGTATTGGGCCTGGCCATTGCAAACGCCAAAGTGGAAGACATTCTCACCCGCCTGGGCTTGGCGGTAGAAGAACGTCTAAGCAATGGTTGGAAAGTCGGCGCGCCCAGCTTCCGCCCGGACATCACCATCGAAGAAGACCTGATTGAAGAAGTAGGGCGCATCTACGGCTACAACAACCTGCCGGTGACCGAACCCACAGGTTCACTGGGCCTGCGCCCCAAAGCCGAAGACACCCGCCCACTGAGCGCCATCCGCAACTATTTTGTCGCCAATGGTTACCAGGAAGCCATTACCTATAGCTTCGTGGACCCGAAAGTGCAGGAACAGTTAGATCCGCAGAACGAAGGCATCGCTCTGGCCAATCCGATCTCTGCAGACCTGTCAGTCATGCGCACAACTCTCTGGAGCGGCCTGCTGAAAACCGTGGCCCACAACCAGAATCGGCAACAGCCACGCATTCGCCTGTTTGAAAGTGGCCTGCGGTTTGTGAAAGAGGGCGAGCGCATTTTGCAGCAGCCCATGCTGGCAGGCGTCGTTACCGGCAATCAAAATCCTGAAAACTGGGTAAACGGTCGCAGAAACGCCGACTTTTTTGATGTAAAAGGGGAGTTGGAAGGTCTGTTTCGCCTGTTGGGCGTTACCGTCGAGTTTCGCACCGGAAAGCACCCCGCGCTGCACCCGGGCCAGACCGCCGAATTACTGCGCGACGGGCAGCCAGTAGGCTGGTTGGGCACTCTGCATCCGCAGGTACAGAAAAATCTGGAACTTAATGGCACAGTTATAGTCTTTGAGCTATTCTTGAACCCAATCGTTACCGGTTATGTGCCTAATTTCAAAGATGTTTCAAAATTTCCAGAAGTTCGCCGAGATTTGGCTATTATTATCGGAAGCGATGTGAAATTCGCGGATGTCGAGCGTGTGGCAACACACCACGCTGGTGAGCACCTGACCGCACTGCGTGCGTTTGATGTTTACCAGGGAGAAAGCCTGGGTGAGGGTGATAGCAAAGGTAATCGCAGCTTGGCACTCAGCTTGTTCTGGCAGCACCCGCAGCGCACACTGACCGAAGACGAAGTGCACGGGCTGTTTAATGGCGTTATAGAAGCCCTGAAAGCCGAACTGGGGGCAACACTAAGGAGTTAACGGATGACGGCTTTGACAAAAGCGGAAATGGCCGAGCGCCTATACGACGAACTTGGCCTGAACAAACGTGAAGCCAAGGAAATGGTAGAGGCCTTTTTCGACGAAGTTCGCGGCGCACTCAGCCATAACGAACAGGTGAAATTGTCAGGATTCGGCAATTTTGACCTGCGCGATAAAAAAGAGCGCCCCGGCCGCAATCCAAAAACCGGTGAAGAAATCCCCATCTGCGCCCGCCGTGTGGTCACCTTCCGCCCCGGCCAGAAACTCAAAGCAAAAGTCGAAGCCTACGTCGAAACTGAGCAATAACCAGGCGGGGGCAGACAGATAGGGGAAAGGCTTCAAGTCTGTCCCCGCTTGGGCAAAAGATTAGGGGCAGACTCCAAGTCTCTCCCTGCTTGGGCAAGAGATTAGGGGCAGACTTTAAGCCTGTCCCTGCTTGAAGCTCGGAGATTAGGGATAGACTTCCAGTCTGTCCTGGGTTAAAGCCAGATTGAAACCGAGCAATAAACATGTTGGAACCCAGCAATAATAACGAACTACCTGCCATCCCGGGCAAGCGCTATTTCGCCATCGGCGAAGTAGCCGAACTATGCGCGGTAAAAGCCCACGTACTGCGCTACTGGGAACAGGAATTCCCCCATTTGTCCCCGGTAAAGCGTCGCGGTAACCGCCGCTACTACCAGCGCGCCGACGTCATCACTATCCGCCAAATTCGCAGCTTGCTGTACGATCAAGGCTACACCATCGGCGGTGCCAAACAGCAACTGTCCGGTGTGGAAGCGAAAGATGATATTTCTCAGTACAAACAACTGATACGGCAAATGATTCGTGAGCTGGAAGAAGTTCTGGCTGTTATGTAGTTAATGAAGTCAGCTACTTCACAATAGATCAGAAATTTCTGCAATATCCCTATTCGCGGGAAGATCAGGGCAGTTATCCGGACGAAATCGCATGTCCGGTAACCAGAGAAACAAGAGATCGAACTGCTGACCCGCTACCGCGTGACCCCAACACCGTTAGCGCCCTCATATCCAAAATTAATGTTGTATTTTTAAGTCACTAATCGGCTAAATGGGCTTTTATGTCTTATAATTAGTACATTAGTCAAAAATACCGGTTGCATTTCAGCTTCGATGTAAAATTAATGTATAATTACTGATACTTTAAGCCTATAAAGCCTAATTAGTGAGTTATTTTTGGAACATTATGAGCCAAATTAAGCGCAGCATGTCAGACTTGGCCATTCTCGATGAGCTGGGTCGGCGCCTCAAGCAAGCCCGACTGGAGCAAAATATCACCCAGCAGCAGATCGCATATGGCATGGGTGTCAGCCGAGCAACGTACATCCGGCTTGAAGATGGTAACGGGAAACTTGAAGTCCTGGTTGCTGCCCTGCGTGTTTTGGGAAAGCTCCCGGCGTTGGATGCCTTCTTGCCAGACGAGCCTTATTCACCGATTGCGGCATTAAAGAGTGCTGGCCATATTCGCCAGCGTGCACGCCCCGGTAATGATCCCGTTGAACAGGACAAAGGAGACCTGGACTGGTGAGCACCGTTACGGAAGTTATCCTATGGGGGAGGAGTGTCGGTGCCCTGCTGTATGACACAGAAACCGGTCTGTCGACGTTCGAATACGATAAGGGTTGGTTGAAACAGGGCGTTTCAATTTCCCCGCTCCACCTACCTCCTCGGGCTGGGAGGTTCAATTTCCCCTCATTGCCACCGGCAACGTTCTTTGGACTGCCGGGCGTGTTTGCCGACACTTTGCCAGATGACTTTGGCAATGCCGTTATCAACGCCTGGCTGGCTCGCAAGGGGATTCCAAAAAGCTCATTCAGCCCGGTTGACCGCCTACTATACACCGGCAACCGTGGCATGGGTGCCCTGGAGTACAGGCCAGACGGCCGGAACACTCAGGCTCAGCTATCAGGAGATATCAAGGTCGATACACTGGTCGAGTTGGCTCAGTTCGTGTTGGACCAAAGAGCTGGCCTGGATGTGGCCATATCAGACGGTGATGAGAAAAACGATGCGAT
>JBALXR010000124.1:0-7151 GCA_036960525.1 Marinobacter sp.
CAGCAACAGCTGTTTTTCGTTACCGCTGGTGGTTTCGTCCCACAGGTCAAACAACTCTTTGGTCTCGGCCAGCGACAGCCCCATGCGTTTACCGCGCAGGATAAGTTTCAAACGCACCCGGTCTTTAGAGCTAAAGATACGGGTTTGGCCCCTACGGCTGGGCTTTAGCAGGCCCTGATCTTCATAAAAGCGAACGCTACGGGTTGTTACGTCAAACTCCTGAGCCAGTTCGCTGATGCTGTAGGTTTTCTTTGCAGCCATTGAGTGTTTCCTTTTTTTGTCAGGTTAGTTAAAGTTTACGTAAACGTAAAGCATTTGATTGTATTGTTATCCACAGCAACGGGAGTATCCGATGGAATTTCAGAACGTAGCAGCCATTGTGACAGGCGGCGCATCTGGCCTTGGCGAAGGCGCAGCGCGGGCGCTGGCGGCAGCTGGTTGCAAGGTAGCGATCTTCGATTTGCAGAAGGAACGCGGTGAAGCCGTTGCAAAAGAGTTGGGGGGGATCTTTGTTGAGTGCGACGTCAGTTCCGCCGCAAGTGCCGAAGCGGCTTTCGCCAAAGCCAGCGAAGCACATGGTTTTTGTGGCGTTGCCGTAAACTGCGCAGGCGTCGCCACCGCAGGTAAAATTCTGGGGCGCGAGGGTGTGCTGCCACTGGAAAATTTCAGTAAGGTAGTGGAAGTCAATTTGATCGGAACCTTTAACATACTGCGACTGGCGGCGGCGGATATGGCCCAGCGTGAACCCAATGCCGACGGTGAACGGGGTGTTATTATCAACACTGCGTCGATTGCGGCCTATGAAGGCCAGATTGGCCAGGCGGCTTACAGTGCTTCCAAGGGCGGCGTTGTTGCCTTAACCCTGCAGGCCGCCCGTGAGCTGGCCCGTGAGGGTATTCGGGTGAACACTATTGCCCCCGGGCTGTTTATGACGCCGATGATTGCCGGCATGCCGCAGGCAGTACAAGACAGCCTGGCGGCAACCTTATTGTTTCCCAAACGCCTGGGTAAGCCAGAGGAATTCGGCATGATGGTGGACCAGATGGTGCGTAACCCGGTGCTGAATGGCGAAGTCATCCGCCTTGATAGCGCTTTGCGTATGGCCCCGCGCTAAGCGGTTTTTCAGCAATTCACAATCAGCAGGAGTCTGTATGACTGCGACTGTCGATCAAGAAGAGTTAGCGCTGTTCCGTGAGTCGGTAATCAAAGCACTAGAAAAAGAAATCAAACCCCACTACGAGCAGTGGGAAAAAGACGGCATTGCCCCACGTAAGCTTTGGAACACCCTGGGCGACGCCGGCATGCTGTGCGTAGACGTGCCCGAGGACTGTGGTGGCTGCGGCGCGCCATTTCTGTATTCGGTGGTGGTGGGCGAGGAATTGGCGCGATTGGGTTTTGGTGCGCTGTCCACCAATGTGATGGTGCACTCCGACATTGTCGCGCCTTACCTGAGCCACTTGGGCAACAACGAGCAAAAGCAGCAGTGGCTACCAAAAATGGTCTCTGGTGAAGCCGTGGGCGCCATCGCCATGACCGAACCTGGCGCCGGCAGTGATTTGCAGGCCATGCGCACCAGTGCCATAAAAGATGGCGACGACTACATTCTGAACGGCTCCAAAACGTTCATTACCAATGGCCAGCATGCGGATATGGTGATCGTGGCCGCCAAAACCGATCCTTCCGCAGGTGCAAAGGGCGTCAGCCTGTTTCTGGTGGATACCACGCTGGAAGGTTATGGCGTAGGCCGCAATCTGGACAAAATTGGCCAGCATGCCGGTGATACCTCCGAATTGTTCTTTGCGGATATGCGGGTGCCGGCGTCGGCGTTATTGGGCGAGGCGGGCAAAGGCTTTGCCTATTTGATGCAGGAACTGCCCCGCGAACGCCTGGTGATTGGCGCGCTGGGCGTGGCTGCGGCCCGCGGAGCCCTGGACCTGACCGTTGCTTACTGCCAGGAGCGGGTGCTGTTTGGCCAGAAGTTGGCACAGCTGCAGAACACCCGTTTCGAAATGGCCCGCATGGAAACCGAATACCGTATCAACAAGGCTTTTGTAGATCAGTGCATCAACGAATACGTCGCCGGTACTCTGGATGCGGCGACGGCGTCTATGGCCAAATACAGCGCGACTGAAATGCAGTGTCGGGTGACCGATGGTTGCCTGCAATTGTTTGGCGGTTACGGCTATACCAGTGAGTATCCGATTTCACGGGCCTTTGCGGATGCCCGCGTGCAGCGCATTTACGGCGGCACGTCGGAAATTATGAAGGAAATTATTGCACGCTCAATTTTCGGGCGCGCCTGATTAACGATGGCCAATAACAACCAAACCTTTCAATAAAACGGGGACAAGCAACGATGACTGACACCTCTAATGATAATTTCGTAGTAATAGCCGGCGCCGCCCGTACACCCATGGGCGGCATGATGGGCTCGCTAAGCAGCGTACCTTCGCCGCAGTTGGGCGCGGTTGCGATAAAAGCCGCCATAGAGCGTTCCGGCCTGCAGCCGGCTGACATTGATGAAGTCATCATGGGTTGTGTATTACCGGCCGGTTTGGGCCAGGCACCCGCGCGCCAGGCCTCCCGCGGCGCTGGCATACCGGACAGTTCCGGCTGCACCACCGTCAACAAAATGTGCGGATCGGGTATGCAAGCGGTAATGCTCGCCCACGACCAGATCAAAGCCGGTACCAACAATATTATGATTGCCGGTGGTATGGAAAACATGAGCCAGGCGCCGTATTTGCTACCCAAGGCTCGCGGCGGAATGCGCATGGGCCATGGCCAGGTAATGGACAGCATGTTCCTCGATGGTCTGGAAGACGCTTACGAAGGCAGTCTGATGGGCGTTTTTGCACAAAAGAGCGCGGATGACTACAAAATAACCCGTGAGCAAATGGACAACTTTGCCATCGAGTCTCTCAACCGTGCCAACGCTGCCATCGACAACGGCTGGTTCGCGCCCGAAATCTGCGCGGTCAGCGTCGCCGGTCGTGGTGGCGATACAGTGGTAGATATCGACGAGCAGCCCGGCAACGCCCGCCCGGACAAGATCCCCACGCTGAAACCCGCGTTCAAGAAAGACGGCACCGTAACCGCTGCCAATGCCAGCTCCATCAGCGACGGCGCCTCGGCATTGGTACTGGCTTCTGCAAAAGAAGCCAAAGCTCGTGGTTTGCACCCACAGGCAAAAATCATTGCCCACGCTACGCACGCCCAGCTACCCGCTGAGTTCACTCTGGCGCCCATCGGCGCCATCGATAAAGTCTTGAAAAAAGCCGGCTGGGGCAAAGACGACGTAGACCTTTACGAAATCAACGAAGCCTTCGCGGTAGTCTCCCTTTTGGCCATCAACGAACTGGGCCTGGATGCCGATAAAGTGAACGTGTACGGCGGCGCCTGCGCCCTTGGCCATCCCATTGGCTCCTCTGGTTCAAGAATTTTGGTTACTCTGATCAACGCATTGAAGCAAAAAGGCCTGAAGCGCGGTGTTGCTGCACTGTGCATCGGCGGTGGTGAGGCGACGGCGGTCGCCATCGAACTGATCTGATTTTAGTAGGCACAAAAACCCTTCAAGTGTAAAAATTGGAGGGTTTTTGTGCCTTTCAGGATGATTTCCTGCTTAAAGCGCGTGAAATAGCATGCGACCGGCAACAACCAGAAGGAAAGCGCCGAAGCCTTGTTTAAGGGTAGCCGCTGGAATTTTATGGCTTAGCGATACGCCGACGGGGGCCATGATGACGGTAAATAAAGCGATGCAGGCGGCCGCCGGCAGATAAACATAACCTACCGACCATTCCGTAATGCCGGCACCCCAGCCGGATATTGCATAACCGATGGTGCCAACCAGCGCCAAAGGAAAACCCAATGTGCTTGAGGTGGCGACGGCTCGTTGCATAGGTACGTTAAAAAAGACCATTAGCGGAACCATCACGTTGCCGCCACCAATACCGGCCATCCCCGATACGGTTCCACTGAAAAGGCCCAGGCCGGAGGTGCCCGCTGTTCCCGGCATTTTGCGAGAGGGGTCAGGTGCCCAGCGGCTCAGCATGATCAGGGCTACAACGAACAGAAAGCCGGCAATGCCAATTTCGAGTGCCTCGGGTGGCACGCGGGCAGCGATGAATCCGGACAGAAAACTTCCCAGAACAACCGTCAGTGACCAACGTTTGAAAATGCCCCAGTCCACCGCAGACCGTCGAATTTGAGCCCTTGCAGCGGAAATGGACGTAAAGATGATGGTGCACAACGAGGTGGCGATCGCCGTTATAACGATGTATTCCGCAGGGAAACCTTGCAGGTCGAGAATAAAGATCAGTGCGGGAACAATGACAACCCCACCGCCAATACCCAGCATGCCCGCTAGAATGCCGGAAATTATGCCCAGTGCCGAAAAGGCGATGAGTATGTCCATGTAGGAATCCTGATTGGTAAATGAGAGAGTTTAAGTGTTTGGAACTGATTCTAGAGCCAGCGCAGTGCCTTCGCCCCTGGGGTCGTGCATGGCCTCCCAGCAGGCTGCCGAGTGGAAATGCTCACGCCACAGAACGAGCCTGCTGAGCGCCAAGAACAACCTTACCCACCGTATGCAGCTTCAACAACTGCGACTGAAGCATAGAAATTGGCCGGCTACCCACCAGAGTCAAAGCAATATCAAAATGCTCCCCGCTGCTCTCAACTGACATGCCCGCGATTCGAAAACCCCGAACCCGCACCACGCGGCACAAGCGTTCAAGGCCAGCCGGCTCTGACTGCATACGACAATGCAAAACATGCCGGTTGGACTTAGTCGTGTCGGATATAGCTGTGCTGGATGTAATGGCCTGGCTCATGCTGCATTCTCCTCGGTTTTCTTCTTCGCGGGCTTGGTCTTTTCCATCATGTCGCGATTGCTGCCGCCGGGCCTTACGGTTGGCCACACGTTCTCCTCACGGGCAATGGTCACGTGCAACAGCATCGGGCCCTTGAAGGCCAGAATGGTCTCGATGCCCCGGCGAATCTGATCGGTGCGGTTGATGTGCAGGGCTGGAATATCAAAAGCCCTTGCCAAAGCCACAAAATCCGGGTTGTCGTCCAGATTGATATGGCTTTCACGGTTGTCGTAAAACAGCTCCTGCTGCTGGCGCACCATGCCCAGGCACTGGTTATCCAGAATGATTATTTTCAGCGGCAGGCGATAACGGCGAATAGTCGCCAGCTCCTGGGCGTTCATCATGAACGAACCATCTCCGGCTACGTTTATTACCGCCGTACCAGGCTTTGCGAACTGCGCGCCTATGGCCGCTGGCAGGCCAAAACCCATGGTGCCCAGACCACCGCTGGTCAGGTGTTGGCGCGGATGATTGAACTGGTAATGCTGCGCTACCCACATCTGGTGCTGGCCTACGTCGCAGGAAATAATGGTGTCATCACTGGCAATACGGGACAGCTGGCGCACAAATGCAGGGCCGGTGATGGGCGCCAGTGCTTCCTCGTTATCCGCGGCCTGAAAGCCGCCGGTGGTGAGCCAGGTGCGGCATTGTTGCTGCCAGGGTTCAATGTTCAGCAGCTGCGCTTTTATCCCGCGGGTTAGGGCGCACAGCACGTCATTCAAGTTGCCATTAATAGTCACCGCTGCGGCTTTGATTTTGTGGAACTCGGCGCTGTCGGCATCGATGTGAATAATGCGGGCGTTCGGGGCAAAGGTGCCCGGCTTGCCAGTGGCGCGATCATCCAGCCGGGCACCAATAACCAAAAGCAAATCACACTCGTCTACCGCGCGATTGGCTGCACGGCAGCCGTGCATGCCTAGCATGCCCAAGTGGTTCGGGTTGTGCCGCCCCGGGTTGCCAATGCCCTTCAGAGTGACAACGCCGGGCAGGGCAGAGAGTTCAGAAAACTCGCGGAAGCTGTCCTCAGCGCCGGCTAACGTGATGCCGCCGCCGCTGTACAACAATGGCTGACGGGCCTCGCGCAGCAGGCGCAGAGTCTCGTTAATACCTTTATCAACCGCAGCGCTGTGGGTGGCTGAAGCAGTTCGTGGATTTGCACTCTCAGAATGTTCGCACCCTTCATGATCAGCTGTTTCCGGGTTTACCTGAGTCAGCAGAATATCTTTGGGAATATCGATCCATACCGGCCCGGGCCGGCCGCTTTGCGCCAAAGCAATCGCTTCAACAAGAATGCCGGGCAGGCTGTCGGCGTTATCCACCAGGTAGCTGTGTTTAACAATGCCCAAAGTCATGCCCAGTACATCGGTCTCTTGAAACGCATCGGTGCCAATCAGCTCCGAAGGCACCTGGCCGGTGATGACCAGCAGCGGCACCGAATCCTGAAACGCGTTGGCCACACCGGTAATCAGGTTGGTAGCGCCCGGGCCGGATGTGGCAATGCACACACCCAAGTTGCCGCTTGCGCGAGCGTAGCCGTCGGCGGCCAGGGCGCAGCCTTGTTCATGGCGGCACAGCACATGTTCCACGCTCACATCATCCACCAGAGCATCGTATAGCGGCATGATGCAACCACCGGGATAGCCAAAGACCGTGGTAATACTGTGCTGCTGGAAAGCTCGAAGTATGTGTTGTGCGCCGTTCATGGTTTGTGTCCCTGCGTGTGTTGGTTTGCCGTTACACGTGTTTTCAAAAAGGCCAAAAAAAAGCCCCCGGGACCTTTCGGTGCCGGGGGCTTTGGTGTTTGCAGTGTCGGTTTAGAAATCTCGCCTCAACTGTGTGTCCACGCAAAAGCCCCCGGGGGATACCATCACCACCAGCACGAGCTTCATTAGGACTACAACAGTGTTAAAGTTCATTTAATACGTGTCTCTTTAAAATTCATTTACCGAACGTGTATGTAGAATCTAACCTTATTTTTATGCGCTTGGCAACCCGTTTTTTCAGTGGCGTTCGCAGCAACCGGTTTTTTAAACGAGAGCAGTATGAACAAATTCAAATGGAGCTCTGTCGGCCTGTCCGTCGTGTTAATTTTGGCGTTGCTAGTCTGGATGGCCAGCGGCGAAATCAAACAGACAGAAACCAAAGCGCCGGAACTATCGGTAAAGCAGAACACTGAGTTGAGCCGGGTAGAGGTCACAACCCTGAACGCTCTTAATTATCATCCCGAATTGTTGGTACAAGGGCAGGTCTTGCCGTGGCGATCCGTTATGGTGTCGGCAC
>JBALXR010000125.1:0-7149 GCA_036960525.1 Marinobacter sp.
TTTGAAAACAACTTTCCAACCAGGTTGGACCGCTCAATGCCCAACAGGCTCGCGCCTCGCAAATTGACCTGACTGATTACACCAAACAGATCAAAGGCAAAGTAGGCAATCGGTGCAAATTCAAACAACTCAGTGTAGCGATAGTACAGCCTTTCTGTTATCCGCGTTTGTTGCAGTTGCTCATTCTGCATCTCCAGCTCAATTTGATGAACTTGCAGTTCATACAGCATCTTTTTCACATTTTCTTCACTGGGGACAGCTTTGTCGCTTCCAGTTTGTTTTTTCAGTCGTGCTACGGCGCGCTGCCGTAGCTCTATTGAGGATGAGGATGGTTTTGGCGACTTCGGCGGCGTGGTCATTTGCCCGGCCTTAATACACGTAACTCTTTTTCTAGCTTCTTGGCCTCGCTAATGTCGATGAAGGTAATAACCACGCCATCGATCACGTTTTCCTGTGTATAGTAGGGCATGATACGAACAATGAACCAGCGATCGTTGTCGGCAGTTATCTCTTTTTCTATAAACACCATTGTCTCTAACACGGTCTGCGCATCCTGTTTCAGTGCGCCATAATTCAGTTCAGTCGCTATGTCAGACAATGGGCGGCCAATATCACTCGGAATCAATTTAAACAGAGAAGACACGTGGGGGGTGAAACGCTGCACACACAGCTTGTTATCCAGAAATATCGTAGCGATTTCTGTGCTGTTGAGCAGATTTTTCATGTCATTGTTAATCCGCGACAAATCTTCGACCTTGGATTGCAGTTCGGCGTTGACGGTTTGCAACTCTTCATTCATCGACTGCATTTCTTCTTTTGACGTGGTTAGCTCTTCATTGCTGGACTGCAGCTCCTCATTGGTTGATTGCAGTTCTTCATTAGCGGATCTTCGCTCTTCCTGCGATGCCTGAATTTTTTCACTAAGTGATAGTATTTCATCGCGTGCATGTTGTAATTCAGCTTGGATTGCCTGCTCGGCCGCACCGCGTTTTCTGCGTGCCAACTTGGTTGCTTTTGCCACATTGGTAAACACTACCATCAGCAAACCATGCAAAGACTTTGGTTTAGCAATGGCTTGTACCGTCAAATTAATCGTGTTTTGGTCTACCGTCAGGTTTTGAATATTAACGGGCTCTAACTGCGTCAGAGCTTTCCTCATAGCAAGATTAATTGGAGATCGGAGTTCTTCACGCGCCATCACGTGAATATTCCAGTTGGCTTTACCCGCAGCGGGTTCTAAGTATTTTCCGGTGCGGCCGTTGATGTAGAGTATGTCGCCCTCAGCGTTCACCAAAATCGCTGCGGGCGAGAAGTCTTGCAGCAGAATTTGATCTGCCTTTGTTTGTAGATTAATAATTTTTTCAGTCATCTCGCAAGGACTCTCAGATTCGTCTTCCAGCAAGGAAATGACTGGGAATAGTCTTGTGGGGAAGTCGACGTTGACACGCTGGTCAGGCGTGTCGATGCGGGTGTAGATTCGTGTATTATCGTTGAATTCTGAAAACAATGAGGTGGCGTTACCAATTGTTTCGGCACTGCCTAGAAGCAAAATTCCATGGGAATTCAGTGCATAGTGAAACAGTGGAATAAGCTTCTGTTGTAACTTGGTTCCCAAGTAAATCAGAATATTACGGCAGGTAATGATATCTAAGTTAGTGAACGGTGGGTCCATGATGATGTTTTGTGGTGCAAATATGACCATGTCACGTATTTGCTTGCAGACACAGTAACCACCGTCCTTTTTAATAAAGTACCGATTTAACTTCTCTAAAGGTATATTCGCCTCAATATTTTCAGGATAACGACCTAATCTTGCAATATTGATAGCATCATGATCGAGATCTGTAGCAAATATCTGTAGTTTGAAATGCCCTTTAGGCTTAACGTCGTCTAACACGTCCATTACCGTCATTGCTAACGAGTAGGCCTCCTCTCCGGTGGAACAAGCGGTCACCCATGCTCGAAGTTCTTTACCTTCAGGATAATTGGCCAAAAGTGCTGGTAATGAAACTGATCGGAGCTGCGCCCATACCTCTTGATCACGAAAAAATTGGGTTACTCCAATTAACAATTCCTTGAACAGTAAATCTTGTTCTTGTATATTCTCGCGCAGATAGCGTGCATAGAGCTCTACGCTTTTAAGCTGATGCAGCCCCATGCGCCGTTCAATACGGCGGTATAGCGTATTTTCTTTGTAGAGCGAGAAGTCGTTCCCGGTACGTTCACGCAATATGATTACGATCTTTTCCAGCGAGCTGTCTTGCGTGAGCTTTGATATCAATTCAACGTCGTTTGGGATACCTTGTGGGCTATGGTTGAGAAACGCCATAATTTGCTCTGGCAGTTCGCCAGCCGGGGCGACGATGTCAGCCAACCCAGCATTAATTGCGCTAAGAGGCATTGAATCAAATTTCGCGGACTCAGGCGACTCCACTAAAGACAGCCCTGCATTTTCCTTGATAGCGCGTAAACCTATCGTGCCATCAGATCCCATACCAGACAGAATGACACCCACAGCACGTTCGCGCTGATCATCGGCCAGAGATCGAAGGAAGAAATCGATGGGTAATCGCAACCCGCGCCTGTTGACGGGATCAAGCAGAAATAATGAGCCGTGAAGGATCGACAAATCTTTGTCGGGTGGAATCACATACACGCAGTTCGGTTCTACTTTCATGCAGTTGCGTGCTTGCATCACTTTCATTGGCGTAATCCGCTGCAACAGCTTGGGCATGATGCTTTCGTGGGTGGGATCAAGATGCTGGATGACAACAAATGCAATACTACAGGGCGTTATCACGTGCGAAAAAAAATTTTCTAATGCGTGCAAACCACCCGCAGATGCACCAATGCCGACAACAACTGGCGTGTCCACAATAGCTAATCGACTGGACTCAATAGAAGAACCGGGGCTGGCAGTGTTAACTTTCTTTTTCATCAAGATACATTCTCATGCCGCATGACGATTAATTAATATTATATTAATAATTAATTTTGTCACACTGTAAGACTAATCGCTTTTGAAACAGTTACCACAAGTTTAGCCTAATAAAAAAGGCGAGGCCACGTCATTGGCTTCGCCTTTTGAAGATAGAGGACAGATTTAATCTGTCCTCGGCTTGGGCTACCTCTCAACGCAGAACAACCAAAGGTTTTTTGGCAGATTTCAGCATGTTGGTGGTGGTGCTACCGAGCAGGAACCTGCGAATTTTTGAGTGGCCGTAGGCTCCCATCACCAGTAAATCAATATTGTGCTCGTCCTGGTAACGATGCAGAACAGGCTCTACTTCACCGCTGCGAATGGCCAGAGTAATGTCGGCTTCCAGCGGCGCCAACATGGCCTCGGCTTTGCGCAACTGCGCCATGGCCTCTGGATTTTCTTCGCCTACCATCACCAGGTGCAACGGCATGCCTTTCAAAACCTGGCTAGCGGCCAAGTGCTCTACTCCACGAAACGCGGTAGCACTGCCGTCAAAAGCCAACATAGAGCTTTGCGGCGCGGAAAAGTGGTCTGGCACCAGCAGAATTGGTCGCCTCATGCTGCGAATCACCGTTTCCAGCTGGCTGCCAATGTGCAGATCGCGGTCGGAGCTGCTTTCGCCATAAAGGCCCATCACCAGCAAGCGCGTTTGTTCCTGAAGCGCCAGGAGGGATTCGGTGAGGTCGCCGTGGCGCTGACGCTTCTTGATGTCACTTATGCCGGCCTTCTTAACTCGCTGCTCGGCGTTTTCCAGCATGTAATTGCCGTGTTCCAAGGCGAGCTTAGAACGCTTGCGATCCAGTTCGGCCAGCTCATCCAGCAGGTGCTCCCGACTGCCAAGGCCAATGTTGCCGGCCAGGTCGGGCTCTGACGGATAGCGTTCTTCGTCCAACACGTGCAGCAGAGTTAGCGGCGAGTCCATGTACTTGCTCGCCCAGGCCGCGTAGTCACACACCGCCGGCGCAGCGCGTGAGCCGTCAATGCAGGCCACCACGTGCAAGGTGTCTTGCGGGGTTCTCTCAGCGCTTTGTGTCTTATTTTGCATATTAATGGCCTATCAGCTGGTCAACGCCTTCCGGCTTGTCGTGCACACCAAAGCGGTCAACGATGGTGGCACTGGCTTCGTTCATGCCAATAACTTCTACCTCTGCGCCTTCGCGGCGGAACTTGATGACCACCTTGTCCAGCGCAGCCACGGCAGTAATGTCCCAGAAGTGAGCGCGGCTCACATCTATTACTACCTTATCGACCACTTCACGGAAGTCAAAGGCAGCTACAAACTTTTCCGACGAACTGAAGAATACTTGCCCGGTAACCTTGTAGGTGCGGGTGTCTTCGGCCTCGTTCAAAACACTTCCCACGCCCATGTAGTGGCCAATTTTGTTGGCGAAAAACAGTGCGGCCAGCAGCACACCGGCAAATACGCCCAGTGCCAGGTTGTGAGTGAACACCACCACCACCACTGTTACCAACATCACGATGTTGGAAGACAAGGGATGGGTTTTCAAATTGCGAATAGACTCCCAGGAAAAGGTGCCGATGGACACCATGATCATCACCGCTACCAACGCGGCCATGGGAATGCGCACCAGAAAGTCGTCCAGCACCAGAATCAACACCATCAGGAAAACACCTGCTGTCAGCGTTGACAGGCGGCCACGGCCACCGGATTTGATATTGATGATCGACTGGCCAATCATGGCGCAGCCGGCCATACCGCCCAGCAAGCCCGAACCTATGTTGGCGATACCCTGCCCCTTGCATTCGCGGTTGCGGTCGCTTTCGGTATCGGTCAGGTCGTCTACGATGGTGGCGGTCATCATCGATTCCAGCAGGCCCACCGCCGCCAGAGGTATTGCATAAGGTAAAATAATCATCAGGGTTTCAAGATTCAGCGGCACATCTGGCCATAGAAAAATCGGCAGTGTATCCGGCAGGTCGCCCATATCACCCACAGTGCGCACGTCGATATCAAACAGGAACGCCACAACCGTCAGCCCCACAATACACACCAACGGCGACGGCAGTACCTTGCCCAGCTTCGGTATATAAGGAAACAAATAGATAATTCCCAGGCCAGCCGCCGTCAGCGCATAGACATGCCAGGTAACGTTGGTCAGTTCCGGCAGCTGAGCCATGAAAATCAGGATGGCCAGGGCGTTGACAAAGCCGGTCACCACCGAGCGCGATACAAAGCGCATCAGGCTGCCGAGTTTTAAATAGCCGGCCACCAGCTGAATAAGGCCTGTTAGCAAGGTGGCTGCCATCAGGTATTCCAGGCCGTGTTCTTTTACCAGGGTGACCATGAGCAGTGCCATGGCGCCGGTGGCAGCGGAGATCATGCCCGGCCGGCCGCCAACAAAGGCGATGATCACGGCGATGCAGAATGACGCGTACAGACCTACCTTCGGGTCTACGCCGGCAATAATGGAAAAGGCAATGGCTTCGGGTATCAGCGCAAGCGCCACCACCACGCCAGCAAGTAAATCGCCGCGCACATTTGACAGCCATTGATGTTTAAAGGTGTTCACCATATCGGGTTCCGTTTTTACTTAAGAGCTTTTTAAGAGTTGCTCAGGTCGAATCATTGCGACAGCCGCTATCGCCAGCAACCGTCTGCGGTTGTGGTAATGGGTTGTAAGCGTGAAAATAGCTGTGAAAAGGCAGCAGAGTTTAGCAGATTGTGTTGCCTGGCAAAAACCGCTGTGCAGGACAGTTACTACCATGGACAACGTAACCACCGATTTTTTGGCTACTAATCAATCCACTATCCGTTTGGCCATTGCTTTGTTGCTGGGCGCTATTGTGGGCCTTGAAAGGGGCTGGGATGCCCGCGAACAGAAATCCGGCGATCGTATTGCGGGTATTCGCACCTTTGCACTCGTGGGTTTGCTGGGCGGGGTGGCCGCGCTGATTACCCGCGAACTTTCAGCCTGGGCATTCCCGGTATTGCTGATTGCCGTGGTAGCGACCGCTCTGGTTGCCTACAACAGCCGTTTGCAGTACATCCGCAACTTCAGCATTACCGGAATCATCGGCATGGTGCTGACTTTCTGTTTTGGCGCCATTGCAGTGGCCATAGACCCCGTGATTGCCACGGCAGCAGCGGTGGTCACGGCTATTATTTTGGACAATAAGGAAGAGATTCACAGCCTGGTACATAAACTTCAGGCCAGCGAGCTGGACGCAGCGCTCAAGCTACTGTTGATTTCAGTGGTGATGCTGCCCTTGTTACCCAATCAAAGCATGGGCCCCGGCGGTGTGCTGAACCCGCGGGAAATTTGGTGGATGGTGGTGATGATTGCCTCCATTTCCTTTATCGGCTATTTCGCTATGCGTTTGGGCGGCACTCAAAAGGGTATTCTATTCACCAGTCTGTTTGCCGGCTTGAGCTCGTCTACCGCGCTGACCCTACATTTTGCAAGGCAGTCTGCAAAGGCGCCACAAATAGCGCCCACACTGGCGGCCGGCATTTTGATTGCCTGCGGCACCATGTTTCCGCGCATTCTGATTTACTGCTTTGTTATTGCGCCGGCTCTGCTTCCCAGCCTGGTGCTGCCGGTTCTGGTTATGACGCTGCTGCTTTACGGCCCGGCCCTGATAATTTGGTATCGACACAGCCACAACAGCAATGTCAGCCAGCCGGTGCTAAACCAGAACCCGTTGGACTTAACCTCGGCTCTGGTTTTTGGGGCTCTTCTGACAGGCATCCTGCTGTTAGGTGAATTCCTGAAAAACTGGCTGGGCGATACCGGCATTTATATGCTGGCCGCCAGTTCAGGCATCGCAGATGTAGATGCCATTACTCTGTCGCTCACCCGCATGTCCCTCGCGGGCCTGGACAGCAATACCGCGGTTATAGGCATTGTGATCGCCGCGGCGGTGAACAATCTGGTGAAATCCGGTATGGCACTGGGTATTGGCAGCCGCCAGACTGGACTGCTAGTAACGGTACCCATGGTACTGTCGCTGGCGGCCGGTTTGCTAACGGCATTGTTACAAGCGCCTTAAATCTGCTTCAGAAGCCGAGAATTGTGCGGAAAAAAACCCTTATAACGCGCTATTCATGTATTAAGTGACAAAAACCCGTATATTTCCACGGTCTAAATCTCTTACAAAGGATACCTTAATGCTGTTTGCAATCATTCTGGGTGGCCTGATTGGCTCGG
>JBALXR010000126.1:0-7042 GCA_036960525.1 Marinobacter sp.
TCCATCATCGGCGCAACGCAGAACCGACGAGAGGGTTCCGGGCTGATTGGTTTAGGGGCTTGAACGAATTTTGCGGTGTTTTCTAACGGCACTGTAATAATCACTTCCTGCTTGATGTTGCCTGCTTTTTGAGCGGCCAATTCTATCAGGAAAGTGGTTTGGTTGGCTTATCGGGTTGTGCCAGACACTCAAAAATAGTCCCCAAATAAGCACCGTGTTCAGAAGCAGAGAAGAAGTTCAGATTTACGCCGCCCGCTGGCTCTGGTATTACAATAAATAACAATTCAATATGGATCCCGAAAGAAACACCCTGAACAGGAACTGGCCATGGTGGCCTAATGTCTATTTTTGAATCTCCCTGGATCAACATGGGGGGTAGCCGCTACGCACCAGCAAAGGAGACTTTATCATGGCTAGCCTTAACCAATTGCGTCGCGATCACGCCAACATGGCTCGGTTGCTGCACGTACTCCTGCTCAGGCACAAGCACCTTGAGCAGGGCGAGCGCCCGGATTTTAATTTGATACGCGAGGTGGTGGACTACATTCTAGAGTACATGGACGGCTTCATTATGCCCCTGGAGCGCCTGTACAGCGAACACCTGCTGGCCAAAGAGCCCGATGCAGAGGCGTTAAGCCATCGAATGGCCGATGATTACCAGGCCTTGCGTAAGCGCCTGAACCTGCTTTCCGAGACGCTCGATATGATCCTGATGGACCACGTGGTGCCTATGGAACGCTTTGTCGACGACCTCAAAACCTATCTTGATGCCCATCAAGCTTACTTAAAAGTAGAGCGCGAACAGCTGTTTCCTTTTCTTCGCAAACACCTGACCGATGAAGAGCAAAGGGACCTGCTCAAAATGTTGCCAGACAGCTCGCAAGCCAACCTGTCGCGGCTTCGGGAAGATCATCCAGAGCTTTACGCGGAGTTCAAGGCGGCGCCTTCGCCATTCGCCTGAACACAGTAAAAGCCGGCGCCTGTTGGCGCTGGCGTTGATTGCAATACCAAGGCTCGACGGCGGCAAAAGTGCCAGTTTTAGTTTTTATTCAGAGCCCAACTTGACAGAACCACGGTTCACACCTTTACTGGGGCCTGACCAGTCTATGTAGAGGTCAGGCTATAACAACCTGTTTTTACATTGAAAAAAACAACAACAATTAATGATTATCAGTGTCTGAACCACTGATCAGCCGGGGGGCTTAACGTGACCGACCATACCCAGAAACCGGCCGCTATTCTGGAAACCCAAGGCCTCACCAAAGACTTCAAGGGCTTCACCGCCATCAAAGATGTCAATCTCAGTGTCCAGACTGGCTCGATCCATGCCTTGATAGGCCCCAACGGGGCGGGCAAGACCACGTTTTTCAATCTGTTGACCAAGTTTCTAACGCCGACATCCGGCAAAATTATCTATGACGGCCGGGATATCACCCACGCCAAGCCGGCAGGCATCGCCCAGCACGGTCTGGTTCGCTCGTTTCAGATTTCTGCCGTGTTTCCCCACCTGACAGCCAGGGAAAACGTTCGCATTGCTCTGCAACGGAAGCTGCAGGTGTCCTACCAGTTCTGGCGCCCGATGAAAATTCTCGACCAACTCAACGAGAAGGCTCAGGCGACGCTGGAGCAGGTCGGTCTGGGCAAGTTTGGGGACGTAAAAGCGGTTGAACTGCCTTATGGACAAAAAAGGGCACTGGAAATAGCCACGACCATTGCGTTGGAACCGAAGCTGATGTTGCTGGATGAGCCTACTCAAGGCATGAGTGCGGAAGATGTGAGCACGGTGACCGATCTGATCAAACGTGTGGTCGAGGGCAGGACTATCGTCATGGTTGAGCACAACCTTAATGTGGTGTCGACGCTCGCCGACCAGATCACCGTGCTGAACCGGGGCGAAATCCTTGCAGAAGGTAATTATGACGAGGTTTCCAAAAACCCCGAGGTGATGGAAGCTTATATGGGTACGACTGATGCAGCCTGACCAGAACCCGGAATTACTGCGGATTGAGAACCTGCATGCCTGGTACGGCGAGTCTCATATACTCCATGGCCTGAATCTGACCCTACGCGAGGGTGAGGTGATTACCTTGCTTGGCCGAAACGGTTCCGGGCGAACAACAACCCTGAAAGCCATACTCGGGCTGGTCAGTAAACGCACTGGCTCCATCAAAATTCACGGCACCGAAATCATCAATATGCCGACGCACCGGATTGCCCATGTGGGCAAACTGGGGTATTGCCCGGAAGAAAGGGGGATCTTTGCCTCTCTGAACGTCGATGAAAACCTCGAATTGCCCCCGGTAGTCGCCAAAGGCGGGCTGTCGGTGGATGAAATCTACACCATGTTTCCCAATTTGAAAGAACGCCGTAAAAGCCAGGGATCCAAGCTCTCTGGCGGCGAGCAGCAGATGCTGGCGATTGCCCGAATCCTGCGCACCGGTGCCACTCTTCTGTTACTGGACGAGATTACCGAGGGACTTGCCCCGGTAATCCTGAAATCTCTGGGTAATGTCATTCGCAAACTGAGAGAAAGGGGCTTCACGATCATTCTGGTAGAACAGAATTTTCGCTTTGCCGCACCTTTGGCCGATCGGCACTACGTGATCGAGCACGGTCAGGTGGTAGAACAGATTGATGCGGCCGATCTTGAGGCCAAAAAAGAGCAGCTGAACAGACACCTGAGTGTCTGAGCCTGTGGGCCTGGACCGCCTTTGTGGGTCCGGCCCGGAATCTAATAACAAAAGGAATCCCAATATGTTCAAGCACTTGAAACAAGGTCTGGTCGTTGCAGTGGCTGCGGCGTCCCTCATATTACCTCTAACCGCAGCCGGTTCTTTGTCTGACGACAAGGTCAAGATCGGGGTGCTCAGTGACATGTCGGGGGTCTACAAGTCCCTGGAGGGCCCCGGTGCCGTTATCGCGGCTGAAATGGCCATCGAAGACTTTGGTGGTTCAGTCATGGGCAAATCCATTGAGTTGATCTCGGCCGATCACCAGAACAAACCGGATATTGGCGCCAGCACCGCACGTGAATGGATCGACGCCAAAGAAGTGGACATGATCACAGCGTTGGATAACTCCTCGGTCGCGCTTTCAGTGCAGGGCCTCGCCAAGGACAAAAAAATTATCACCATGAATACTGGTGCTGGCTCCACCGCGCTGACTGAAGAGCAGTGCTCGCCCTATGGCATTCACTATGTCTACGATACCCATGCCTTGCCAGTAGGCACAGCCACTGCGATGGTTAAAAACGGCGGGAAAAAATGGTTCTTTATCACGGCAGACTATGCTTTTGGGCATTCACTGCGGGATAACACCGGTGCGGTAGTTGAAAGCATGGGAGGGTCAGTCGTTGGCAATGTTAACGCACCTCTGTCCACCAATGACTTCTCGTCCTATCTGCTACAGGCCCAAGCCTCCGGCGCCGACGTAATCGGGCTGGCCAATGCCGGCCAGGATACGGTCAATGCTATCAAGCAGGCTAACCAGTTCCGTATCGTTCAGAGTGGTCAGAAACTGGCTGGCATGCTGGTGTTCCTGACGGATGTGCACAGCATGGGTCTCGACATAGCTCAGGGTCTGCAATTTACCACCGCCTTTGTCTGGAACCAGAATGAAGAAACCACCGCCTGGTCTAATCGATTCTATGAGCGCCATGGCGCCATGCCAACAATGGTGCAGGCAGGTGTCTATTCGGCCGTGACCAACTACCTGAATGCGGTCAAGGAAACCGGAACGGACGATACCGAGACGGTTCGCGCCAAACTGGGAGAAATGACCCTGAACGACATGTTTGTGAAAGGTGGCAAAATTGCTCCCAACGGTTCCATGCTCCACGACATGTACCTGGTGGAAGTGAAAAAGCCCTCGGAGTCGAAAAGCGAGTGGGACCTGCTGAAAGTGATCTCAAAGATTCCCGCGGATCAGGCTTACATCTCAATGGCTGACACCAAATGTTCGCTGGTTAATTAACCTACGGTTTGACAACCACTTAAAGGGAGATAGCCAACGTGTCGATACAGATCATTCTGGCCCAGGCGTTGCTAGGGCTTAATGTCGGTGTGTTTTACGCCATGTTGAGCCTTGGGCTTGCGGTGATATTCGGACTGTTGAACATCATCAACTTCGCCCACGGCGCCATGTATATGCTCGGTGCCTTTCTCGCATTGATTGGCTACTCCTTTCTGGAACAGTGGTTCGGTGTCAGTGTCCAGATTGGTTTCTGGGCATCACTGGTTCTGGTGCCGTTGCTGGTTGGTCTGCTGGGGGTGCTCATTGAGCGCTTCCTGCTCCGGCGCCTTTACCAACTGGATCACATATACGGGCTGCTGCTGACCTTTGGAATCACTCTGATTCTTCAGGGCCTGTTCTCCAACTACTTCAACGTCTCCGGCACGCCCTACCCGGGTCAGCCGGAGAGCCTTAGCGGTGTGATGAATCTTGGTTTTATGTATTTCCCGACATATCGCCTGTTCGCCATCGTGTTCTCGCTCGTGGTGTGTTTTGCCACCTGGTTCTTCATTGAGCACACTAAATTAGGCTCGCGATTGAGAGCCGGCGTTGAAAACCCGGACCTGACTCAGGCGTTTGGTCTTAACGTTCCGCTGATGATAACCCTGACCTTTGCTTTTGGTGCTGGTCTGGCGGGGCTCGCGGGAGTGCTGGCTGCTCCGATGTACTCAGTCAGCCCCTTGATGGGGGCCGACCTGATCATCGTGGTATTCGCTGTTGTGGTGATCGGCGGCATGGGCTCCATCATGGGAGCCATTCTCTCTGGCCTTGCACTTGGCCTCATCGAAGGCCTGACCAAGGTGTTCTATCCACCCGCTGCCAGCACCGTCATTTTCTTCCTGATGGTGCTAGTGCTGTTATTCCGTCCGGCGGGACTGTTCGGTAAGGAGAAGTGAGCCGCTCATGACCAATCGTATCCTGTTTATTCTGATGCTTGTTGCTGGCCTGACCGCTCCGTTCTTCGCCTATCCGGTGTTTGTCATGGATCTGCTGTGCTTCGCGCTGTTTGCGTGCGCCTTTAACCTGTTACTGGGTTATGCCGGGCTCTTGTCGTTCGGCCACGCTGCGTTTTTTGGCGGAGCGGCCTATATCACGGGGTATGTCACCAAGGAGTGGGGCTTTTCACCGCTACTCGGTATATTGGCAGGAACCGGGTTTACTCTGGTTCTTGGCAGCATTTTTGGCTTCCTGGCGATTCGCCGACAAGGCATCTATTTCGCCATGGTCACTCTGGCGCTGGCACAGATCATCTACTTTCTGGCGCTGCAGATGCCATTTACGGGCGGCGAGAACGGCTTGCAGGGCATCCCTCGGGGCGAGCTATTCGGATTCATTGATCTGAACAACTCCCTCGCCATGTACTATTTTGTGTTCGCCATTTTCCTGATCGGATTCGGCATCATTTACCGCACCATTTATTCGCCGTTTGGCGTCGTACTCGAAGCAATCCGGGAGAACGAATCCCGCGCTTTGTCGCTGGGGTATGACGTAGACCGCTTCAAACTGCTGGCCTTTACTATCTCCGCTACGGTTGCCGGGCTGGCCGGAGCTACCAAAGCCATTGTTTTCCAGTTTGCTGCACTCACCAACGCCCACTGGCAAACCTCCGGCGAGGTCATTCTGATGACCCTCGTGGGTGGGCTGGGCACCGTATTTGGCCCGGTCGTTGGCGCCATCACCGTCGGTGCCCTCAGTCATGAACTCTCATCCTTTGGCTCATGGGTGCAGGTGATTCTGGGTACTATCTTTGTGGTTTGCGTGATGGTGTTCCGCCGTGGCGTCGTCGGTGAAATCCAGCGACTGGCCACCCGTAAAAAGGATTAGACACCATGCGTATTATTTCTGCACAGGAGGTGGTCGGCGCGCTGGCATGGCCGGCACTGATCGAACGCCTTGCCAATACGTTTCGCCATGGCGTGGAAGCTCCACCACGACACCATCACGCCATGCATCGGCCGGACGGCGAGGCCACCATGCTGCTAATGCCCGCCTGGGAACAGGCGGGGTATATTGGTATGAAAATGGTCAACGTGTTCCCGCAAAATGCCAACGCTGGCCTGCCGGCCATCTCCGGTTTATATATTCTGTGTGAAGGCCAGCACGGCACTCCCCTGGCCTGCATCGATGGCAGTGCGCTAACCAGCCGGCGCACCGCTGCAGCTTCAGCCCTGGCAGCCCGCGAGCTGGCACGGCAAGACGCCTCATCGCTGTTGGTGGTTGGCACCGGCAAGCTGGCACCCATGCTGATTGAAGCACACGCCACGGTGCGCCCTATTCGCAAGGTGCGGATCTGGGGCCGTAATCCGGACAAGGCTGCAGCGCTGGCTGAACGTTTTCGCGACCGCTTTGACTGTGAGTCGGTGAATGACCTGGAAACCGCCGTCCCCCAGGCCGACATCATCAGCTGTGCAACCCTGTCGACCGAACCACTGGTCCGGGGGGAATGGCTGCAGCCCGGTAGCCATCTGGATCTGGTGGGCGCGTTCCGGCCAACCATGCGGGAAACCGACAGCGAGTGCCTGGTCCGTAGCGAAGTATTTGTGGATACCTACGCCGGCGCCATGGGCGAGGCCGGAGATATTCTGCAGGCCATCAACGAGGGTGCGTTCAGTAAAACCAGCCTGCGCGCCGAGCTGGCGGAACTGATCAGAGGCGACAAGCCCGGGCGCACGAATGACGAGGCCATAACGCTGTTCAAATCCGTGGGCGCCTCGCTGGAAGACCTTGCCGCCGCCATCGAGGTATGGGAAACCCTGGAAAATAACTAGCAGAGTCAGCCCGCCTGCGGCTGGTTCTCCATACAAAGTAGAACCTGTCCCCGGTTACCAGCGAGTGGCAAGGCAAGCGCACGGCAAAGGAGCTTAACACCGAGAGCCGAAGCCGGGATTCCTCGTGCCCCGGCAGCTGCTCGCTGGCGCGCTCAATCTGCAGCAGCGCAGTGCTCATCGCATCCGGATATTGGCGGCCTTCAGGTGGAAGTGCCTGTCCATGACTATGTTGCAAATATCTGACCGAGAAGTAGCAAAAGGAC
>JBALXR010000127.1:0-6646 GCA_036960525.1 Marinobacter sp.
CGATTATTTCCGATGTACACGAAGCCGCCCAAGCAGTGCCTGCAGCAGAGGTGTGCGACATCATCCAGCTGCCTGCGTTTTTGAGTCGCCAGACTGATTTGGTGGTGGCCATGGCAAAAACCGGCGCGGTCATCAATATCAAGAAAGCCCAGTTTCTAGCGCCGCAAGAGATGAAACACATCATCACCAAGTTCGAGGAAGCCGGCAACGACCGGATAATTCTGTGCGAGCGCGGCAGCAGCTTTGGTTACAACAACTTGGTGGTCGACATGCTTGGCTTCGGCATCATGAAATCCATGAACGTGCCAGTGATGTTTGACGTAACCCATTCGCTACAAATGCCAGGTGGCCGCGCCGATTCCGCCGGTGGCCGCCGTGCGCAAGTGACTGAGCTGGCGTTGGCGGGTATGTCTCAGGGCTTGGCCGGTCTTTTTCTGGAAGCCCATCCAAATCCGGACGAGGCGATGTGTGACGGCCCCTGTGCTCTTCGACTGAGTCAGCTGGAGCCGTTTCTGGAAAGGGTGAAAGCCGTTGACGATCTGGTAAAGAGCTTCAAACCTATCGACACCGCTTGATTGGCGGTGTTTCAGTATGACTACGAACAACTGGAGAGAGCAGGAAGCGTTTTTCGCAAAGCCGTTCCCGCTCTCTCTTGCATCTGATTTTATTTTAAAACTCGGAGATTTTCAGAATGACCATAATTGCCAACATTAAAGCCCGCGAAGTTCTGGATTCCCGCGGTAACCCCACTGTAGAAGCAGACGTCATTCTTGAAGATGGCACTCTTGGCCGTGCTTGTGCACCGTCTGGCGCGTCCACAGGCTCCCGCGAAGCACTGGAACTGCGTGACGGCGATGCTTCCCGTTACCTGGGTAAAGGAGTGCTTAAGGCCGTTGCAGCCATTAACGGCAAAATCCGTGATGCGCTGATGGGCAAAGACGCTGCCGACCAGCGTGGTCTGGACAACACCATGCTGGAGCTGGACGGTACCGAGAATAAAGCCAATCTGGGCGCTAACGCCATTCTTGCGGTGTCACTGGCAGCCGCCAAAGCAGCCGCGGCGTCATTGGGCAAGCCTCTGTACGAGCACATTGCGGATATCAACGGCACGTCCGGCAAGTACAGCATGCCGGTGCCAATGATGAATATTTTGAACGGTGGCGAGCACGCAGACAATAATGTCGACATACAGGAATTCATGGTGCAGCCCGTGGCCGCCAAGAGTTTCGCCGACGCTCTGCGGATTGGCGCCGAGATTTTCCACAGCCTGAAAAAAGTGCTGCAGGCTCAAGGCCTGAGCACCGCAGTGGGTGACGAGGGTGGGTTTGCCCCCAACCTGCCGTCTAACGAAGCTGCACTGGCAATGATTCAGGAAGCGGTAGAAAAAGCCGGTTACAAGCTGGGCACCGACATTACCCTGGCTCTGGATTGCGCTGCCTCCGAATTCTACAAAAACGGCCAGTATGTGCTGGCTGGCGAAGGCAAGAGTTTTGACTCTGCCAGCTTTGCCGACTACCTGGCGGGTTTGGCTGAGCGCTACCCTATATTGTCGATTGAAGACGGCATGGACGAAAGTGACTGGGACGGCTGGAAAATACTGACCGACAAAATTGGCGATAAGGTACAGCTGGTGGGCGATGACTTGTTTGTAACCAACACTAAAATTCTTAAGCGCGGTATCGACACCGGTGTGGCCAACTCCATTCTGATCAAGTTCAATCAGATTGGCAGTCTGAGCGAAACGCTGGACGCCATCAAGATGGCCCAGGATGCAGGGTTTACCGCGGTGATCTCGCACCGTTCGGGTGAAACCGAAGACACCACCATCGCGGATCTGGCGGTTGCCACCTGCGCCGGCCAGATCAAGACGGGTTCTTTATGCCGTTCTGACCGTGTAGCCAAGTACAATCAGCTGCTGCGCATTGAAGAAACGCTGGGTAGAAAGGCGGCCTACAACGGTTTGCGTGAGATCAAAGGGCAGGGCTAGATCGTTCAGGTCGGCCCTTTTGTTGGCCGTGTGAATGCAAAAGTCATATTGCAAAGGTCATAGTGCAAAGTTGAGAAGCTGGGTGCTATGGCCTTTTTAAACAGTTAGTTAGCAGTATTTGTTATTCCGCTTTATAAAGGTCTATACTATCGCTGTTGAGTGTTTTATAAGCACTGGACGCCAACCGTACAATCAACGCCCACTGGCAACCCGGAAACTGTTATGGCCGAGCCGTCTTCAAGCGCTTTTTTTTCACCCATCAAGCTTATCTGGGCTTTTATTATTGTGCTGGTTTTGTTGTTGCAGGTACGCTTGTGGATCGGTGAGGGCAGTTTTGCCCAAGTATGGGCGCTGGAACAGGCCATCGCAGAACAGCAACAGGGCAATGACACGCTGGCGACCCGTAACGAACGATTGTACGCCGAAGTACGTAACCTGCGCAACGAGCAGGGTGCGGTGGAAGAGCGTGCGCGTATCAATCTGGGATTGATACGTAATGATGAAACCTTCTTTTTGGTGGTCGACCAATAACCTCCGCTTTTTGCTCCGCAACCACGGCGTCCCGACCCATGCCTGAAGCTTCTTTTTGGCTGATTGTCCCCGCTGCAGGTGTTGGTCAGCGCATGGCGGCTGAGTGCCCAAAACAGTACCTGCGTGTTGATGGTGAATACATATTGGATATAACCCTGCGGCGTTTGCTGGCTGCGATGCCGGCGGCAGGGTGTATAGTGCCGTTAAGCTCCACCGACATTTGGTGGGCCGGCACGAGCGCAAGCTCTGACAGCCGAATTGCAACTTGCGCCGGCGGTAACGAACGTGCCAATTCGGTACTAAATGCGTTGCAGGCATTGGCGCCAAAGGCCAAACATGACGACTGGGTGTTGGTACATGATGCGGCTCGCCCCTGCGTGGCGTCTGGCGATCTGAAACGGCTGTTAGAAAAAGTTGATGCCCACAGTGTGGGTGGCCTGCTGGCTTCACCGGTCACTGACACCCTTAAAATGGCAAGCCCCCAGGCACCGGATACGGTTACCTCAACCGTTGATCGCCGCCACTTGTGGCGTGCGCTAACCCCGCAAGTGTTCCGTTACGGTCTGTTGCGTGACGCCTTGCAAAGAGCGTTAAACCAAGGTTTTGCACTAACCGACGAGGCCTCGGCAATGGAGCAGGCCGGCCACAGGCCGCTGTTGGTGGAAGGGCGGCCGGACAATATCAAAATCACCGTGCCTGCGGACTTGGCGCTGGCCGGCTTCATTCTTGGCCAGTTGTAATGTGGTCATCTGAACGGAATTAGTATGCGAATTGGTCAGGGCTTTGATGTTCACGCTTTTTGTGAAGGCGACAGGATTATTCTGGGGGGTGTCAGTATTCCCTATAGCCATGGTTTGAAGGCTCATTCGGACGGCGACGTGCTGTTGCACGCTTTGGCGGATGCGCTGCTTGGTGCTCTTGCGCTTGGTGATATCGGCCATCTGTTCCCGGACACTAGCGCCGACTGGGCCGGTGCGGATAGTCGTGATCTGCTGCGTCGCGTCATGCAGCGGGTTCAGGAACTGAATTACAGCGTGGTAAATGTGGATGCCACTATTATCGCCCAGGCGCCCAAAATGGCGCCTTACACTAACGCCATGCGCGTGAATATTGCACAAGACCTGAACATTACCGCCGGTCAGGTCAGTGTGAAAGCCACCACCAGCGAACAGCTGGGCTTCACCGGCCGCGGGGAGGGCATTGCCTGCCAGGCGATTTGCCTGCTGCAAGGGCAAAACTCATGAACGACACTCAAAACGGCACTCTAGATCCGGCGCAAGGCCATAACTGGCGTCTGCAATGGCCATCATCCACCGGCAAGTGCGTGGCCAGTGCCGATTTTAAACACGGCGCAGACGACTTCCAGGTTAGTGAAGTTCTGGACAAGGCCAGCATTCAGGGCGAAAACGGCAGCGGAAACGCCGGCGAACACTTATGCTTGCGGCTGCAAAAAACCGGCGATAATACCGAGTACGTCGCCCGTGAGCTGGCAGCAATGGCTGATTTACGTCCCTTTGACGTGAGCTTTTGCGGCCTCAAAGATCGACATGCGGTGACATGGCAGTGGTTCAGCCTTTATCGCCCTGGCCAGAATGACACCGATGCAGATTTTATCGCAAGCGTCAGTGAATATTGGCCAGTAACAGACAGTTGTCGCAGCGCGAGCAAGTTGCGTCGCGGTGATCACAGCGGTAATGGCTTTCGTATTATTTTGCGCAATGTGGCCGGCGAGAAAGCCGCTATCGATCAGGCACTGGAGCGTTTGGCAGAATCTGGCGCGCCCAATTATTTTGGCCCCCAGCGCTTTGGCCATAGCGGTGCCAATCTGGACCATGCGTTGTTATTGAATCCGCGTTCGCTGAATCGCCCCGCCAAGGGCCGTGGCAAAGGCCGTGGTCGCGGCGGCCGTAGCAGTCAGGATTCGAAAAATGTATTGTATTTTTCCGCTGCCCGCTCATGGTTGTTTAATGAAGTGCTGGCCGAGCGTGTCAACAATGGTAGCTGGTGCCAGCCCATGGCTGGCGAGCCGGATGAGCAGAGGGCCACAGGCCCGTTGTGGGGCGATGGTGGTACCCGCGCGACCGGCGAACAAGAGCAGCTTGAGCGCTCGGCGGTAGCTGCCAATCCGCAGTTAGCCTCGCTTTTTTCCAGCACGCGCATGCAGCCGGAACGTCGGCCCCTGCAACTGGTGCCGCAAAACCTGAAATGGGAATGGCAAGACAGCGCCACGTTGGCAATCGAATTCACGCTGGGCGCTGGCCAGTACGCAACAACGCTGCTGGCAGACGTTTTTGCGTTGCAGGATCTTGCCCTGAGCCGGCTTAACGAATAACAAATTTATGGAGCACAAGTTGCGAATACTGTTATCCAATGATGACGGCGTGCACTCGCCGGGGCTGATTGCCCTTTACGAAGGTTTGCAAGGCTTGGGTGAACTGCACGTGGTGGCACCTGATCGCGACCACAGCGGCGCCAGCAATTCGCTGACCCTGAAGCGCCCGTTGACGGTGGAAGAGCATCCTAACGGCTTTTACTCGGTAGATGGCACACCAACGGATTGTGTCCATCTTGCGGTAAACGGTTTGTTTGACCAACCCTTTGATCGGGTCGTTTCAGGCATCAACACACACGCCAATCTGGGCGACGACATTATTTATTCCGGCACTGTTGCAGCCGCCACCGAAGGCCGCCATTTGGGCCTTCCGGCAATTGCTGTTTCGCTCGTCAATAACGGTCGGTTTCACTACGATACCGCCGCAAGGGTGGTTGCTACGCTGCTGAAATTCCATAAGCCCATGGATCTTGGGCCGCGTTCTATTCTGAATGTGAACGTACCGGATTTGCCTTGGAACGAATTGTCCGGATTCCGCGTAACCCGTCTGGGCGACCGTGAGCGGGCTGAGGGTGCGGTGCCCATGACCTGTCCCCGCGGCAAAAAACGCTATTGGATAGGCGCTGCCGGTAACGGCGGTGATGCAGGCCCGGGCACCGACTTTCACGCCATCTCTCAAGGCTATGTGTCTATCACGCCGGTTCATATCGACATGACCCGACACCAAGTGATGTCTAGCCTGCGTGACTGGGTTGAAGCGCTGGAAGACAGCTCGGGCAAACCCCAATGAATGCGCACATTCAAGGCATCGGCATGACGTCCAGGCGTACCCGCCTGCGCCTGATCCAGCGCCTGAAAGACAAAGGCATTTCGTCACCACAGGTGTTAGATGCCATAGCTGAGGTGCCACGCCATATTTTTCTCGATGAAGCCTTAGCGCACAGGGCTTATGAAGACACCGCTTTGCCAATTGGCCATAACCAGACCTTGTCGCAACCCTATATTGTCGCCCGTATGACCGAATTGCTGTACGCCCATCAACCGCAGAAAGTGTTGGAGTTGGGCACTGGCTCTGGCTATCAGACTGCGGTGCTGTGCAATTTGTTTGCCGAGGTGTTCAGCGTTGAACGCATAAAACCACTTCAAGACCGAGCACGGGAGCGCCTGCGCGACCTAAAGTGTCGCAACGCTGTGCTGCGCCACGCCGATGGCGGTATGGGCTGGCCCGAGCGTGGCCCGTTTGACGGCATTATTGTAACCGCGGCACCCACCGAGGTGCCCGTCGAGTTGTTGCAACAGCTGGCAGAAAACGGTGTTCTGATTTCCCCAGTGGGCGCTGAACGACAAGTGCTGGTTCAAATTGTGCGCCGCGGCGATCGTTTTGAGCGCACGGAACTGGAAGCGGTCAAGTTTGTGCCTTTGTTGGGCGGGGTGGTGCGCTGATGAGCCAAACGTCGCCCACTTTGCGGACTAATGATAAAACCGCAGATTTGCGTTCCCAAGGTCTGCCGTCGGTTTTTCTGCGGGGTTTGGCCATGGGCGCGGCCGACATAGTTCCTGGTGTTTCTGGTGGCACCATTGCGTTTATTACCGGCATTTATTTTCGTCTGCTGGCGGCGGTAAATGCGGTGCCCAGAGCGCTTTTTACCGACTTGATTCGAGGCCGCGTTGCCGTTTTCTGGCAAGTCTGCGATGGCAGTTTTTTGTTGACCCTGCTGGGTGGCATTGTGCTCAGCGTGGCCACCATGGCATCGGCGATCAGTTATTTACTGATCACCTATCCGATTTTGCTGTGG
>JBALXR010000128.1:0-6481 GCA_036960525.1 Marinobacter sp.
TAGGTCTCAAAGGTAGCACCTTTGCCCGTGGCATAACGTTGCGACGCCTCAAGCAAGCCAATCATTCCGGCCTGCATCAGATCTTCCAGCTGAACGCTGGAGGGCAACCGCGCCAGCAGGTGAAGTGCAATTTTCTTGACCAGGGGCGCGTGCTCTTCAATCAGCCAGGAAGCGTCTGAAGCACCCGACCTTTGGTAGACTCCAAGATCTTTCGCCAATGTCATAGATCCGTTTTTTTTACGGGATGTGTTTTAAACTTCAACGAGACGCTCGATAAAGAATTCGAGGTGACCCCGCGGCGATGATGGCAACGGCCAACTGTCCACTTTATCAGCAAGAGCCCTGATGGCCAGCGAGGCTTTTGCTTGCGGATAAGCTTCTAACACCGCTTGCTGGCGACGCACCGCTTTTTTAACGGCCTCATCAAAAGGCACCATGCCTACATATTGTAACGCCACATCCAGAAAGCGCTCGGTAACCCGGGTCAGTTTTTCGTACAAAAGCCGCCCTTCTTGTTCTGTGTGCACCTGATTGGCCAGAATCCGGAAGCGGTTGGTGTCGTAATCGCGGTTCATCAACTTGATCAATGCATAGGCATCGGTAATCGAAGTAGGCTCGTCGCACACCACCAGCAGCAGTTCTTGGGATGCCCGCAAAAAGCTGACCACCGATTCGGAGATGCCAGCAGCCGTATCCACAATCAGTATGTCGATCTGGTCGGCAATGTCGCTGAAGGCGTGAATCAGTCCGGCGTGCTCCATAGCACTAAGCTGGGTCATACGCTGGGTACCTGACGAGGCCGGCACAATCTTGATGCCGCCGGGGCCATCTACCAGCACGTCACGCAAATCGCAGTCGCCATTGAGCACGTCTTGCAGATTGCGTTTGGTTTTCAGGCCTAACAGCACATCGATATTGGCAAGCCCCAGGTCGGCGTCCAACAGCACCACCCGACGGCCTTTTTGCGCGAGAGCAATGCCTAGGTTGACCGACACATTACTTTTGCCAACGCCACCTTTACCGCCAGTGACCGCAATTACCTGAACCGGATGTGCTCTACTCATACTAATAATGGCCTCTTGCCATGTTTAACCGGGAACGGATGTTACCGCTGCCCCACTGTCCCTAAATGCCCGCTTGCCATGATATTTTACAACCGGCGCTTTCAGGACCCTGTAGCAACGGCCTGTTCCTGCCGCAAACCCTTCAGCCGTTCGACACCCAGCTGCACCAGCGCAAGCGCTTTCGCCGGGTGCAAGTCTTGGGGTATTTTCTGGCCGTCTGTGTACCATGCCACCGGCAGGCTGGTTTCCATAACAAACCCCAGCGCTTCGCCCAGAGTCAGAGCCTCGTCGATTTTGGTAATCACACAACCGGCGAGGTTTGACATCTTATAGCAATGCCATACGGATTTCATGATACGCGGCTGGCTTGTGGCAGACACCACCAAATGTGTACGAATCTTGTGATGGCTGCGGGTCAGTTCGGCCAACTGTTCCTGATAGCCCCGATCGGTGCTGGTCAGCCCGGCGGTATCAATCAATACCAGGCGACGGTCAGACAACTCATCCAGAATCTCATCCAGCGGGTGGCTTTCATCAACCACCCTTACTGGCACGTTAAGAATACGGCCAAACACAAACAATTGCTCGTGCGCCGCAACCCGATAACGGTCGGTGGTAATCAACGCCAGAGAATCAGCGCCGTGGCGCAGTACGTAACGTGCCGCCAGTTTGCCGATGGTGGTGGTTTTGCCCGCTCCAGTAGGTCCCACAAGCGCAAATACGCCGCCTTCATCCAGCCATTCCTGGCGCGGGGTGCGCACACCGTTAACCAGCATTTTCAGAGACTGCTTCCAGCCATCCTCCAGGCGCCCGGTCTGGTGACGGCGGGCAAGATTGTCGGACAGCTCGCGGCTAAGGCCGAACTCACTCAGGCGCTCTGCCAGGCGCTGCTGAAGAGCCGTAACATTGGCGCCAGCACTGGCATTTTTTAACGCGGCGGGCGCGGTCTGACCGCTCATCAGATCGCGCAGACTGCTTATTTCAGAACGCATAGCCGCCAGCTCCCCCGCATAACCTGCCGTCTGACCATTTTGCGCTGCCGCGTTTTGGCTACGATTTTCAGCACCGACCGGCAAAGTTGTGCCGCCCTCTGCAAACGGATCTGCGCTGGTCATATCCGCAAAGCCATTGACGGTTTCAGCAATGGAACCGTAACCGGCCTGGCTGTCGGCACGTTGATCGCGCACACCGCGGATACGATCACGGGAGCGGCCAAGCTCGTCTTCCAGGTGGCGCTGCTGGTCTGCCTGCAGCTCTGCCAGATGGGTACCGCTGGTGGCAGCCACTGCTTTGTCACCCAAGCGTTGGCGCGCCATATTTTCGTCGTAATCGAGGGCTGTCACAATTTCAACACCGCCGTCTACCCGGCGGTTGGAAAGTATCATCGCATCAGGCCCCATGTGTTCGCTGACCTGTTTCAAGGCTGCGGCCATTGTGGGTGCAAAAAAACGTTTTACTTTCATGCTTGCTCATCCTTTGCCGGGAACGCGACGGGCGTTATCCGTGTGTTGTCTGCGCCGTTACTGGCCTACTGACGCCACGATGGTAATCTGTTTGTTATCCGGCACTTCCTGATAAGACAGAACGTGCAGGCGCTCTATACCGTAACTGGCAAACTTTGCCAGCACCGGCCGCAGCGGGCCGGACACCAGCAGAATCGCTGGCTTGCCGAGCACTTCCTGGCGCTGCACGCTGTCTTGCAGTGAACGCTGGAGTTTTTCCACCATGTTCGGCTCAAGCACTAGCCCGATATCGTCCTGCGCGCCGGATTGTTGACTCTGCTGTACAGACTTAAGCAATAACTGTTCCAGATCTGGATCCAGGGTAATCACCGGTATTTCGGATTCGTTACCAACGATGCTCTGCACAATCATCCGCCGCAGGGCTTGGCGGGTTACTGTGGTCAAGGCTTTCGGATCCTGACTGCGCGGGTGCAGGTTCACTATAGATTCAGCGATAGAACGCATGTCACGAATAGGCACCTCTTCTTTCAACAGATTCTGCAGCACTCGCAGCAACACGCTGATGTTCACCGCTGAAGGCACCAGCTCTTCCGCCAGTTTCGGCGATACCTTTTCCAGTTGGTCCAGCCATTTCTGCACTTCTTCATGGCCAAGTAACTCGTAAGCATGGGTCTGCAAAACCTGATTCAGGTGAGTTGCCACGACGGTACTGGCATCTACCACGGTGTAGCCCAGACTTTGAGCCTGGTCTTTTTTCTCTGGCTCTATCCAAATGGCATCAAGGCCAAAAGCCGGATCTTTGCCTTCTATACCCTCCACTTTGCCAAACACCTGGCCGGGGTCGATGGCCAGTTCACGCTCCGGGTGAATCTCCGCTTCGGCAATGGTGACGCCCATCAGGGTGATGCGGTAAACGTTGGGCATTAAGTCGAGGTTGTCGCGGATATGCACTGAGGGCATCAAAAAGCCCAAATCCTGGGATAATTTTTTACGCACGCCTTTAATACGACTAAGCAGCTGCCCGCCCTGGCTTTTGTCCACCAACGGAATAAGCCGGTAACCTACTTCCAGGCCAACAATGTCGACGGTTGCGACGTCGTCCCAGCCCAGCTCGCGGTTCTCTGCCGGTGCCGGTAAAGCCTGGCTACCGCTGTCGCCACTGACCAGCTCGCCACCACTGTTACGACCAGCCGCTCCTGCACCGCCACGCACCGGGAAGCTGTCACCGTCTTCTACGACTTGTTGATTCTTCTTCCAGGTAAACCAGGCCGCCGCCGCCGCCAACGATCCCAGCCCAAGAAAAGCCACGTGAGGCATACCAGGAATCAGGCCCAGCAAAATCAGAATACCGGCAGCAATAGCCAGAGCCTTGGGCACATCGAACATTTGCTGCAGAATCTGGCCGCCCATATCCTGGCTGGAGGTGGTACGGGTGACCATAATCGCCGCCGCCGTAGACAACAGCAGCGACGGGATTTGGGCCACAAGGCCGTCACCGATGGTCAACAGCGCGTAGCGCTCCACCGCCAAGCTAAAATCCAGCCCGTGCTGGGCCATACCAATGGCAATCCCGCCAATGATGTTAATCGCCAGAATGAGTAGGCCCGCAACGGCGTCGCCTTTTACAAATTTTGAAGCACCGTCCATGGAACCGTAAAAATCAGCTTCTTCGGCCACTTCCCTACGGCGGAATTTTGCGTCTTCCTGATTAATCAAACCGGCGTTCAAATCGGCATCGATGGCCATTTGTTTACCGGGCATAGCATCCAGAGTAAACCGGGCGCTCACCTCCGACACCCGGCCGGCGCCCTTGGTAACCACCAGAAAGTTGATGATCATCAGGATGGCAAACACCACCAGGCCAACCGCGTAATTACCGCCAATCAACACCGCACCGAAAGACTCAATGACTTTACCGGCCGCATCCCCGCCATTATGGCCTTCCAGCAGCACAATACGGGTAGATGCGACGTTCAGCGCCAGTCGCAGCAAGGTCGCCAGCAGCAAAACAGTGGGGAACGCAGCAAAATCCATCGGCCTCAGGGCGTACACGCACACCAGCAGGATCACGATGGACAGGGTTATATTGAAGGTAAAAAACACGTCCAGCAAAAACGCCGGCACCGGCAGAATCATCATGCCCAGCAATCCCATCAGCATCAGTGGAACCCCGAGGTTCCCCTTTGCCAAGGATTTGACGTTATTAAAGACTAAAGCTCGATCCATGCCGGATTTCTCTCTAGATTGATCTGAATCGGTTTGATCTGACCTGATTTCTGGCGCTTTTGCGCGTTTGAACAGGTGTACCGCAAAAACCGTACCAATCTTTAGGAAATCCACTACAACTTTCTGCTGCCAGCAACCTGACGCAAACCACCAGATACGGTATCCTTTCGCCATTTTGTGTCGTTGCCTTTCTGAACGACCCTGCGCCCTCAATTATCACGACAAACAGGTAACCGCCATGCCCATCCACGAAGTAAAACACCCTCTGATACAGCACAAGATTGGCCTGATGCGCCGTGCCGATATCAGCACCAAAAATTTTCGTGAACTGGCGCAGGAACTGGGTACGCTGCTGACTTACGAGGCCACCAAAGACCTGACCCTGAAAAAACAGCAGATTGACGGGTGGGCCGGGCCGGTCACCGTGGAACAAATTCAGGGTAAAAAAGTGACCATCGTACCGATTCTGCGCGCCGGCATTGGCATGTTGGACGGTGTGCTGGCGCTATTACCCGCAGCACGGGTAAGCGTGGTGGGCCAGATCCGCAACGAGGAAACTCTGGAAGCCACCACCTACATGGAAAAACTGGTGGGTGAACTGGACCAACGCATGGCGTTAATTATCGACCCGATGCTAGCCACCGGTGGATCGATTATCTCCACCATTGATTTGCTGAAAAAAGCTGGCAGCACCGACATTCGCGCGCTGATTTTGGTGGCCGCCCCTGAAGGCGTGAAACGAGTTCTGGCTGCGCATCCGGATGTGTCTATCTACACCGCCTCCATCGACGACGGCCTGAATGAAAAAGGCTATATCCTGCCTGGCTTGGGCGACGCCGGCGACAAGATTTTCGGCACCAAGCAAAAGGACGTTTGATTATGTCCCAACGCGCTAACGACCCTGTTAACGACGCCAACAACGAGCCTGTCGACGAATCCTTTCATGAACCAGTGTGGAAGCAAGCGTTAGCCGGCTCCCAGATGTTGCTGGTGGCCTTTGGCGCACTGGTGTTGATGCCGCTGATTACCGGCATGGACCCGAACGTCGCGCTCTTCACTGCAGGCCTGGGCACCATCATCTTTCACGTTGTGACCGGTGGTCAGATTCCGATTTTTCTGGCGTCGTCATTCGCCTTTATTGCCCCGGTGATTGCCTCCAAAGGCAAATTCGGCATGGAAGAAACCATGGGCGGCCTGATGGCGGCCGGTATTTTGTATATCATTCTGAGCGCCCTGGTAAAAGTCCGCGGCACTGGCTTTATTACCCGTTTACTGCCGCCGGTGGTGATTGGCCCGGTGATTATGGTGATTGGCCTGGGGCTGGCACCGGTAGCGGTGCACATGGCGTCTGGCCGCACCGGTGACGGCAGCGTTCAGCTTATTGCGGAAAACACAGCGCTGTGGATTGCGATGATTTCGCTGGTGTGCACCGTAGGAGCTTCGGTGTGGGCAAAAGGTATTTTTCGCCTGATTCCGATCATGTTTGGCGTACTGGTAGGCTATGCCCTGTCGGCCATATTGGGCCTGGTAGATACGACACCGGTGCAACAGGCACCCTGGCTGGCGATTCCCAACTTTACCGCACCACAGTTCAGCTGGGGCGCCATTCTGTTCATGATTCCTGTGGCCATTGCCCCGGCTATAGAGCACATCGGTGACGTACTGGCCATCGGCAACGTAACCCGCAAAAACTACTTGGACAAACCCGGTTTGCACCGCACCCTGCTG
>JBALXR010000129.1:0-6462 GCA_036960525.1 Marinobacter sp.
GACGGCAAGCCTCCAATCTGTTCCGATATCGCCATGCCTACCGGCGCCGTTACCGACTTAGGGGCCAGCGACAACTGAGTTTCAAGGCTGGCGCCCAGTAGTCGGGCGATTGCCACCGAGCTGAACGCACCAACAACCACCCCTGTCATCAAAGCTACGGTGACCGGCAGCCAGACCTGTTTCAGCTTGTTGAATTGCTGATACAAGGGAATCGCCAGCGCCACGGTGGCGGGGCCCAGCAGGAAATGAACAAACTGGGCGCCATCAAAATAATCATCGTAGGACGTGTCCGTCGCCAGCAGAAACAGGATAAGTGCCGTAACCGACGTAACCACCGGGTTCAGTAAAGGGTTGGAACCCGAGCGAAGGTAAAGGCGGTGCGCCAGACTGTAGGCCACCAAGGTCATGGTTAAGCCCAGTAGGGGTGACGCAGAAAGATAAACCCATATTCGGTTCAGGTCTGGTTCAATCATGGTTCGGTTCTCGCCTGGCCGTCAGCCGGGTAACCCACTGCATCACCAGAGCGGTGACCGCCATGGTAATAATGGTGCTGAGTAACAGGGTGACACTGATCGGCAACCACTCGTTGCCAAGGCGATTGAAGTGAACAATAAGCCCCACCCCGGCTGGCACGAACAGCAGCGAAAGGTGGCCCAGAAGAGCAGTAGACGCGGGCTCAACGGCCTTGGCCATCCGCCCTCGTATCATCAACGTTATAAACAGCATAACCATGCCCATCACCGGGCCGGGCACCGGCAACCCCAGCAACCGAACACTCACTTCGCCTGCCAGCTGGTAAATCAGTAGCAGAGTGATTCCATTAATTAACTGCATTAAATGTCTTCCAGAAATATCAAAATTAGCGAGCGACGGATGGCCTGATAGAAGATCGGATCAAGCCATTCTCCTGCATTTCGATGGATCTGAGCGCTTCAGCAACATGAGCCACATGCGCCATAGCCGCCTTTTGGGCCCACTTGGCTTGCCGGCTTATAACTGAATGATAGATCTGGCGGTGATGCTTGTCCATTTGCCGCTTGAATGCATCCCGGTGGCTAAGATTGGCCACCGACGCCTGCACCGAGCTCAACATGAGGTCTTTCAAGCTGTTGAGCACGTGAATCAGCACCGGGTTATGGCAAGCGTTCACTATGGCCCGATGAAAAGCATGGTCGAGGTCCGCATTGGTGAGCGGATCGGCTTTTTCCATTGCTTCGAAGGCTTTGGTAATCTGGTACTGGTCTTTTTCTGTGGCGCGTTCTGCCGCCAGATACGCGGCTTTCCCCTCCAGCTCCCGTCGCACCTCGAGCAGATCATAAAGGGTGCGGGAGTGCTCCATAAACATCTGCATCAAAGGGCCGTTGTTCTCAGGCTCCGGCACCATATGCGACACAAAAGAACCTTTGCCATGCTGTGTTCGGATGATTCCCCGGCCCTGAAGCTCATGAAGGGCCTCCCGAACGATGGCGCGAGAAACCCCGAAGCGGCTTGCCAACTGCCTTTCGGAGGGAATCATCTGCTCCGGCGCAAGACTCCCGTCGAGAATTAGTTGTTCAAGGCGATACGCGACCGCCCGAGACATGGGTATGGGTTTTTCCTGCATCACTGAAATCAAACTGGTCAGACCAGCTCTCCATGAAAAAAAATTTAGGTTAACGGATAGCCCGCTTGCCAAAGAATATGACGAATGCCTGCGTGCCTGTCTACAAAAACTGGTCTGACCAGCAAGTAAAGCGCTGGACTTGAATGCTGCTTCGAATCGAACATTAGGCTACAATCACCTTGTAACGCATTGCATCCACGAGTAATTTGTCCGGTGCCAATCGTACAGAGTGGCGTATACAACAATAAAGCCTTGCATCTGGAGCTTCTATGATGACTGAAATCACCTACAAGATCGCGAACAAAGGCTCGGCGCGTCGCCGCGGCTTCCTGAAAACCCTCGCGGTGTCTGCCGCCATAAGCGCAACACTGCTCGCCAGCAGCGTTCAAGCCGCGACCACCTGGAAAATCCAGTCCGTTTGGGATGCTGGCACGGTCGGTTATGACCTGTTCAAAGAATGGTGTGACGGCATGGAAGGGAAAACGGGCGGTGAACTCAAGTTCACTTGTTTCCCTGCCAAAGCGGTCGCAGCCGACAATAACGGCCTGTTTGACGCCGTGCGTAACGGCGTGTTGCAGGGCATGAACCCGTTTACCCTGTATTGGTCGGGCAAAATTCCAGCGTCGGTATTCCTGTCGTCTTATCCGGCCGGCCCTGATCAGCCACACCAGTGGGACACCATGTTCTACTCCTTGGGCATGCTGGAAAAAACCCGTGAAATCTACAAAAAATTTGGCTTGTTCTACGTCGGACCGATTCAGCACGACGCCAACATCATTCACTCCAAGCAGCCAATTAACAGTCTTGACGACCTTAAGGGCCTGAAAATGCGCCTGCCTGGTGGCATGGTGGCAGAAGTATTCGCCAAATTCGGTGTGGCAGCGGTCAGCCTTCCGGGCTCCGACATCTTCCCAGCGCTGGAAAAAGGCACCATAGACGCTGCTGACTATGTAGGGCCCGCCGTAAACTGGGAACTGGGCTTTTCTCAGGTCACCAAATACATTCTTATGGGGCCTCCAGGCATTATGTCAGTCTACCAGCCGGTTGACCTGATGGACCTGACCGTGAACCTACGATCCTGGAACGCGCTAGATCCCAAGCTGCAGCAAATAGTGGAAGACGAAGTTCGTATCTATTCCCAGAAGCACTACCTGGCTATCCAGAAGCGCAATATTGAGGCGATGGAAAAGTTCGAGGCAGCGGGTACCACTGTTACCCGCCTGAGCCAGGAAGACCTGCAAGAATTCCGTCGTGCCGCGATTCCGATCTGGTACAGCTGGGCTAACAAGGACGAAGATGCTCGCGAGATCTTCGACATGCAGCTCGAGTACATGATGAACGACACTGTCGGTTACATCACTGAGGACGACATCAAAGGCATGAAGTAACACCCTTAGCGTCCAATCCAGGGAGAGCACTTGCTCTCCCTTTTTTCCTTTACAACATCTGGGTATAACCAGAGGTAGTTTATCATGTCTGACCTGGAAGGCTTTGGCTTTGTAATGCCCCATTGGCTCTATTGGGGCTGGCTTGCGGTTATGCCGCTGATTATGATTGCACTGGGTCGCTGGCGTGACTCGGGCAAACAACCTGAAACGGAGATTTCTGTGCCTCCGGTGGGTGAGGGCCAGGACGCGCCATCGACCGTCGAATACCAGAGCTCAGACGAGAGCCTGTTCACTCGTGCCATCGACTGGATTAGCGACAAATCAGGTTTGTTCATTTCGTTCTGGACCGTTAACGCGGTGTGCTTCTATTTCTTCGAAGTTATCATGCGCTACATCTTCAATACCCCGACCATCTGGGTGCATGAGGCCAGCTATCTGCTGCTGGGAATGCAATACGTTCTGGCGGGCGGCTTTGCCCTGTTGCATGGTTCCCATGTGCGGGTAGACGTGGTCTACAACTATTTGCCCGTGCGCGGCCGAGTCGGCATGGATATTTTCACCTCCATGTTCTTCTTTATGTTTGCGTTGGTGCTGGTACTGACCTCCTGGACCTACTTCAGTAATGCTTACTCTATGGGCGAAACCACCGTTGAAACCTGGGGTATCCAGTATTGGCCGGTCAAGGGCATCATGCTGTTAGGTTCGGTGCTGCTTCTACTGGCCGGTATTTCAAAACTGCTGAAAGACATTTCAGTCTTCATTCGTCTTGGCCGGGAGGCATCTTAATGTCCACTCAAGCTGCCAAAGCCAACCCCGCACCGAAGAACCCTCTTATCGGTAAGCTGGGCACCTGGCTAATGATCCTGGCGACTGTCGGGATCGGCTTTGTTATTTGTATTGAAATGATCAACATCCTGTTTTTCGACCCATACAGTGATGAGTTTTTTCTGTTCCGCCTTGCCGGGAGCCTGGCTAGTGTTAACATCGGGCCACTGACTTATTTGATGTTTGGCTCGCTGATGGTTGCCCTTATGATGGGCCTGCCGCTTGCGTTCGTAACCGGCGGCCTGGGCGTGATGTTCGTATACCTGGTTGGCGACACGGCAATGCTTAACATTGTGCCAAGCCGTATCTTTCCGATGATGACCAACTCTGACCTGGCGGCCATTCCTCTGTTCATCTTCATGGCCTCTATGCTGGAGCGAGCCGGGCTGATCGAGGAAATGTTCAGCGTGGTCTATAAATGGATGGGCGGCTTGAGTGGCGGCCTTGCGGTAGCCACAATTTTGGCTTCTACCATTCTGGCTGCGATGGTCGGTGTTATTGGTGCCGCGGTGGTTACCATGGGCATCATTGCTCTGCCTGCCATGCTGAAACGCGGTTACGATCACAAGATCGCACTGGGTTCGATCATGGCTGGCGGCACGCTGGGCATTCTGATTCCGCCTTCAATTCTGGCCATTCTTTACGCAGTGGTTGCCCAGCAATCGGTAGGCGAGCTGTACCTCGGTTCAATTGTTCCAGGCATCATGCTGTCCTCTACCTACATTGGTTACGTGCTGATTCGCAGCTGGCTTAACCCAAAACTCGGACCACCGGTACCGCTGGAAGAACGCATTTCCACGCGCGAAAAGCTACGCCTGCTGAAAAGCCTGATTGCGCCTCTGGTTCTGATAAGTCTAGTACTAGGCCTATTGTTTGGCGGCGTGGCAACACCGGTGGAAGCAGCGGGCATTGGCTCATTCGGCGCCATGATTGTGGCCTGGAAGCATGGTGCACTGTCTATTGCTGCGCTGCGAGATGCGTCTGTTACCACCACCAAAGCCTCTGCCATGGTGCTGTGGATCATGTTTGGTGCCTCAGTGTTTGTGGGCTTCTACATCCTGCAAGGTGGCCAGGTGTTCATCACTGAAACCATCCTGAACATTGGCCTGTCTCCTTACGCCGTGTTGTTCTTGCTGATGCTGCTGCTGGTGGTTCTGGGCATGTTTCTGGACTGGGTGGGCATCCTTTTGCTGGCTGTGCCGATCTTTATTCCAATTGTTGAAGCACTGACTTTCGACGGTCTGTTCGGCCTGCCCGGCATCGACAGCTCAGACGTGGTGCTCTGGTTCGGGGTGTTGTATCTGGTGAATATGCAGATGTCGTTCCTGAGTCCGCCCTTCGGGTATGCGCTCTTCTATATTCGCGGGGTGTGCCCCCCGGAAATCTCGATGGCCACCATCTTCCGGTCAGCACTGGTGTTCCTGGGGCTACAGGCACTGGGCCTGTTCCTGTGTGTCGTCTTCCCCTCCATTGTCACCTACTTGCCAAACCTGGTGTACGGCTGACCACCGGCACTTTTGAAAATCAAGGCCGCTCAATAGCGGCCAACTCAATTGCTTAAGGAGAATACAAAATGATCACCCTAAAAAGACTCGACCAGCAAGACGCCCGCCTGTTGATCGAAGGCGCCGCCGCCAAGTCCCGGGAAATTGGCATCCCGATGTGCATCGCCATTACCGACGAGTCCGGCAACCTGATTGCTTTTGAACGTATGGATGGCGGCAAAATCAGCAGTGTTATCGTCGCTCAAGACAAGGCTTACACCGCCGCCGCTGCCCGCAAAGCGACCCACGAATACAACGCTGCCTGCGTACCCGGCAACCTGGTATTCGGCATTCATACCTCGCAGGGCGGGCGTTTGTGCGTGGTTGGCGGCGGCCTGCCTGTTGTTGTAGATGGCGAGGTAGTCGGCGGTATTGGCCTAAGCTCCGGCTCACCGCAACAAGATATGGATTGTGCCCAGGCCGGCATTGATCACCTTAATGCTGGTCGCGCGTAGTACGTCATTGCTAGCAGCACTTTACTGTTAACAGCACATTACGGTGAGCAGGACGTAGATATAAGTAGAACTGCCCCGTAAACAGGACTGCCCCACACAGGGCCGGAGTCGCGTAATGAACACTGACAGAAAACCGTTAAACACTGCCGCCAGCAAGCCTGGCAAAACCGAACTGGCAGAGATGTTTCGGACATTCATTGATCCACAATTCGTCATTACCGACGAAGAGACGCTCAAGCCCTACGAGTGTGATGGCCTGTCAATGTACTGCGTTATGCCGCTGCTGGTGGTGCTGCCAGAGAAAGTCGAACAGGTTCAACAGGTGATGCGCCTGTGCCACCAGTTCGGAATTCCAGTGGTTGCTCGCGGCGCAGGCACGGGCCTGAGTGCGGGCGCCATGCCCGACGCTGGCGGTGTCGTGTTGTCGCTGGCCAAGTTCAACCGTATTCTGCATATCGATCCACTTGCGCGTTCGGCTCGCCTGCAATCCGGTGTACGTAATCTGGCCATCAGTGAGGCCGCCGCTGACTATGGCCTCTACTACGGCCCAGACCCGTCCTCCCAGATCGCCTGCACCATCGGCGGCAATGTAGGGTGAAAACTCCGGCGGAGTCCATTGCCTTAAATACGGGCTTACCACCCACAAT
>JBALXR010000012.1:0-49573 GCA_036960525.1 Marinobacter sp.
GCCCACACGAATTACTTGGTTAATTTTTTAAAGAGCGTTTGAGCCGTGGCTCAATCAGGAGGCGAATTATACATCGTTTCGCTGTCCTGTCAACCGTTTATTTCGAGTCGCTCCAGAAGATCTTCTTTCCAAAACCACCGAGCCAACCGGCTGGTACTGCTTGATTCGAGAGGCGCATTCTACAGCGTATCCGAACCGTGTCAACTGTTTTCGCGTTCAAAGTTTAAATCACATTTCCTAAACTTTTCAACGTCTTACTAAACAGTTTCCGCTTGATCTCTACCCCTCTAATCCGGGGTGTCCCTCAAGCGAGATGCGCATTCTACAGACTTCTCGGGACAGGTCAACGGGGAATGTGAAAAAGATTCCCTATATCTCGGTTTGCCCTTACTTCACTCCCAAAAAACGCCCCCTACACAATCAGAAAAGGGGCCGAAGCCCCTCCTTTATACTCTTCCCACAGATTACTTACACCCCATATTAAACTGGGCGGCGCGGTTTTTTGCGAAATAAGGCTCGCACAGGCCCTGTCAGCGCATATACCAAGAAAGTACAGAACAACACGGTGGCGGGATCTAGCGCAATCACCACGAAAATCAGCACCACCAGCAGAATCGCTGCGAACGGCACCCTCCCCCGCATGTCGAGATCTTTAAAACTTTGGTACAGCACGTTACTGACCATCAACACGCCAGCACCGGCAACCACGAACAGCGTCAGAGCCGTTAACCAAGCCGATGGTTCGAACGCATGAAAGCACCAGACCATTCCTGCCACGGCTGCTGCTGCCGCAGGGCTTGGCAGACCCACAAAGTACTTCTTGTCGACCGACCCAATCTGAGTATTAAAGCGAGCCAGGCGCAAAGCCGTTCCGGCTACATAGATAAAGGTTACCGCCCATCCCAGCTTACCCAGGCCATTAAGCGACCAGAAGAACGCCACCAACCCCGGCGCCACACCGAAGGCCACCATATCAGCGAGAGAATCATACTCTTCGCCAAATTTACTTTGGGTGTTGGTCATCCGTGCGACGCGCCCATCTAGTCCATCCAGAATCATAGACACAAAGATGGCAATCGCTGCGTTGTCGAAAATGCCGTTGGCTGCAGAAACAATCGCGTAGAAGCCCGAAAACAAGGAGGCTGTAGTAAGCGCATTAGGCAGAAGGAAAATACCTTTATGACGAACAGGCGCCCCTTCAACCAGCTCTTCTTCAATAACCTCTCCCGGCGGGAGCTCGTGAATGTCTTCCGTACCTTGGACAGCAGAAGCAGAAACATCCGGCTTGTTGGCCGGATTGGGTTCGGCAGATTTCTTTTCGTCAGTCATTCCAATTACTCCGGAAAGTATTTGGCCGCAGTATATACGAAAAACGCGGCCACACGGGCCGCGTCTTACAAAACCAAAAGCTTGGGCTTTTAGTTTTTGTCTTTATCTACGATCTTGTTAGCAGAGATCCACGGCATCATACCGCGCAGCTTTTCACCCGTCTGCTCAATAGGATGGGCAGCGTTAATGCGACGTGCAGCCGTCATGGACGGGTAGTTGAGAGCACCTTCCGCGATGAACATTTTGGCATATTCGCCGCTCTGGATGCGCTTCAGTGCGTTGCGCATGGCCGCACGAGATTCCGCGTTGATGATTTCCGGGCCTGTCACATACTCACCATACTCTGCGTTGTTAGAGATGGAGTAGTTCATGTTGGCAATGCCGCCTTCGTACATCAGATCGACAATCAACTTGAGCTCGTGCAGACACTCGAAGTAGGCCATTTCAGGCGCATAACCGGCTTCTGTCAGGGTTTCAAAACCAGCTTTTACCAGCTCAACCGCACCACCACACAGAACCGCCTGCTCACCGAACAGATCGGTTTCAGTTTCGTCTTTAAACGTGGTTTCAATGATACCGGTACGGCCGCCGCCCAAACCGCTGGCGTAAGACAGCGCAAGGTTCTTGGCGTTGCCGGATGCGTCCTGGAAAATTGCGATCAAGTCGGGAATACCACCACCTTTAACAAACTCGGTACGCACGGTGTGACCTGGCGCCTTAGGAGCGATCATGATCACGTCCAGATCTTTGCGGGGAACGACCTGATTGTAGTGAATAGCGAAACCGTGGGCGAAGGCCAAAGTTGCGCCCTGTTTCAGGCTTGGCTCAACTTCGTCACGGTAAAGCTGTGACTGGAACTCGTCTGGCGTCAGGATCATCACCACATCGGCAGCTGCAACGGCTGAGGGTACATCAGCCGTTTTCAGGCCATAGGCTTCGGCCTTGGCGATAGACGACGAACCGGCACGCAAACCAACCGTTACGTCTACACCCGAATCTTTCAGGTTGCAGGCATGGGCGTGCCCTTGAGAACCGAAACCAATAATGGCTACTTTTTTGCCCTGAATAATCGAAAGATCGCAATCCTTATCGTAATAAACCTGCATGACTAACCTCTATTGTTTGAGCGGCCCAGAGGGCCTGAGTTCTACGTTGTGAATTCTTTAAAATCAATAGCCGTGAAAACCGATCGCCTTAAAGGCTGAGCACTTTTTCACCGCGAGCAATACCGGATACACCGCTACGCACTACTTCCAAAACACCGGTTGCACCGACGGCCTGAATAAAGCCATCCAGCTTGGCACTGTCACCCGCCAGTTGCACGGTATACACGGAACTGGTGACGTCAACGATCTGGCCACGAAAGATGTCTACGGTGCGCTTGATTTCAGCGCGCTGGGAGCCCGTTGCCTTCAGCTTCACCAGCATGAGTTCACGCTCGATATGGGCACCCTCGGTGAGATCCACCAGCTTGATCACTTCAATCAGCTTGTTCAGTTGCTTGGTAATCTGCTCAATCACCCGCTCGGAACCCGTAGTCGTTACCGTCAAACGCGACATTGTTGGGTCTTCGGTGGGCGCAACCGTCAGGGTTTCAATGTTGTAGTTACGCTGTGAAAACAGACCTACTACCCGCGACAGCGCGCCTGGCTCGTTTTCCAACAAAACAGAAATGATTCGACGCATAGTTACACCTTCTCCGTTTTGCTGAGCCACATATCTTTCATTGAGCCGCGGGCCACATGCATCGGGTAGACGTGTTCAGAAGGGTCTACATAAATGTCTACGAACACCAGCTTGTCTTTCATGGCCAATGCTTTTTTGAGCATGGGTTCCAGATCTTCCTTGCGTGTAATCTTTATGCCCTCGTGGCCATAGGCCTCCGCGAGTTTGACGAAGTCAGGCAAGGAGTCCATGTAAGAATGCGAGTGACGCGCCCCGTAATTCATATCCTGCCACTGTTTAACCATACCCAAAGCCTGATTGTTCAGGTTGATGATCTTCACTGGCAAGTTGTATTGCTTGCAGGTCGACAGCTCCTGGATGTTCATCTGTATGCTGCCTTCACCAGTGATACAGAGCACTTCTTCATCCGGAAGATTCAGCTTTACGCCCATCGCTGCTGGCAAGCCAAAGCCCATGGTGCCAAGACCACCGGAGTTGATCCAGCGGTTGGGCTTGTCAAACTTGTAGTACTGTGCGGCAAACATCTGGTGCTGCCCCACATCGGTGGTGACATAGGCATCGCCATTGGTCAGGCGGTACAGCATTTCCACCACTTCCTGCGGCTTAATAACGTCATCACTTGTTTCATAACGCATGCCATGAAAAGCACGCCATTCGTCGATCTGCTTCCACCAGGACGCCAGCGCATCAGCGTCGGGCCTGACCTTGCTCTCCTTGATCAGCGACTGCATTTCTTTCAGCACAGAATCCACAGGCCCAACGATAGGTACATCGGCGCTGATGGTTTTGGAAATCGACGCTGGATCGATGTCAATGTGAATAATGCGAGCGCCAGGGCAGAACTTCTCGGTCGCGTTGGTAACGCGGTCGTCAAAACGCGCACCAATGGCCAGAATCAGGTCCGCGTGATGCATAACCATATTGGCTTCGTAGGTACCGTGCATGCCCAACCAACCAATGTGCTGCTTGTCGCTTGCCGGATAACAACCTATACCCATCAAGGTATTTGTGATCGGGTAACCCAGGCCGCGCACCATTTCAGTCAGCTGACCAGAAGCCTTGCCCAGGATGACACCGCCGCCGGCATAAACAATCGGTCGCTTGGCCGCTAGCAGCATGTCCACTGCTTTTTTGATCTGGCCGGCGTGGCCACGAATGGCGGGATTATAAGACCGCAATTTGGTTTTTTTCGGAAACACGTACTCGTAGCGATCGTTAGGCGCGGTCATGTCCTTTGGAATGTCCACAACCACCGGGCCCGGTCGGCCGGTTGTCGCAATGTAGTAGGCCTTGCGAATAATTTCCGGGATCTCGGAAGGGTGGCGCACACTAAGGTTGTGCTTCACCACCGGGCGGGAAACACCGATCATGTCGGTTTCCTGGAAGGCATCTTCGCCAATCAGCGTTGATGCCACCTGCCCACACAGAACCACTATCGGTATGGAGTCCATAAAAGCAGTCGCAATACCGGTAATGGTGTTCGTCGCACCGGGCCCCGAGGTAACCAGCACTGTACCCACTTTGCCGGTAGCACGGGCATAGCCATCAGCCATGTGCACAGCCGCCTGTTCGTGCCTGACCAAAATGTGCTTGACGGCATCCTGCCTGAACAGGGCATCGTATATATGCAGGGCTGCTCCACCCGGATAGCCATAAATATTTTCTATGCCTTCATCCTGTAACGAACGGATGAGCATATCGGCGCCAGACAATAACTCCACGTTTTCGACCCTCTTCTGCAAATGAGTAAATCGGGGTACCACCCCGGCTACCTGGATATACGGTTGTGTAACTTTTTGTGAAAGCTGAACCAATACTCCATCACGCCCCAGTCAACTAAGGTTGTCTCCCGGCCAGCCGCCCTCCTGAGGGTTGCGGAGAACAGCCAGTCGACAGATTGCACGTAAGCAACAACCAAAACCGCAACGATGGGCGGTGTGTTAGGCGCGGTAATAAGCGGGGGGAATATGAACGGGATTGCCGGCTGCATTCCCTCCCGCATTCAGGCAATAAGTAATTCTGACAGCGGGAAACTCCCTGTCAATAGCCGCTTTGGCTAAATAGACTGTTACCTATTTGAACCAGGCAAAAGAAAAAAACCAAATGAGCTGACATAATTGTTCAGATACGCTATGACTACAGCGTAATTAGCCATTTACCCGTTTCCTGCGAAAGGTTAACAACAGCGGACATTAAACGATGAAAATACAACTAAAAACGATGGCTCTAGCACTGGCACTTACACCGGTTATGGTGAATGCCGCTGCGGTATACAAGTGGACCGATGCAGAAGGCGTTACAAACTTTGGCGATCGCCAACCCACAGGCATTCAAAACGAGCAGGTTAGCGTAAAATCTGGCCAACCCAGTGTTGTGAACACTACCCTGTCTGCCCAACAGCAGGTGACTGAACTGGAGCAACGGCAACAAGCCGCCAGCGAAGCATCAAGCGCAGGTGAGGCTTCGACTACCCGCCAGGCACAACGCAAAACAAATTGCGACGCAGCGCAACAGAATCTTCAGATAATCAGCAACAATACGCGCATCCGAATTGACGAGGATGGCGAACAACGATTCCTGACCCCAGACGAGATCTCGCAGAAAAAGCAAACGTATGAAGACATCGCTGAACAAAACTGCGGCGAAGAAAAAACACCCTGAACCCACCCACACCGGGCATGTTCAGGGCACATTTAATAGGCACTCAATTCACTACAGTCTGAGCATCATATATTCGGGGCCTGTCAGGCCTTGCTGAACGCCAGCGCGCCCTCTTCAACACGGGTGTGAATGATATCCCCGGGGCCGAAACTACCTTGCAGCAATTGTTGCGCCAAGGGGTTTTCGATCATCCGCTGAATCGCCCGTTTCAGCGGCCTTGCGCCGTAAACCGGATCATAGCCGACACTTGCAAGCAACTCCATCGCGCTTTCGTCCAGTTCCAGGGTAATATCCTGCTGCTGCAAGCGCTTGTCGAGCAGCTCGATCTGCACTTTGGCGATACCGCGGATCTGGTTCGCTGCCAACGGATGAAATACTACGACCTCGTCCACCCGATTGATAAACTCGGGGCGGAAGTGAGTGCCGACTTCGTCCATCACCAGGGCTTTCATGGCGTCGTAGTTTTCTTCTCCCGCATGCCGCTGGATGATTCCAGAGCCCAGGTTAGACGTCATCACTATCACGGTGTTGCGGAAATCGACGGTACGGCCCTGGCCATCGGTCAGACGGCCATCATCAAGAACCTGCAACAGAATGTTGAACACGTCTGGATGCGCTTTTTCTACTTCGTCCAGCAACAACACCGAATAAGGCCGCCGCCGCACGGCTTCGGTCAGGTAACCTCCCTCTTCATAGCCCACATAACCCGGGGGCGCACCGATCAGCCGCGCCACGGAGTGTTTCTCCATAAACTCCGACATATCAATGCGTACCATGGCGTCGTCGGTATCAAACAGGAAGGAGGCCAATGCCTTGCACAATTCGGTTTTGCCCACACCAGTGGGGCCGAGGAATAAGAAGGAGCCGTTGGGACGATTGGGGTCCGACAGCCCGGCGCGGGAACGGCGCACTGCGTTAGCCACCGCCTCCACAGCCTCGTTTTGCCCGATTACCCGTTTGTGCAGAGCTTCTTCCATGCGCATCAGTTTGTCGCGCTCGCCCTCGAGCATTTTCGACACCGGAATACCGGTCCATTTGGAGACAATTTCTGCAATTTCTTCCTCGGTCACCCGGTTACGCAACAGAGTCATTTCCATCATCTCGGCTTGGCTTGCCATATCTAGCTGGCGCTCAAGCTCCGGAATCCGGCCATACTGCAACTCGGACATTCGGCCAAGGTCACCGGCTCGCCGGGCACTCTCCAGCTCAGTTCGCGCTTGCTCAAGCTCGCTTTTGATTTTCTGCGATCCGTGTAAGGCGGCCTTTTCGGTATTCCAAACTTCTTCAAGATCGGCGTATTCGCGCTCCACGCCGCCAATCACACTGGAGAGTTCTTCCAGGCGCTTCTTCGATGCAGGGTCGGTCTCTTTTTTCAGCGCTTCGCGCTCGATTTTCAGTTGAATCAGGCGGCGTTCCAGGCGATCCAGCGGTTCGGGCTTGGAGTCCATCTCCATACGAATCTGGCTTCCGGCCTCGTCCACAAGATCAATGGCTTTGTCCGGAAGTTTACGGTCGGAGATATAACGATTCGACAGTTTGGCAGCAGCAATGATGGCGCTGTCGGTTATTTCAACACCGTGGTGCACTTCATAGCGCTCTTTCAAGCCACGTAATATAGCAACGGTGTCTTCTTCGCTAGGCTCGTCTACAAGTACTTTCTGGAACCGGCGCTCAAGGGCCGCATCTTTTTCAATGTGTTCCCGGTATTCGTCCAGAGTGGTCGCGCCCACGCAGTGGAGTTCGCCGCGGGCCAGCGCTGGTTTGAGCATATTGCCTGCGTCCATCGAGCCTTCGGCTTTACCGGCACCCACCATGGTGTGGATTTCGTCAATAAAAAGGATGATCTGGCCTTCCTGTTTTGTGAGTTCCTTCAACACGGCTTTCAGACGTTCTTCGAACTCACCGCGGAATTTGGCACCAGCAATCAGCGAGCCCATATCCAGTGACAATACGCGCTTGTTTTTCAGGCCTTCGGGTACTTCGCCATTTACAATACGCTGGGCCAAGCCCTCTACAATCGCGGTTTTACCCACGCCCGGATCACCAATCAATACCGGATTGTTCTTGCGACGGCGCTGCAGTACCTGAATGGTGCGGCGGATTTCGTCGTCACGGCCAATCACCGGGTCAAGCTTGCCCGACTCGGCCATTTCGGTCAGGTCGATGGTGTATTTATCCAATGCCTGGCGATTTTCTTCGGCGCCTGCGTCGTCGACAGATTCGCCACCGCGGGCATTTTCAATGGCTTTTTCTAAAGCAACCTTGTCCACGCCTTGTTCACGCAACACCCGCCCCAAGCTACCGCGGTCCTCCAGCGCAGCCAGCAACATCAGTTCGCTAGAGACAAACTGGTCTTTACGCTTTTGCGCGAGTTTGTCGGCAATGTTAAACAGGCGGCCCATATCGTTGGACATGGCAACATCGCCGGCGCTGCCTTTTACTTCGGGCAAACTCTCAATTTCTTTAATGACCGCCTGGCGGATGCGGGCAGGCTCGCCGCCGGCCTGCTTCAGCAGCGGTTTGATGGAGCTGGCATCTTGATCCAACAGTGCCTGCATCAGGTGCAACGGCTCTATGAAATTGTGATCTTTGCCGACAGCTAGGGATTGGGCATCAGCCAAGGCGCTTTGCAGGCGACTGGTCAGTTTGTCAATTCTCATGGGGAGGCTCTCCGGGTCTTTATGCAATGGGCCGGTGTCGGCCAATTGAGTCTGATTTGTTACTTAATGTAGGTGCTAATAGGCAGACTTCAAGTTAGTAACCGATTGGAGTGTCAGAAAATTGACAGAGATCAGTTACGACTAGCATTTAAAACAGCGGGTGCTTTAATAAAAAGCTATCAGGGTAGCCATCCGGCCGGTTTGGCCGTCGCGACGGTAGGAGTAGAAACGCTGGCTGTCGCTAACAGTGCATAGGCCTCCACCATCTATCGAGCTAACGCCCGCTTGTTGCAGACGCTGCTTTGCCAGTTGGTAGATGTCAGCCATGTAGCGGCCGGGGCGTGCGCCCTGGCTTGCGAACGCGCTTGATGCTTGCGGGCTGTGGTTGATAAACGCCTGGCGTACTTCTGGCCCTACTTCGAACTGGTCGGTACCAATGGCAGGGCCGAGCCAGGCCATCAGGTTTTCCGCGGGCTCACCCATTGCTGTTATCAGGTTTTCTAGCACGCCACCGCACAGGCTGCGCCAACCGGCGTGGGCTGCGCCGACTATGGTTCCTTGGCGATCGCAGAGTATGACTGGCAGGCAGTCGGCGGTAAGAATGGCGCACACCGTGCCGGGTTCGCGGGTGTAGCTGGCGTCGGCGGGCGGAAGTTGGCTTAGGTTCTGGGCTGTTACTTCGACAACAACGGTTCCGTGCACCTGATTTAACCAGGCGAAACGTTGCGCCGGCAAGCCGAGATGATCCGCCAATCGTTGACGGTTGGCGGCTACGTGCCGAGGGTGGTCGTTAACGTGATCCCCCAAATTCAGTTGATCCCAAGGCGCCGCGCTAACGCCGCCCTGGCGGGTGCTGTTGAACGCCTGCACGCTGGCTGGCGCTGGCCAGACAGGCGCTATTAACGGCAAATCAGAATTCATCGCTTTCCATATCTTTTACGTGTTTACGCAGCGCTGCCAACAGTAGCTGGAAATCCTCTGGCAAAGGCACATCCCAACTCATTGTTTCGCCGGTTTGCGGGTGTTCCAGGGTCAGCTGGCGTGCGTGCAGAGCCTGGCGGTGGAAGCCAGACAGCACTTCGCGCAATTCTTCGGTGGTGCCTTTGGGCAAACGCAGGCGCCCGCCGTAAACAGGATCGCCCACCAACGGGTGTTTTACGTGGGTCAGGTGCACACGAATCTGGTGGGTACGTCCGCTTTCCAGCTTGCAGCGCACGTGAGTGTGGGCCGCAAAGCGTTCAATCACGCGGTAGTGCGTAACGGCCGGCTTACCGGACTTCACCACCGCCATCCTTTTGCGTTCGGTGGGGTGGCGCCCGATTGGGGCATCCACGGTGGCGCCGCCGGTCAGGGTGCCTACTACAACGGCTTCGTATTCACGGCCCATGGTGCGGGTTTGCAGCTGATTTACCAGCGAGGTGTGGGCAATCAGGCTGCGCGCCACCACCATAACACCGGAGGTGTCTTTATCCAGGCGGTGCACAATGCCAGCCCGTGGCAAGTTTTCTACTTCTGGAGCTATATTAAGTATAGCGTTCACCAAGGTACCGTCGGCATGGCCAGCCGCCGGGTGCACCACCAAACCGGCGGGCTTGTTGATGATCAGTATGTGCTCGTCTTCATAAACAATATCAAGGGTGATGGATTCTGCCTGCCAGGTCACCTGCGCTTCCGGTTCGGCGTCTAACTCGATTTTGTCACCCAACATCACTTTATCGCGGGGTCTGCACTGACCGCCGTTCACAGTCAGGGCGCCGCTTTTTACCCAGGATTGCAGGCGCGAGCGCGAGTGTTCGGGCATTAGCTCTGCGGCGGCCTGGTCAAGGCGCTTGTCGCTCAGTTTGGGTGGTATTACAAAACTGGCGATAATTCGATTTTCAGCTGACATTAAGCCCCCAGGGCCTGGTTGTGTTACGTTTGGCTTATATTATGACAAACAGCCGGGCTTCTGTTGTGCTTGTACTGCACATCCAGCGCCTTCCCCGTTACAATGGTGGCTCTTTGAACTTTTCGACATTATACGGGATTCCGGCATGAGATCAGTTGTCCGTTTATGGGTAGTGTCCGTAGTGGTTGTGCTACTCAGCGCCTGCGCCACAAATAAGCAAGAGCAGGTATTACCCGAGCAAACCTATTACGAGAACGCCCGCAGCGCCATGAATTCGGGCAATTTCAACGAAGCGGAAACCAATCTGGATGCCCTGGAAACCTACTATCCGTTTGGCCGCTACGCCGAGCAAGCTCAGCTTGACCTTATTTTTGCGCGCTATCAGAATCTTGACCTAGAAGGCGCCCGCGCTGCGGCGGATCGTTTTCTACGACTGAACCCGCAAAGCGAACACGGTGACTACGCCCTATACATGCGTGGCTTGGCCTCTTACAACTTGGACATTGGATTGGCCGCGCGCTACTTCCCGATAGAAGCTAACGCCCGCGCTCCAGGCGAACAGTTGCAGGCGTTCCGCGACTTTTCCGAATTGCTCAACCGTTATCCTGACAGCTTGTACGCCGCCGATGCCCGCCAGCGGATGCTTGCCGTGCGCAACCGCATGGCTGAGTTGGAACTTCACGCTGCCCGCTATTACATCACGCGGGAAGCCTACATTGCAGCCAACAACCGAGCCCGCTATGTGGTGGAGAATTATCCCAGTTCACCGGTGGTAGAAGAAGCCATCATTATTCTGGCGGAGACATTTCGCTTTATGGACATAAAAAAAGGCAGCCAAGACGCCGTTGCATTGCTACGGACAAACTTTCCAGACAGCAAAGCGTTTAACCAAAACGGGGAATTTGAGCCCGACATTCTGCGCAAGCAGAACCGCTCCCTTGCCAGCGTGATCACCTTTGGCCTGGTGGGCGACGAATAACGTCGCTGTCTTCTAGCTACTGAACCGGGGGCCATAACGGTCCCCGGTTTTTATACGCCGCTTTTCCAAGCGTTAGTAATGGGATAACGTCGATCTTTACCGAAGCCCCGCTCTGAAACCCGCACACCAATTGGCGCCTGCCGGCGCTTGTATTCATTGATATCCACCAGACGAATCACCCGTTCTACATCCACGCGGTCAAAGCCTGCAGCGATAATCACCTCGGCGCTTTCATCCTGTTCGACATAGCGTTGAAGAATGACATCCAGAACATCATAGCCCGGCAGGTTGTCTTCATCTTTCTGGTCTGGCGCCAGCTCAGCCGACGGCGGCCGTGTAATCACCCGTTCGGGTATAACCGGCGCCACCGTATTGCGATAACGCGAAAGCTCGAACACCTGGGTTTTGGCAACGTCTTTGAGCACATCAAAGCCGCCGGCCATATCGCCATAAAGAGTCGAGTAACCGACTGCCATTTCGCTTTTGTTGCCCGTCGTCAATACCAAAGAGCCAAATTTGTTCGACAGCGACATCAGCAAAACACCCCGTAAACGGGCCTGAAGATTTTGTTCGGTGGTATCCACCGTGGTGCCGATGAAGGGCTCGGCCAAGGTTGCCATAAAGGCGTCGTACATTGGTTCGATTGAGAACACATCGTATTGTACGCCCATAGTGCTGGCCTGGGCCTCTGCGTCTTGCAAGCTGATATCCGCGGTGTAGCGAAACGGCATCATCACCGCCCGCACCTGCTCTTTGCCCAGCGCATCCACGGCTATGGCCAACGTCAGCGCCGAGTCAATACCTCCTGACAAACCCAGTACTACAGACTTAAAGCCATTTTTCCCCACATAATCCCGAACACCCATCACCAACGCTTGATACACCGCCGCGCTTGCGGACAGTGGCTGTGGTAATGGTTGAGTAACCGGCTGACAGGTTACTCGACATTCAAAGTCTACAACGAACAGGCCCTGTTCAAACTGCGGCGCTTCTGCAGCGATCTCGCCTTTGCCGTCGGCCACCAGCGAGCCTCCATCAAACACCAACTCGTCCTGGGCGCCAACCAGGTTGACGTACACAATGGGCACGCCAGCGGCTTTGGCCTTACGCTGAACCAGAGCTTTACGCCGCAGCTGCTTGCCCTGGGAATACGGCGACGCATTCAGATTCAGTACCAGTTTTGCGCCGGCCGCTGCGGCCGTCTCAACCGGACCTTCTGCCCACAAGTCTTCACACACCGTAATGCCGACATTAACGCCCCGCAAACTAACCACCAATGGCTCAAACCCATTGGCGAAATAGCGTTTTTCATCAAAAACCTGGTAGTTAGGCGGGCACTGTTTAAAATACCGATGGCTAATCTTGCCGTTTTCCATCACCAGCGCAGCGTTATAGAGTTTGCCGTTTTCACGCACCGGCGCACCAAACACCACAACCGGTGCCAACCCCGCCCCGCAGATTTCATCGATTGCCGCTTGTACGCGGATGTCCAGGCTTGGCCGCAGCAGCAAGTCCTCCGGCGGGTAGCCGGTCAACGCCAACTCGGGAAATACCACAATGTCGGCCTGGTGCTGGTCATCGGCTTGCCTTACCGCCGCAACAATCCGCTGGGCGTTGCCGGGTATATCACCGACCAAAAAATCCTGCTGAACCATCACCAAGCGCAAAGGGCCCGGTGTTTGTGGGGATCGGGGCTGATCCGCTGTTAACGACATAGGTCGGTTCCTGTTACTGATGCCTTAAAAAGGGCTATTATAAACGCGCAGCCGCGCCAAGTCTGCGGCAGCGCCCTTAATGGGCGTAAGCGTCAACACCACCACTACTACTGGCAGCTAAAAGCTGCCTCCACCGTATATATGGCACTCTTTATGACAGCGTCTTCCACGCTTCCCACAACGACGGCACCCACAGCCAGTGCCGGCGTCTTGCTGAGCACACGCCAACGCGGCGAGCTGTTCCGGGTCTATAACTATTATCGCGTGGTGTTGGGCATATTGCTTATCGGGCTACTACTGGTGGATACCATTAGTTTTGACGGTCGTTTCCGCCAACTAGACTACTTTCAAGCGGGCGTAATCGCCTATCTGGCCGTAAACGCGTTTATAGCCGTATTAATGGTCACCGGTTTCCAGCCCAGTGAGCGCAACATCAGCGTCTCCATTTTGCTGGATATACTGATTATTCATGGCCTGTTGGTCAGCAGTTCCGGCATCACCAATGACATGGCAAACTTGGTGATCGTATCAGTCGCCGCTGGTAACATCATGACGCCAGGGCGCATGGGTACATTTTACGCTGCCTTAGCCACTCTCAGTTCACTGGCCATTGCACTTTGGGCCATGCTGGAACAGGGCAAAAATGCCGATGACATGGTGCGGGCCGGGTCATTGGGTATTGTTTATTTTATGACCGCCGCTACTTTGCAATACATCTCAATCCGCCTGCGCCGCAGCGAGACTCTCGCCAACAGTCGTGCCCGAAGCCTCGCCGAGCTGGAACAGATTAACCAACAAATCATTCAGCGCATGCGCACCGGCATACTGGTACTAGACCGTGAAGGCCAGGTTCGCCTTATGAACGCCGCTGCCAGCGAGATGCTGGCAGGGTATACGGTTTCTGCGCAGCTAGCAGAAATCGAAAAAACAACGGGCGCGCACCTTCTGCCCGAAAGCCTGCTAACCGGATTCAAAAGCTGGCTGCTGCATCCGCAACAAAGCATCGCGCCATTTCAGCCCACAAGCACGTCGCCCCCCATACAAGCCACGTTTGCGCACCTGGACCAAAACACTGGCCAGCTAGTATTGGTGTTTCTGGAAGACATCAGCCGCGTAACCCAGCAAGCGCAACAAATGAAGCTCGCCTCACTGGGCCAATTAACAGCCAGCATCGCCCATGAAATTCGCAACCCGCTGGGGGCCATCAGCCACGCCGCGCAACTTTTGGATGAGTCGCCGAATATGGATACGGCTGACCAAAAGATGCTGGCGATTATTCATCGCCACTCAAAACGTGTGAACACCATTATAGAGAGTGTGCTGGGCGTGTCTCGCCGTGAAACCCCAGCTGTCGAGTCGATTGATCTGCAGCCCTGGTTAGAACTGTTTCGTGACGATTTTCTACAAACCCACAGTCAACATAAACCCGTGATTATCCGCCTTAGCGTTCAGCCTGGCGCTCACCCCACAGCACGTTTCGATACCAGCCAGTTAGAACAAATTCTGATCAACCTATGCGACAATGGCTTACGCTACAGTCAATTGCATTGTGGCGAGGCTAAAATAGAAATAGTCACCGGAATCGCCGCTGACGGTGCCCGCGCTTTCATTGATATCAAGGATTACGGCCCGGGAATTACCAAAGAAAACACGTCGTCTGTATTTGAACCGTTCTTTACAACCGACAAAAGTGGCACCGGATTGGGCCTTTATCTGGCAAAAGAATTGTGTGAGGCGAATCAAGCCCACCTGTCGTTGATTCACAGCAATCAGCCAGGCTGCTGCTTTCGCATTATGTTTGCCCATCCCGGGCGTGTGATTTGAAGGGAAATATGACCAAACTAACCGCGCTGATCGTAGACGACGAACCCGACATCCGTGACCTGTTAGAGATCACCCTCAACCGTATGGGTCTGAAAACGTTCACCGCGGGCACTCTGGCAGGGGGGATCGCAGGCATGCAAAAGCACACGCCAAATTTGTGTCTGACTGACATGAATCTGCCAGATGGCAAGGGCATTGAACTCGTGCAATGGATTCAGCAGCATGCACCCAACACGCCGGTCGCTGTAATAACTGCTTACGGCAGTATGGACACCGCTATTGAGTCCTTGAAGGCAGGTGCTTTTGATTTTGTGTCAAAGCCCGTTGAACTACCGCGGCTGCGAGAGCTGGTCAACACCGCCCTGAAACTGGCCCAGAACCCAGAGCCTGCGCCAGAAGACAATAGCGACCCGGGTTTGCTGCTGGGTAATTCTGCCCAGATTCATACCTTACGCAATCAGGCCCGCAAACTGGCCCGCAGCCAGGCGCCGGTCTTTATTCAAGGCGAATCCGGCAGCGGTAAAGAGCTGGTCGCGCGTACCATTCATCAGCAGGGCCCCAGATGTGATGGGCCGTTCATAGCCGTGAACTGTGGCGCCATTCCGTCTGAATTGATGGAAAGCGAGTTTTTCGGCCACAAAAAAGGCAGCTTCACCGGAGCCGTCGATAACAAAGCAGGCCTATTTCAAAGCGCCAACGGCGGCACCCTGTTTCTGGATGAAATCGCCGACCTACCACTGCCCATGCAGGTAAAACTTCTGCGGGCCATTCAGGAAAAAGCCGTACGCCCCGTCGGCGATAGCCACGAAGTGCCGGTGGATATTCGCGTGCTTAGCGCGACCCATAAAGACCTTCCGGGGCTGGTGCAAAATGGCCTGTTCCGACAGGACCTGTTCTATCGCATTAACGTGATTGAAATTCGCGTGCCTCCCCTGCGTGAACGCAGCGGCGACATAGCGCTGCTTGCCAGGCACATCCTGCAGCGCATCGCTCGCGAATACGAGTGCACACCTATCGCTCTTACCGACGCCGCCGTCGACTATTTAAAGGGCTACCATTTTCCCGGCAATGTGCGTGAACTTGAAAACATACTGGAACGGGCGTTTACTCTGTGTGACACCGACGCTATTGACGGCAGCGACCTTCAGCTGGGCAGTTCTAGTAGCTATATTGAATCGCCTTTGCTGGCACCGACAGCTGAGATAATGGCAACGGCGGATATCGAACTGTCAGAGCAAGGCCTGGACCTGGAGGGATATCTCGAGAGCATAGAGCGCAAAGCTATAGAGCAGGCGCTGGAAGCAACGCGCTGGAACAAAACGGCGGCGGCAAAAAAGCTGGGGATTAGTTTTCGGGCGCTGCGGTATAAGTTGAAGAAGTTGGAATTGGAGTGAGGAGTTACCAAAACAAGCTACTTCAACGGCGAGGTGCAGCTAAACAAGCTTTCTAGTACTATTTCCAGATCGAACAGGACGTTCGGTTCATAAACATATCATGATAATTAAAAAAGGGACTTTCAGGGATGAAAAAGTTCACTAACTCCATAGGGCTAACCCTTCTGGAGCTCTTGGTCACACTAGCTTTAAGTTCGATTATACTAAATTTTGCAGTCAGCAACTGGTCAGGGCTCATTGAGCGAATGACTGCTTCGCAGGTAAAAACCAACCTCAGAACTGCCTTTAGTGTCGCTCGATCCAGCGCGGTCTATAAGCGGCAGCTTGTCACTTTGTGCCCTCTTGATGAAAATGACCAATGCGTTTCCGATTGGAACCGCCCTGTCAGCATCTTTACCGACCCAGACAATTCTAAATCCTTATCAGAAGTTACTCACCTGATCCGTGTAGTACCTGTTACAACCAGCGGAACACTCACCCCCAGCGCAACAAGTCATGGTGGAAGGAGGTACTTTCAATACAAACCTGACGGCTCTGCACATGGCACCATCGGAAATCTGACCTGGTGCCCACAAAGCAGGACCGTAGAGAGGGCCGAACAATTACGACTTAACTTTGGTGGAAGAGTTCGTTGGGCTTCGGATACAAATGGCGATGGTGTGGTTGAAGATTCAGCAGGGCGACCGATAACTTGCTAATTGTAAACCCCGCCTATTTACCAGCAGTCATTTTGATCCGCCGCGCGCGCTCCCTGATAATCTATCGTCATGGTGCCGCAATCATCGCCAAGCTGCAGTGTTGTAGGCTCTGCCTGAAGCTCAAAAGCACCTTGGGTAACATCTTCGGTAAACGAAATATTATAAGCCGTGGACTCATTGGTGTTTCGAGGGGATGTATTGAACGGCAGCGTCGGGTTGCCGCCCCCGGCAGCCTGATAGTCAAAACTGGCTGAGTAACGACGTTCCATGAATTGCACAAGCTCCAGAAGATCTGCTTGTGCCGCTGCTCGCCTAGTGCTTTCAACGTAACGTTGATAGGACGGATATGCAATCGCGGCCAGAATGCCAATGATCGCTACAACGATCATCAACTCAATCAAACTGAAGCCTTTCTGCCTCCGGTACATCAGCAACATGTTTCAACTCCCGCGTGTTCTTGATCGGCTTCGCCCAACTCATGGGGCAAAGCCACTCTTCCCGTACTGAATCCAGACCAGGCTGTTTTTATTGCAATTGTTCCCAATTCTGGCGACCACGACTACGCGAGCCAGCTTCCTGAATGGTGATCACCTGCCCCGAAGATCCGCTGATTACTTTTGTTTCATCGCTGCCTTCACCAACCCCGGTCAGAACTGTTGGGGAATTAATAATTCCGATTTCTGGAGCCAACCCTGACGCCGGCAGACTTACTTCTTCATCATTGATAATCACAACAATGAAATCGTTTTCATCAAACACACCGTCGCCGTTTGTATCAAAAACGGAATACGCCAGACGACTTCCCGAGCTTGTATCAACCTCTATCAGGAAGCTGTTGCCGCCCGCCGCACAGGGATCGTCTGAGGGAATTAATGTCGCAAAAATAACTCGATCACCGCGAACCAGGGCTCTGGTGACAACTCGTTCTCCTTTTGCACCCTCGCCACCAAGACTTTCTTTCCAAAGTAAATCTATGTACCAGCCATCGTCTGTGTCGGTGATCGGGTTATCAGAGACAAACCGGAACCGCTGAGAGCTCTCAACCACTTCCGCGATAATTTCCTGCTCCAGAAGGTCGCCCTTTTGAAGCTCGTTGCCCCGATCAATAATGCCGTAGAACGATTCAATTTGCGGGTCAAGCTCGATAACATTTTGACCTACACGATAAAAACTACCCGTTCCAAAGAACACCATGTGTTCGCCATCGTTATTGAAAGCGGATGAGAGAGGTGCCGTGATGGATTGACCATCAGGCGCACTGAACAAAGGAAGCAGCGTGGTACCCGACATAAGAGTAGTCGGAACACCCCAAGCATTTGTGTTAGCGCCTTCCAGATCGATACGCCACAAATCCCCCGCAGTGTCACCTACGTACAAGCGATCCGCAATCCGATCACCAGTGAGATCAACTACCAAGGGTGAGCCAAGCTCGCCACTGCCTGCCAGTTCAAAGGTTAAGATTGGCCGTCCAGTTTCGGCGTTCAGAATCCAAACCTTGCCGCCCCCAACATCCGGAACATCTTTGTATCCGCTCGTTACAACCACACCAAACTCACCGTTTGGCAGCGCAACAATGGAGGGCTGCTGAATAGTTTTACCCATGTCAGGGTGGGTAAATTCCCACAGGAACTGATCGGCACCCACGTTTTCCGGGTCGGTAATGTCAAGGGCAAAAATACTGTTCCCGCCAGCACCGGTGCTCCCCACTGCCAGGGTTGCCCATTTTTTGGACTCACCCAACCATGCATCTGCAATTCGAACCGTACCATCGACATAATAACGATGTTGGTAATCCCGCTCCGTCAACTCATGGAGGTTTTTGATGATTCCCGACGGCACATAGGCAAACAGCTCTCGACCTGCATTAGTGGCATCAGGGGTTGCGTCAAAACCATGCACCATGCCGTCATTGCCTCCGACTACCACCATTGGAACCCGGCCCAGGTAGGCTTCACTTTCCCTGAAGTCGTTGTACCCATCTATGCCTGAAAAGACTGATATACCGGCCAAACCACCGTAACCAAAGTTCTGCCGATAGATAAACTGCGGGTTCGAATTGATGATGTCGCCCAGTCGACTGAGCCTTTCACGAAATATTCCTGTGGGCGTATCCAGCGTCTGCTCTTTGGACCGATCACCACGAAGATACTCCAGGCGGCTTTCGGCTATTGCCAATGAGGCAGTAGTACCGTCACTATTTTTCTGCAACGCCGTCTTTTGATCTGCGGTAAGTTCACCCCATTCGAAGGTGATACCTGTTCTGGAGAGCAGCTCACCACTGACTTCGTCAACCAGTGACAAGTCAGAGTTGGTGATTATCTTGCGGGTGATAATTTGACTGGGAGTTAAATCATCTAACTCATTCGCAGCGCTCCAACTAAACGTGTCGGCTAACGTGCCGTCATCATTAATCTCGAAAGCCCGAAGGTCACCACTCCAGTTCTGGCTGTTGAACGAAGCCTGGTAAACCGACGTTTCAGTGCTCAGACTAGAGGAGTTAGCGGCAACCGAGGCCGCTGAAGCTGCCGTACGTAAAATATCCGCGAAGACTTTCTCAAGATCCTCTGCCAGCTTTGACGGATCAATCGCAAAGTAATAGTTGTCTGGTAAACCGTCTCCATCTGCATCCCAGGAGTCCTGATCATTCGGGAAGTCTGCCTGTTTGTCGTAACCGGACCACTTGGCCGCATATAACATCGGGGCTTCCAACAACCCGGCTGTTGCACCAGAAACGCTCAGCGTATAGGTTTCAGACGTTTCCGCATCAGTGCTCACGCAATTATTGCAATCGGTGACTCCCAATGGGTCGTCATAGTCAAAACTGTTAATACCAGAATGGGCGTGAAAACCGTTTTTATCAGTACCGTTAAGAATGTAACCAAAACCCATCCTGTTGGGGGTGGATTGCGCACCAACGCGCGTGGTCACGATTAACTCACTGTTGCTGATTTCATATTCAATGGTTCCATACATATCCTGGTCGTAGTCGCCGCCCTGCTCGCTGTCTTCCCAGTTGACCAGAAACTTACCTGTTCCGTTGGCCAGATCCTGCCGCACCACCTTGAAATCCACAATGGCGCAGTTACCACCCACTGAGCCGTTGCGGCACGCTGGCAGAATGGTGACCGCCGTTACATTCTCGCCCGGCTTTGGAATATCTATTCGGGGCACCGCGGGTGCCAGCGCGACCGCGAAGGTGCGGATTGTCTGTTCATTCTTAAGGTCAGTCCGCATGTCGTTTGTGTATGCATGGTGTGCTGCACCAACAACATCGAACCCACCGGAGAGACGTGGAGCCTCGGGACAAAGACCAGTGGCGTCTGACAAACCGGTTACAGATTTTGAGGTACAGAGCTGGTTTGTCGCTGTACCGCTCTCACCCACGAACCAATCTTTCCCGTTTACCTCCTCCGAGGCACCAATCATATCGGTAATGGTGCGAAGCTTCGCAACGCTGGTGATACCCGGTAGGTCAGTGACTGAATCAAGCTGATCCCTGTCATAGGAAGCCACACTACCATTGAAGTTGATGATGTTGAGTGGTGCGCAATAGTTGGTCTCGTTCAGAGGGTCATTCCATGATTGCGCTGTCAACCCGTTCAATCGGTCGTTGCCGGTGAACGTGAACGCAGTCGTTGGGTTCTTACCGGTGAAGTAACGGAGTGCTTCCACAAAAATTTCAGACTGCGGGTTACCCCAACCGGCACACCGGCCATCCAAAAACGAATTCAGACCAAAAGAGCAGTTCTCTGCATCGCGGGTATAAACGCCGTCGGTATTGTAGCCGTACATGCGCAGGAGGTTCAGACTGTTGACAATTCCACCACTAGTGGGAGCATCTTTAAAAGTACCGTCTGTGCCTACGTTGACCTCATCGCCGAATGCCGAAATATTCTTGCGCAATGCCCCGCCAGATTTGTTCTTCAGGTAACTGCCGCTCAGCAAACCGAAGAAAATCTGGTCATCGTCTCCGTACTGCTGCAGCAGGCCTACTGGCTTATAATTGCCACTTGGATACTCTTTGCAGCGTTCAGTTCCAAGCAAGTTCTCATTACATACTTCTACCCGCACGTTGTAATCGTTATTACCCAGGCCGACCACGTCCCGGCGCGGATTACGGTCATTCGCCGCGGACTCTGTAATGCCAATGTTATTCAGGTTCGCTGCCCCGACTTCTTCCGACCAGCGACACTGCCAACGTTCGTTTGCACTCCACAAGCTGTAGTTGCCGCGCGCAACACTCATTCTAGGTGGCCTTGAATCCGGAACGACCTCCCCGTCCGACAAGGAGGAGTTGTTGGTCGTGTTGCAGAAGGAAATGCCCGCTCGGGAAAGGTTCTGCACTGACCAATTGTCATATTGACCGCTCTCGTTCGTCCCCCGGACGTCTACAGTGATTCTATTATTGCCGGTATCTCGATTTGTTACCCTGCCCGCCATCACCGGCGTGTCACCTGGATCACTCAGCAAGGGAATCGAAAAACCTGAAGCCGAGAGTACTACCTGGTCACCAACCTCGACTGATGAAACGAAATCAGAGTCGGAAATATTAAAGGTTTTGTTGCCAGTACCTACGGTGTTGTTCGCGTCATCGGTGCCCGAGGCTGAGGAAGAGTCGACCGCACCGTTATCAAACGGCGTCAGCTTATTCATATCACTACCATTATAAAAACGGGCCCAAGAGTGTGCTTCGGTAGGGATATAAGCCCGCTCAAGTACGGTTAAGGTGGAAGAGTCCTGGCGCCGATAGCCGCCAAACAGAATTTTTCGCACTATGTCCATTCGTGACATGCTGATGTAGTTGAGAAAATTACCACTCCACTCACCTGATACTGCATCGCAATACTTGTTATCAGTATTGGCTTTAGGTTCGAAATAGCCTTTCGCGGTACTGTAGTCATAGCACTTATAACTGTCGAAATAACCGTAATAATCGTTGTTATGGCTATAAGTCGTGTTGGGAGAGCCATCACCGTCAAGATCCAAGTAATCTGGATACGCCTCGAAGAACAACTGATGGTCATTTGACATCGACAGCATCACCTGCGGTTCAACACCCTGGGTCAGAAATAGGGGCGTTTGGGCCACCGGCGCTGCCACCAGCGACGGCGAGAGCAAACATGGAATCATCAGTCCGAGTAGCAAGCACCCGCTCTTGCCAGATCTTTTGAATGTGTTCATCCGCTGATTGCTCATCGCTTAACCCTCATCACTTCCAGATGCCCGGCGTCGTCGACACTCCGGGAGCTTCTACATAATTCCCGGCAGTGCACCATTCTCGGTAAACTCGGCCTGGGTATATTGATTATTTCAATCATCGCGCCCGAACCACGCTGGTCACGATGACCTGCGTATCTGGAGAGCCCCCGAAACCTCTCGCGGTTATCCGGAAAAACGTCACCTCCGGCGCGGCAACACCGGTTTCGGTTTCTGTTCCCGCAGGCTGAAAGGTAGTAATCTGTTCAATGAAGTACTCTGGCTGCGCAAATACGCCGTCCAGGTCGCCCAGATAAGCTCGGACTGCAGTGCCAGCGTTACTTGTTCCTCCACCCCATACCGGCCGGTTATTGTTATTAATCTGATAAAGACCGTTACTGTTGCTGAAGACAGGCAGACCACCATCCAGAACAAACTGTTCGCCTTCCCTCAAAGCAGACTCCGCTGCCTGAAACGCCAGGTCGCGATCGTAGAAGTTAGCTGACATACGCTCCTGCATAATGGTCGTCTGCATGCCAGCAACAGCTACCAGCGTAATCAGCAACAGCATAATCAGAGAGACAATCAGCGCGCTGCCGGCTTGGTTACTCGCAAGGCAAACAGGGCGTATCAAATTTTTTGCTTGTGATGGTTTCATCATAATTCTCACTCCAGCCGATTCCTGATACCGACTGTCGACAGGCCCAAAAGCCGCGCCCGACGATCAGTTTGAGTTGTGATCTGGGTGCCTATCAGGTTAAAGGTCGGGGTTGCGGCTTCGTCCAGTACGTTATCGCCCGAACGCATCAACAGCGCTATGCGGATACTGACAACAGCCGTCCAGTCTGTAACCGCCGAAGCCGGAACGTAGCGGTCAGCCCTCTGGTTAAGATCCAGGTTCGTTGCTACGCCATAAAGGACCTGCATGTTTTCGACGCCTTCAACAAGCTCAACTCCGTTGAACGGGTCACCCGCATCCAGCCGTTCACGAAACAGCGCAGGCTCACCGCTGGCACCAACACCGATGTAATAGGCGGTACTGGTAAACTGATAAACACTGGCGTCGTCATCGTAGATACCCGCAAACCCATCAGCGGCCACCACATTCCCTGGAGCGCCACCCGTACCCTTGGCAATAGACGATGCATCGCCGTTGTTGGTTTTCTGGAATAGATCCCCGCCGCTGCAATCACCAGCCACCACCAAAATGATCGTTCCAGACGGTATGTTAGTTTCGTCTACGGTCCCAAGTGATGCGTTTAAAGCATCTGGATTGCCATCTAGAACAACATCCGCTCGCTCTCCACCGTTGATCATCAACACATCGGTGCCAGGTATCACATCTCCCTGGATATCCACCGGCAAGTCATCACCGGTGCCATTCGTCCATGCGTTTCCGGAGGGGGCCAATGAGGTAATTGTAAAAGTACTACCCAGGCCTGTACCGGTTGCTTCCCAGCCCATCGCTGCCACGGAATCTACATCGTAAACATTCTCGTCGTAGGCGGTATCGGATGTGTCCAGCTGGTTTTCAGGAGCGCCTACAAGACAACCGTAGTGGCCGGCCATACGGCCGTCGTACTGCATGCTTCCCAAGGCAAACCGCATGTTTTCCTGAAGCAGGGCCAGGCCATCCGTCAAACGATAGGTTTTGCTGGACCCCAGGAAAACCTGCACAACGCCAAGAGTAAGAACCAGCCCAAGCACTAAGGCAATCATTAATTCAATAAGTGAAAGGCCAGCCTGGCGCGAATTTTTTGTGGGTCGGGTTGTTGTTTTCATCATTATATATCGGCCTCCACCTGGATTGAGCCGTCAGTGGATTCGCCTGAGCGGGCCTCCCAACTGATCGAGATGGTCATCACGTTGCCATCAACGTCAACAGAAGCATCACCCCCGGGGAGGAGACAGGAAACACTGTTACGCCATTCTGCAACGTCTTCAGAGGCAACCGCAGTATTCGCTATCGAATAGGTCAAATCGCAATCCGGGGCGTTGCCCGCAGTCACCGCATAGTTGGCAACTCGCTGACGATTTGCACGGGCGCGTTCAATCAGATCCTCGGTCAGCAAGACCGCTTGTGTACGGCTGAGCGCGCCGGTTGTCATCTGAATTCCATTGGACTGCAAGGAGGCCATACCAAGAAGACCGATTGCCAATACCAGTACCGCAACCAATACTTCAATCATGCCAAAGCCGCGCTGACCACCCGCGAGACTCGTTGCAACACTGCAGCTAATTGCTTGCTCAGAACCATCCTGCTTCATAAACAATTTCCTCGCACAACGCTTGCTCTGCCCGATAGGGTGATGCCGACGATACTGCGGCGTTCAACTTCGTCCGTCGCGCAGCTGCTATGCTGAACACTAATAGTGACTGCAGTTGTAGTTTGCGGAATTCTGGTGCCCCGCTGCGAGAAAGTGACGCTGTTAGCAGAAGAAAAGAGAGTCACGCCACTACCGGGTTCAAATGTCCGGATGAGGCTTGTGCTGCCGCAGGTTGTACCAGTGTGAACACACCAGCCATTGTTGAAATCGCTTGAGTCTGCTGAAAGCGTTACGTTGACGCCGCGCTTGACCGCCTCACTGCGGGCGAGTTGAACAGCCGAGAGCAAATTATTGGCTTGGGTGGTTGTACGATTATTTTCTATGACGGTTTGAAATGATGGAATAGCAATAGCCACGACAATCGCAAGAATCGCTATCGTCACCAACAACTCAATTAACGTAAAACCCGAGCTTCTGTTTCGATAAGGCATATTCCACTTCCATTCTGACTTACTAGGAGGTTAAACAACGTCCATCTTGTTTGCCACAGGCGACACGACGAACGGCTCCAATCAAGGGATGACCGGTAGAATAGTCAGCGTCTTTGTGGCCAGGATCCGGTTTTGCGCTGGACGCGCTAGGAAATTACTGCACCAGCGGAAAAAGTCAGGAGACTTCCACCACATTAATGCGAAGCTCTTTCGGCATAGAAAACACAATATTCTCCTCACGCCCGGTGATCTCTTCCGGCACGTCACCACCGAGTTCTCGCAGGCGGGCGATCACGGCGCTTACCAGTACTTCCGGTGCGGAAGCGCCGGCGGTTACACCGATGGATTTTTTACCTTCCAGCCAGGCGGGGTCGATCTGTGCGGCTTCATCAATCAGGTACGCGGGCGTACCCATGCGCTCGGCCAACTCGCGCAGGCGGTTGGAGTTGGAGCTGTTGGGGGAGCCCACCACCAGCATCAGGTCGCAGTCACCGGCCATTTGTTTAACGGCATCTTGCCGGTTTTGGGTGGCGTAGCAGATATCGTCTTTGCGCGGGCCTTCAATCTTCGGGAACTTGGCCCGCAGCGCGTCGATTACCCGGGCGGTGTCGTCCATTGATAAGGTGGTCTGGGTGACATAGGCCAGTTTTTCAGGATTTTTTACGTTCAGCGTGGCTACGTCGGCTTCGTTTTCTACCAGGTAAATATCGCCGCCGTTAGCGAAGCTGTACTGGCCCATGGTGCCTTCCACTTCCGGATGGCCATGGTGGCCAATCAGCACGCATTCACTGCCGTCACGGCTGTAACGCATGACTTCGATGTGCACTTTAGTGACCAGCGGGCAGGTAGCGTCAAACACTTTCAGGCCGCGGTTGGCGGCTTCTTTTTGCACCGCCTGGGACACGCCGTGGGCGCTGAAAATTACCAGTTTGTCGTCTGGCACTTCGCTCAGTTCTTCTACAAAGATAGCGCCGCGCTTGCGCAGGTTGTCGACCACGAATTTGTTGTGCACCACTTCATGGCGCACATAAATAGGCGCGCCGAACACGTCCAAAGCACGATTAACAATATCGATAGCGCGGTCAACACCGGCGCAGAATCCACGGGGGTTTGCCAGACGAATTTGCATAATGTTCCTATCTCAGCCCACAGGAGTTCAGTGCGCAGGGCCTACCGGCTCTACGTCTATAATTTCTACGTCAAAGGTCAGTGTACGCCCAGACAACGGGTGGTTGAAGTCCACTTCCACCTCGTCGCCTTCTACCCGGCTTATGGTACCCGGCAGTTCTTGCTGGCGCGCGTCGGCAAATGAGACCACCACGCCCGGCTCCAGCACCATGTCGGCACCGAACACATGGCGCTTCATCATCTGTAAGTTGTTGGGGTTGCGCTGGCCAAAGGCTTTTTCCGGTGGCACCTGATAGCTGGCTTTGTCACCGGCTTTCATGCCCATCAGATAGGCTTCAAAATTCGCTGGCAGATTGTCGTCGCCAATGTCCAGGGTGGCCGGGTTTTTGTCGAAGGTGGTGTCAACCACTTCGCCGCTGTCGAATTTCAGCGCAAAATGCAGGGTAACTCGGGTGCCTTTGTCTACAGGAAGTTCTTTCATAGTAGTCAGTCGCCTTTTTTGTCCGCATCGGCGGGCTTGCGAAACGTGTCGAATATAATCATGGCTGCGCCAAGGGTAATGGCGGTATCTGCCAGATTAAAGGCCGGAAAATGCCAGTTCTGCCAATAAAAATGCAGAAAATCCACCACGTAGCCGTGTACCACCCGGTCGTACACATTACCCAGGGCGCCACCGAGAATCAGGGCGAAGGCAATGGCAGACCAGGTTTCATGGCGCTCCAGCTTTCTCAGCCATAGCACCAGCACTACGCTGACCACCAGCGCCAGGATCACAAAGAACCAGCGCTGCCAGCCGGCGGCGCCGGCCAGAAAGCTGAAGGCGGCACCGGTGTTGTGCAGCAGCGTAAAGTTAAACAATGGCATCACCGGTACCGGGTTGCCATAGCTGAGCATAGCGGTGGCCATGGCCTTGGTGCCCAGATCTATAGCGATCACCAACGCTGTCAGCCACAACCACTTCAGTTTGCCCGCGCCGGACTGGCCGCTATCGCCGGTCTTCGCCATGGCAGAGCCCATCAGGCGAAGGCGCGGGTTTCACCCGAGCCATCCACGTTAGTGATACAGCGGCCGCACAAATCAGGGTAATCTGCGTGGCTGCCCACGTCATCGCGGTGGTGCCAGCAACGCTCGCACTTGATATTGCTGGAGGGGCGCACCTGCACCAACAGCCCTTCATAACCGGTTTGTTCGGCGTCTACCGCCTCGCTCACAGGCTTTACATTGGCTTCCGAGGTAATCAGCACAAAGCGCAATTCTTCGCCCAGGTGCTTTAGTTTCTCGGCCAACCCGCCATCGCAGAAAAGCGTCACTTCTGCGCTTAGGGAGCCCTTGATAACGCCTTGCTTGCGAGCGTCTTCCAGGCGTTTGTTCACCGCTTCTTTGACAGCTGAAATGTCGCGCCAGTAATCACGGCCCAGCTCCAGGCTCTGCGGCATTTCGCTCAGGCCTTCATACCAGGTTTCGTAGAATACGGTATCGCCGCGCTCGCCCGGCAGGTGCTGCCAGATTTCATCAGCGGTAAAGCTTAGAATCGGCGCAATCCAGCGCACCAACGCTTCGGCCACATGGTAGAGCGCGGTCTGGCACGAACGCCGCGCCAGACTGTCGGCCTGGGTGGTGTACTGGCGATCTTTGATGATGTCGAGATAAAATCCGCCCAGAATGGATTCACAAAAGTTGTACACTTTCTGGTAAATCTTCAGAAAGGCGTAGTTTTCATAGTCTTCGTGAATTTCGTTCTGCAATTGCAAGGCACGATCTACCATCCAGCGGTCCAACGCCAACATGTCGGCCGGAGCCACGGTGTGCTCGGTCGGCTCAAAGCCGGTCAGGTTGCTCATCAGGAAACGCGCGGTGTTGCGGATGCGGCGATAGCCGTCGGCGCTCTGACGCAGAATGTCTTTGGAGACGGTCATTTCACCGCTGTAATCGGTGGCCGCTACCCACAGGCGCAGGATATCGGCGCCCAGGTCGTTTGTGACCTCTTGCGGCGCGATCACGTTGCCCAAGGATTTGGACATTTTGTAACCCTTGCCATCCACCGTAAAACCGTGGGTAAGCACCTGTTTGTACGGGGCCACGCCGTTGATGGCAATGGAGGTTTTCAGAGACGATTGAAACCAACCGCGATGCTGATCAGAACCTTCCAGGTACAAATCGGCCGGGAACTGGCCCAGCTCTTCGCGCACCCGCAGTACCGAGTCGTGGGTCACGCCGGAGTCAAACCATACGTCCAGGGTGTCCAACACTTTCTCGTAGTGGTCGGCGTCGTCGCCCAGAAGCTCGCGGGCATCCAGGTCGTACCAGGCATCTATACCATCGATCTCGATCGCCTGAGCCACTTTTTCGATCAGGCTCTGGGTATTCGGGTGCAAATCTTGGGTTTCTTTGTGAATAAACAGGGTAATTGGCACGCCCCAGGTGCGCTGGCGCGATACGCACCAGTCCGGCGACTGGCGCACCATGGCTTCGATGCGGTTCTGGCCCCAGGTGGGCACCCAACGTACGCCTTTAATCGCATCCAGAGCGTCGGCGCGAAGGTTTTCTTTTTCCATGCTGATAAACCACTGCGGTGTGGCGCGGTAAATCAGCGGTGTTTTGGTGCGCCAACAATGGGGAAAGCTGTGACGGAACTTTTCTTTGCGTACCAGTTTGCCTTCGCGGGTCAGCGCGTCGCAGACCGGGTCATCAGCCTTGTACACGTGAACGCCGGCGAACTCGCCGGTAGCGCTGGTGTAGGTGCCATCGGCTTGAACCATATTCAGGGTGCCAATGCCGTAGATTTTGCCCACCACAAAATCTTCCACACCGTGGTCTGGCGCGGTGTGAACGGCGCCGGTACCTGCGTCGGTAGACACGTGATCACCCAGAATCACCGGTACCTCTTTGTCATAAACCGGGTGTTTCAGCACCAAGTGCTCCAACTGGGCACCGGTACACTGTGCTAGCACCTGGTAGCCAGTCACATCCCAGCGAGCCATGACGCCCTCTACCATAGCGCTGGCCAGAATCATGCGTTCGGGGCCTGCGCCTACATCGGCTTGCACCAGCGCGTAATCCAGTTCGGCGCCCAATGACACCGCCTGGTTGGCGGGAATGGTCCAGGGCGTGGTTGTCCAGATGACGACTGACACGTCGCCTTCACCGGCGTTGGTATTGAACAGCGACAGGGCTTTGGTTTGATCCACTACGGTAAAGCGCACGTCGATCTGGGTAGAGGTCTTGTCCTGATACTCCACTTCCGCTTCAGCCAGAGCCGACTGCCCTACCACGCTCCAGTAAACTGGTTTGTAGCCGCGCACTAAGTGACCCTTGTCTACAATTTTGCCCAGCGCACGCACAATGCCCGCTTCTACTTTCGGATCCATGGTCAGGTAAGGCTTGTCCCACTCACCCATCACACCCAGGCGAATAAAGTCGGCTTTCTGGCCGGCGATCTGCTTGGTGGCGTAATCGCGGCAGGCCTGGCGGAAGGTTTTGTAATCGACCTTCACACCGGCTTTGCCAATTTTCTGCTCTACTTTGTGCTCGATAGGCAGGCCATGGCAATCCCAACCGGGCACGTAAGGCGCATCAAAGCCCATGAAGCCGCGGGACTTAACAATCATATCCTTCAGGATTTTGTTAACCGCGTGCCCAATGTGAATACTGCCGTTGGCGTAAGGAGGGCCATCGTGAAGAATGAACTTGTTACGCCCGGCGCGCTGTTCGCGCAAGTTGGCGTATACGTTCAGGTCCTGCCAGCGCTTGAGCATTTCAGGCTCGCGGTTGGCCAGGTTACCGCGCATGGGAAAAGCGGTTTCCGGCAGATTCAGAGTGTGCTTGTAGTCGCTCATGATGGCTGTGCGTGCTCTATTGGGTCAGTTTAGGTCAGTCTGTGTCGCAGTACGGTTCGCAGTACGGTTCGCAGCTAGGCTCTCAGCAAGCCAGCGCCGGGCGCTGCTAAAATCTTTGGCTATCTGGGCTTTCAGGGCGCCCACCGATTCAAAGCGGACTTCATCACGCAGGCCATGGCGGAAGCTGACGTCAAGCCTCTGGCCGTATAGCGTGCCGACGTAATCAAACAGGTGCACTTCCAGCGCCGGGTGTTTACCGTCGACGGTCGGCCGCAAGCCAATATTGGCAATGCCGTCGTGTTCGGTGCCATCGGCTAACTTTACCTTTACCACATAAACACCCCGCAGGGCGGGTATTTGGGCCAGACGGATGTTCGCCGTTGGTGCGCCAATCTCACGCCCCAGTTGGCGCCCATACACAATGCGGCCAGCAATGTGATATTTCCACCCCAGCAAGTGCTCGGCGCTATCCAGCTGGTTATCAGCCAGCAGTTTACGGATGCGGGTGCTACTAACGCGGTCGCCCTCGATCACCACGGTGCGGGTGTTTTCAACTGTAAAGCCGGCGTCGGCGCCCACTTTCTGCAAAAATTTAAAATCACCGGAGCGGTCACATCCAAAACGGAAGTCGTCGCCCACCACCAGGTGTTTCACCGCCAAGCCCTGAATCAGCAGGCTATCCACGAAGCCCCAGGCCGAAAACTGGCGGAACTGCTCGTCAAAACGGAGGCACAGCACCGCATCAATACCCTGCCCTCGCAAAGCTTCCACTTTCTGGCGGAAACCGGTTAGCCGCGGCGGCGCATCCACGCCGCGAAAGAACTCTTGAGGCTGGGGTTCAAAAATCACCACCACCGAGGGCAAATTGTGCTTTGCGGCTTGGGTTTTTACCTGCTCCAGAATCGCCTGATGGCCGCAGTGCACGCCGTCAAAGTTGCCCACGGTAGCCACACAACCACGCGCCAGCGGGCCTTCGCCCGATTGCGACAGCGTTTTCAGGTTGGTCAGGCCGCGAATCAAGCGCATGCAAAGCAAACCTCTTTGCTAGTGAATATTGCCGATGAATAGCGGCAATAAAATCGTGCCAAGAATTAGAGCCGGTAAGCCTTTGGCACACGTTAAGGCGCGGGATTATACCTTACCTGTGGCGAAAATGTCTCATACGCACCCCTGTCAGCGCCAGCGTACCAAAGTACGCAAGTGCGCCAGCAATCACCAATATTGCCATATCCTGGGAGCGTTGAAAGCCGCCGGCAGCCAGCCACTGATTCACCGGCGCGTTCAGCCACAAAATCACCGCCACCAGCGCGCCATTCGCCAGCGCAAGCTGCAGCCCGAACTTGCCCCAGCCGGGCTGGCTGCGCCAGGCGCCAATGGCCTTCAGACCCCGCCACAGCAAAAAGGCGTTGAGCCAAGCCGAAACGGATGTGGCCAATGCCAGGCCTGCGTGCGCCAAGGGGAAGATCAGTATCAGGTTGAACACCATATTAGCGACCATGGCGATGATGCCAATTTTGACCGGGGTGCGAATGTCCTGGCGGGCAAAAAAGCCCGGTGCGAGAACCTTGATGACCATGAATGCCAGCAGGCCCGCAGAATAAGCGCGCAGGCTTTGAGCCGACATGGCTACATCGAAATCAGTCACTTCGCCATAGTGAAACAGAGTGGCAATGAGCGGCTCGGCCAGCAATCCCAAGGCCAGCGCAGACGGCACACCAATGATTAACACCGCCCGCACCGCCCAGTCCAGAGTGGCGGAGAACTGATCCGCCGAGTCCGCCGTGTGCTTACGCGACAAACTGGGCAAAATCACCGTGGCAATGGCTATGCCGAACACTCCCAAAGGCAACTCCGTAAGCCGATCGGAATAGTACAGCCAAGACACACTCCCAGTTTGCAGAAAAGAGGCAAGAACGGTGTCCAGCAGCAGGTTTATCTGGCTTACCGATACGCCAAACAGCGCTGGCACCATCAACTTCAGAATCCGGCTAACACCCTCGTGACGATAATCCACTCGCGGCCGCGGCAGCAAGCCCAGACGCATCAAAAACGGTAGCTGAAAGAACAACTGTAAAGCACCCGCAATCAGCACACCCCAAGCCAGCGCCATTATCGGCTCGTTCATGAGTGGCGCTAGCCACACGGCCGCAGCAATCATTGCCAAATTCAATAACACCGGTGTAAACGCAGGAATGGCAAAGCGGTCGTAACTGTTAAGAATGCCACCGGCGAACGCCGTCAACGAGATCAGCAATAAATAAGGGAAGGTGATCCGTAACATGTCGCTGGCCAGTGCGAATTTCATGTCGTCGCCTAAAAACCCCGGGGCAAACACCGCCGTCAACACCGGCGCACCAAGCATGGCAACCAGAGTAACCCCCAACAGCACCAGGCCCAACGAGCCAGCAACCGCATCCACCAGGCGCTTTACTTCGGTTGCCGGCTGGGTTTCACGATAAGACGACAGCACAGGCACGAACGCTTGCGAAAACGCACCTTCTGCAAACAACCGGCGTAAAAAATTAGGAATCTTGAAGGCCACAAAAAACGCGTCGGCACCGGCACCGGCACCAAAATAGCGAGCAATTACCATATCCCGGACCAACCCCAGCACCCGCGACGTCATGGTCATGATCCCTACGACACCAGACGATCGCAGCAGGCCCGGCGTAGATTTAATCGCGCTCACGGCAGGCACCGACGGCTCTGGCGGGCGCGGCAATTCGGGTGTCGGACCACGGGGCCCGGGAGACTGTTCAGACATGGTGTTTTAGCCGACGACGATAGAGAAGCGGGAGTTTATCACAAGCCCTGCCTCCGCTGGCATTGATCACTTCTTGACTTGACAAGTCTCGCCGTTGGCGGCATAGTTCCGCGTCATTTATTTCGACGCGCTGGATCTGGCGCGCCCGCGATGAAAGAGAGTTGCGATACGGGTAACTGAAGGGTTACTGCAACTGCATCTGGCGCTCTCAAACCAAATATTCAGCAACGAATTCAAGTAATTTCAGGAGTTTCACGGTGGCAAATTCCCCGCAATCCAAAAAGCGTGCACGTCAAAACGAGAACAGTCGCAAGCACAACACCAGCCTGCGTTCCATGGCTCGTACGTACATGAAAAAGATTCACGTTCAAATCGCTGAAGGCAACTATGAAGGCGCGAAAGCTGCTTTCCTGCAAGCCCAGCCGATTCTGGACAGCATGGTTAACAAGGGTATCTTCCCCAAGAACAAGGTTGCTCGCATTAAGAGCCGCCTGAATATCAAGGTGAAGGCACTGCAAGCGGCGTAAGCCATTTGGGTGTACAAAAAAACCGGCCAAATGGCCGGTTTTTTTTGTGTCTGCAGAAACGGCAAGGGATCACACTAAGAGACGGTTACCTTTTAAAAGGCATCACTGTCCTAAGAGGCGATCACCATGTTGTCGCGGTGAATCAGCTCTTCGCCGGTCATAAAGCCCAGCAATTCCATGATGCGGTCACTGGACTGGCCCGCAATCAAACGTGCGGCAGCGGCGTCGTAATTTACCAAGCCGCGCGCCACTTCTGTACCCTGCTCATCCAGACACGCCACCATTTCGCCACGGCGGAATTCACCGGTAATACGGGTAACGCCAACAGGCAGCAAGCTGCGACCACCCTGTCGCAACACCCGCGCCGCGCCATCATCGATCACTAAAGCACCACGGGTCTGCAGGTGGCTGGCCAGCCACTGCTTGCGAGCCGCCACACGTCCCTGCTCCGGCAATAACAGCGTACCCAGTGCTTCGCGTTCGCGCAGCCGCCCCAGAATATTGTCGATGCGCCCGCCCACAATCACCGTGAAGGCCCCTGAGCGCGCCGCTAACCGCGCCGCACGAAGCTTGGTCTGCATACCCCCACGACCCAGCACGCCGGCACTACTGCCGGCCATGGCATCCAGGTCGCGGTTACTGGCAAAGCTCTCGTTCACCAAGGTTGCGTCGCTGTGTTTACGCGGGTCTTTATCAAACAGGCCCAGCTGATCGGTGAGGATAATCAGGCCATCAGCCTCAACCACGTTGGCCACCAACGCACCCAGCGTGTCGTTGTCACCAAAACGAATTTCATCGGTCACCACCGTATCGTTCTCGTTCACGATTGGCACAACGCCCAACTCCAACAACGCTCGCAGGGTGCTGCGGCCGTTCAGATAGCGCTTGCGATCAGACAGGTCGTCGTGGGTCAAAAGAATCTGAGCGGTGTGTATGCCGTGACGCTTGAACTGGGCCTCCCAGGTTTGTACCAACCCCATCTGCCCTACAGCCGCCGCTGCCTGCAATTCATGCGCCTGCTGCGGCCGGCGAGTCCAGCCTAACCGGCTCATGCCCTCGGCAACAGCACCGGATGACACCACCACCAGCTCTACACCCGCCGCAACCAGCGCGGCCATCTGATCTACCCAACGGCCCAGAGCAGGCACGTCCAGCCCTTCGCCATCGTTGGTTAGCAGGGCACTTCCGATTTTTACCACCAGGCGGCGAGCCTGTTGCAGCTGGGCGCGTTCAGTCATGATTTGAATACGGTCTCTTACAGGTGCCACTTATTCCGGCGCGTAAACCACTTCTACATCACCATCATCGTCGTCAAAGTCATCATCGTTGTCTTCTTCGCGGGCTGCGCGGCGAGCCATCTTTTCTTCGGTGATGCGGGCGCGGGCCTCTTCATCCATCTGGCGACGGCGAACGGCTTCCTGCTCGGCAGCTTCGGGATTCTCCGCTTCTTCTGCCGCACGTTCTTCAATCCAGCGCATAACGGCTTGAGTCAGGGGTTTGGTACCTTCGCCGCTCAGAGCAGAGATACTGAATACCGGACCTGTCCATTCTAGCTCATCAACGATGGCCTGACAGTGAGCCTCGCGTTCGTCTTCCGGCACCATATCGACTTTATTCAACACCAGCCAGCGATCGCGATTGGCCAGGGTTTCGCTGAACTTTTCAAGCTCGTAAGCGATGGCTTTTACCGCGTAGGCCGGCGATGAACCGTCGTAAGGGGCCACGTCTACCAAGTGAAGCAGTAGACGGGTACGCACCAGGTGCTTCAGAAAACGGATACCCAGACCGGCGCCTTCAGCTGCACCTTCGATCAGACCGGGGATGTCGGCAATCACAAAACTCTGGTGATTTTGCACTCTGACCACGCCCAGATTTGGCACCAGGGTGGTAAACGGATAGTCCGCCACTTTTGGCGTCGCCGCAGATACAGAACGAATAAAGGTCGATTTACCGGCATTGGGCATACCCAACAGCCCCACATCGGCCAGTACTTTCAGCTCTAGCCGCAGATTCCGGGTTTCACCCTCAGAGCCTTTCGACGTCTGCCGTGGAGCACGGTTAATAGAGGACTTGAAGCGGGTGTTGCCCAGGCCGTGAAAACCACCCTGAGCGACTTTCTGGCGCTGACCTATGCGAGTCAGGTCACCCAGAACTTCGTGCGTGTCCATGTCCACTATGGTGGTGCCTACCGGTACCGGCAGCACCAGGTCTTCGCCTTTGATACCGGTGCAATTGCGGCCGGAACCCTGTTGACCGTTATGAGCTCTGTGCTGGCGCTGAAAGCGGTAGTCAATCAAAGTGTTCAGGGCATCGTTGGCCTCCAGATACACAGAACCGCCATCGCCACCATCGCCACCGTCAGGCCCGCCCCGGGGCACGTATTTTTCACGGCGGAAACTCAGGCAACCGTGGCCGCCCGTACCTGCTTCCACAATGATGGTGGCTTCGTCTACAAATTTCATATTAGCTGATGCTCTTTATGGTATTGGCTGCTGCTCTTTACGATGCTGACTGAAACTCTTACTGATACTGATGTACTGAAAGCGGAACCTTACAAACCAAAAAACCCCGCAGCCTCAATAAAGCGGTGCGGGGCTTTCGGAGACCACTACTTATGCAGCTGAAACGATGCTTACATATTTGCGGTTCTTAGGGCCTTTCACTTCAAACTTCACCTGGCCTTCAGCTTTGGCGAACAAAGTGTGATCCTTGCCCAACCCAACGTTGATGCCCGGGTGAAAACGCGTGCCGCGCTGACGAACAATAATGCTGCCTGCGGATACACTTTCGCCGCCGTAGCGCTTAACACCAAGTCGTTTCGACTCGGAATCGCGACCGTTACGGGTACTACCTGCTGCTTTTTTATGAGCCATGATAAGCCTCCTAATTAAGGGGTGATTCCCGGGATTAGCCCTGGATACCCGTGATCTTTACTTCAGTAAACCACTGACGGTGGCCCTGACGCTTCATAGAATGCTTCCGGCGACGGAACTTGATGATCTGGATTTTGTCGTGACGACCGTGGCTGACGACTTCCGCAGTCACTTTGGCGCCTTCAACAACCGGCGCACCTACTTTAACATCGTCGCCGTTGGCGATCAGCAAAACACGGTCGAATTCAATGTTACTACCGGTTTCTACTTCCAGCTTCTCCAGCTTCAGAGTTTCGCCTTCCTTTACACGGTGCTGTTTGCCACCGCTAACAATAACTGCGTACATGTCTGCTCTCCGCGATTGACCCATCCCTGCTCTTATCCACCTGGTTCTAAGGGAAGCGCTTTGGCGACCCTATAGCAGGGAGCGCAGGTTGGGATGAGTTGGGCGCGTGATTGTACGAAAAGCCGCCACGCAATACAAGCTGTGTTGACACTCTTCGCCTTGTTACCTAGCATTGCCGCGACCCGCCTGTTTTATCGACAGCAACAACACCGCCAAACATCGGAACCCTTCATGACAGCCCAACGCATCTACGACACCGTGGCAGACGACTTCAGCCGCGTTAACGAACTGATTATCAAGCGTTTGTCATCCGATGTTCCGATGGTCGAAAAAATTGCGCAGTACATTATTGAAAGCGGCGGTAAGCGCTTGCGACCGCTGCTGGTTCTGCTTGCAAGCCGTGCTGCCGGCTACAACGAAGACAATCACCTGAAACTGGCCGCTGTTATCGAATTTTTGCACACCGCCACCCTGCTCCATGACGACGTGGTGGACACCTCCGACATGCGCCGCGGGCGCAGTACCGCCAACGCCAAGTGGGGCAACGCACCCAGCGTTCTGGTAGGCGATTTTCTATACGCCCGCGCCTTTGAAATGATGGTCGAGCTGGAGAGCCTGCCAATTATGAAGGTGTTATCACACGCCACCGCGGTGATTGCCGAAGGCGAAGTGATGCAGCTGATGAATGTTAAGAATCCAGACTTGACCGAAAACCAGTACATGCAGGTGATTCATAACAAAACGGCGATGCTGTTCGAGGCATCGTCGCACTCCGGCGCCTTGCTAGCCGGCGCAAACCACATCCAAGAAGAAGCGCTGAAAAATTACGGCAAGCATCTGGGGCTGGCGTTTCAACTGGTGGACGATGTACTGGACTATCGCGGTGACGCCGAAACCATGGGTAAAAACGTGGGTGACGATCTGGCCGAGGGCAAAACTACATTACCGCTGATTTATGCCATAGCCAACGGCAGCGATGACGAAAAACAGCTGATTCGCCGCGCAATCCGAAAGGGCGGGTTAGACGATCTGCAGACGGTGTTGGCGATTATAAACACCACCGGCGCGCTAGATTACGCGATGGCCAAAGCCAAAGATCAGGCGCAGCAGGCTAAGAACTGCCTGCAAAATCTACCCGCCAGCGAACATTTGGACGCGCTCCACCTGCTGACCGACATTGCGGTTGCCCGCATCAGCTAAGCGGCGCCACCCGGCAATCAAAACCCTTTACCCACAAAAAAACCTGCATCGTTGCGATGCAGGTTTTTTTGTGGCAAGCAGCCTTTCCAAAACGTGAGCGTTATTCGAACGCCCAACGCAGGAAGTTTTTCTTTTCTTCGTCTGAGGCGCTCGCCCAAACGGCCTTTAGAGTGTCCAAAGCATTCCCTTGCGCTGCGGCTGATGTCGCTTGAGCGCCTGCTGTTCCCGGAATAGGTGTTCTGGCCAGAGCCTGACTCGGCGCGTATTTCGTTGATACGGTCGCTACCTGGCCAGCACTGGTTACAATCTCCGCTGAAAAGTCTTTTATCTTACGCTCGGCTTCTCTACGCGTTGCCGGCTTGTCGAAGCGAAACTCGTAGACGGTGCCGGCTTTGGCGTCGAAGCTGACCAGCTGCGGCTCGCTTTCAACAATCTCGACCTTGGACTCGCCATTATCCACAACGGTGGTCTTCGCCCAGATGGTTTTGTAAACAAACACCACATCGTTCCTGCCAGGCAAAAGGGCGTAGTCGAGCGCCAGATCGTCCATCAAAAAGTTGCCCACGGAGCGTCCGTTAACCTGAGTTACCCGAATTTCTCCCGGCGCTTTCAACGTCGCCGCATTCACGGCCTGAGCCGGGTTACCCTGCCACGTTTCTACGCGACTCATGGAGCTGGAGCAGCCAGCAAGAACGACTAGCATAACGGCAGGAAGCAGCAACCTGAAAACAGAAAACGAGCCAGACAGACGACAATGGTTCATTGGATCTCCTTGATGCGACAATAAAAAAAGGGTGCAAAATCAACTGTATCGGCTACAGCCAGCTTTTGTTCTACGCATTCTGACCAGCAGCCGTGAACAGGGCAAGCACCGCAGGGCCAGTTTCACAAAAACTATGCAATCATCAGGAAATAACCTGCGGCATAATCCATAAATCAATCAGGTAGAGGCAAACCAGAGCCATTATGGCGGCCACTACGTCGTCCACCATAATACCGAAACCCCCAGGCAGACGCTCGTCCAGCCAGTTAATAGGCCAAGGCTTTATAACATCAAAAAAGCGGAACATAGCGAATGCAAGCAACACCCCAACGATGTGGTCTGGAAACAGCCCTAGAGCAATCCACATGCCCACAAACTCGTCCCAGACGATGCCGCCGTGATCGTGAACTTGCAGATCGCGGGCGGTTTTTCCACACAGCCACACACCCACAATAAACGCCAGCGCCACAATAGCCCAGTATATTGGCTGGGGTAGCCAAGCAAACGTATACCAAATAGGAATGGCCGCCAAGCTACCCCAGGTTCCGGGTGCACGGGGCATCGCGCCGCTGCCAAAGCCAAACGCAAGAAGATGGACAGGGTCACGCAAAAATCCGGGGGGCAATAAGCCTTCCGGCAAATCCGGTTCTGTTGGAAAGTCGTTCTGGCTCATCGGGGCCCTGACGAAGTGTGAAGAATGTCAGCAACCCGCTGCTAAGTGAACGAAAAGTGGTCAAAGCCCGGACGCTGTGAATAGACCATACCTGCGTCTGCATTTAGCCGCAAGCCTGACTCCTGCTGCACCTGCCCGATCACCGTCAGCTGCTGTTGCAACCCGCGGCTGACGGTGGCCCAGCGCTGTTCGGGAACGGTTACGCAGAGTTCGTAATCGTCACCAGACTGCAATGCAAACCCTGCTGCTGAGTCGCCCTTTATCCGCCGCAGGGCTGCCGACAGCGGTAGTGCTGCAAGATCGATGGTTGCACCCACGCCTGAGGCTCGCAAAATATGCAACAAATCGGCATGCAACCCATCAGAAATATCAACCGCTGCGGACGCCACCGAACGCAACGCAATACCCAGTTCCAACCGTGGCTGAGGGTAATGGTAGCGCTGCAGCACACTGGCTGCGTCCGTTGCGGGAGCCGTGTCGTACAAAAAATCCAGCGCCGCACCGGCATCACCAAGCTGGCCGCTAACGCACACCAGGTCTCCCTCACGCGCGCCGTCACGGCGCAGAGCCTGGCCCCGGGGAACAGTGCCATGCACTTGCAGGCTAAGCGTCAGGGGGCCTCGAGTGGTGTCACCACCGGCCAGTACGATGTCAAACTGTTGACTGGCCTTGGCCAATCCAGCCGTAAAGCCTTCCAACCAAGCTTCATCGGCGGAAGGCAAGGTCAGCGCCAGAGTAAAGCACACCGGATGCGCACCCATAGCGGCGAGATCACTCACCGCAACAGCGAGCGCGCGCCACCCCAAAAAACGCGGACAATAACCAACTGGAAAGTGCACGCCTTCAACCAGTGTGTCCACTGAAAACACTAGATCTTGATTGGCAGGCACCCGCTGGATAGCGCAATCATCACCCACTCCAAGCAATAAACCGGAGCCGTCTAAAGCAGGCTTTGCTGCCTTGGCCATTGGCGCAAAGTAACGGCGAATCAGCTCGAACTCACCCATCGCTGGCACTAGCGCGGGCGAATTTCAGCCAGCCGCAGCCGGCGGCTTAGCTTGTCGAGGATGCTGTTTACAAACCGGTGGCCTTCGGTACCGCCAAAGCGCTTAGCCATTTCAATGCCTTCATTAATGACGACTTTGTAGGGCACATCCAGGCGAAATTTCAGCTCGTAAGCGCCTAGGCGCACAATGGCCAGCTCTACCGGATCGACTTCCTGCAGCGGGCGATCGAGGTATGGTTCGATCAAACGGTCCAGTTCAGCCTGCTCACGGCTGGTGCCGTGTAGCAAGTCACGGAAGTACAGCAGGTCCACTTTGCTCATGTCGTTATCAACCATGAACTCGGCTTCAATGTTAGAAACCGCGCTTTTACTGAAATGGCGCTGGTATAACCCCTGCATCGCCATTCCGCGGGCGCGGCGGCGATCACCGGCTTTGGGCTGGGCTGCTTTTCCCGGATTTGAGGCCGGATCGGGTGTTGTACCGGGTGTTATACCGGGAATAGTGTCTTCAGGTAGGCTCATTACTCACCCAGCTTCTTGAACAGGCTGACCATTTCAAGCGCTGTAATGGCCGCTTCTGCGCCTTTATTGCCGGCCTTGGTGCCTGAACGTTCAATAGCCTGTTCGATGGAATCCACAGTCAGAACCCCAAAGGCTACCGGAATATCGGTTTCCAGGCTGACAGCGCCCAAACCACTAGCAGCTTCGCCAGCAACATACTCAAAGTGCGGCGTGCCACCCCGAATAACAGCGCCCAGGGCGATGATGGCGTCGTAATTGCCCGTTTCTGCAACGCGCTTGACCGCCAACGGCATTTCGTAAGCACCCGGTACACGAATCACAACAATGTCTTCATCCGCGATACCGTGGCGGGTCAGGGTATCCAGAGCACCGTCCACCAGGCTCTCTACCACAAAACCGTTAAAACGCCCCACAACCAGAGCATAACGGCCGCTGCAGTGGATAAAATCGCCTTCAATTACTTGAATTTCCGCCATCGGTGGCTCCTGTCAGGCTGCCGCAGCATACGGCAGCAGATTGATCATTCGGGGATATAAGGCACGTACTCGACCACTTCCAAATCAAAGCCGGAAATAGCAGAGAATTTCATTGGCGGGCTTAACAGGCGCATTTTACCCACACCAATATCACGCAGAATTTGCGAACCAGTGCCTACCGTAAAGTACACGCCAGAACTGTCTTTACCGGCACCGCTACGGCCATGTTCATAGAATTCCTGAATACGCTCTTCCAGGTTGTAACTATCTTCAGCGCCGTTAAGCAAAACCACGACACCGAGTCCTTCAGCAGCAACCTTCTGCAGCGCCCGGTGTAACGGCCAACTGCGGGAATCGCGCCGGCGGGCTCCCAACAAGTCGCGCAGGGTATCAGTAATGTGTACACGCACATGCACCGACTGCTCCGGGGAAATATCCCCCATAGTTAAGGCCAGATGAATGGTGCCATGAATGCTGTCACGGTAAGTGTGGAGCTTAAACAGCCCGTATTCGGTGTCCAGCTCGTTTTGCTCTATGCACTCAACCGTGCGTTCATTGGTGGTGCGATAGTGTATCAGGTCTGCGATGGTACCTATTTTCAGATTGTGCTCGGCGGCAAAAGCTTCGAGATCTTCGCGCCGCGCCATAGAGCCATCATCTTTCATAATTTCACAGATCACACCCGCCGGCTCACAACCCGCCAACGCAGCCAGATCGCAGGACGCTTCAGTGTGGCCAGCACGGCTGAGCACGCCGCCGGCGTCTGACATCAGCGGAAAAATATGGCCCGGTTGCACCAGATCTGATGCTTGCGCATCGCGGCCTACAGCGGCCTGTACAGTACGAGCGCGATCGGCAGCTGAAATTCCGGTGGTAACACCCTCCGCCGCTTCAATAGATGCGGTGAACTTGGTGCCAAAACCAGAAGCATTTTGGTTAACCATCAGTGACAGCCCCAACTGCTTACAGCGATCGCGGGTCATCGGCATACAAATAAGCCCACGACCAAAGCGGGCCATAAAGTTGATATGCTCGGCTTCGCAATGCTCGGCCGCCATGACCAAATCGCCCTCGTTCTCGCGATCCTCGTCATCCATCAAAATAACCATTTTGCCCTGACGAATATCTTCAACTAAATCTTCGATCGTATTCAGCGCCATACGCGGTTGCACCCTTGCAGCGCTCCTGCCCGGAGCCACCGTGAATTGATAGTTAGCGACGCGCCAGAATCAGCCTCTGGTCGGCGCCTAGCTGGCGCCGGTCAAGCACCTGCCATTGTATTTTGTCTGCCATGGATTCCAGCGGCATATTGGCCGTTGGCCGCCCGGTACTGCCAAGGAACACCGGGGCCTGATAAAGCCAGAGTTCATCCACCAGATTCTCACTGATAAAGCTGCCAGCCAGAGTTGGCCCAGCCTCTACCAGCACTTCATTGATGCCTATATCGCCCAGCGTGTCCAACATTTCAGCCACGTTTACACCCTTGTCGTGCCAGGCAACACCGCGCAGGCGTATGCCTAACGCAGCCAGATCCTGAGCCGCACTGGTCGCCAAAGAGGAAGTAGCGCAGAATACCTGTACTTTACCGCCGCGGAAGATTTTCGCGGATGCTGGCGTACGGGTATCGCGGTCGGCAATTACCCGTAGTGGTTGCCGCGCAGGCTCGGTAGCGCTGCCAATATCCCCCATTTCTTCACGCCGCACGGTTAACGACGGGTCATCCGCCAGTACCGTTCCTACCCCGGTCAGGATCGCGTCGCTCATGGCGCGCAGGCGTTGAACATCGCTGCGCGACTCGGGCCCGGTTATCCATTGGCTCTCGCCCGACGCCATAGCGGTGCGGCCGTCCAGACTGGCGGCCATTTTCAGGCGTACCCAGGGGCGTCCGCTGGTCATGCGCTTCATAAAGCCCGGATTCAACTTGGCGGCTTCGTCTGCCAGCAAGCCCACGTGAACGCGAATACCAGCGGCCCTGAGCATCTCCAGCCCGCGACCGGACACATTGGGATTAGGGTCTAGCGTTGCAAAGAAAACCTGCGCAACCCCGGCTTCTATCAACGCTTTGGCGCAAGGCGGAGTGCGCCCGAAATGGCTACAGGGCTCCAGGGTGACATAAGCGGTAGAGCCACGTGCAGCGGTACCGGACAGGCTCAGCGCACGCACCTCCGCATGGGCCTCTCCGGCGCGTTCGTGCCAGCTTTCACCCAGAATGCGATCCCCGCGGGCAATCACGCAGCCCACACGAGGGTTCGGGTGGGTAGAATAACGGCCACGCCAAGCCAACTGGACAGCGCGGGCCATAAAGGCCCGGTCGCGAGTGATAATCATGATTTTTTTTCCGCGCCCGAATCCGCCAGCGCCTTAGCTACGTCTGCCACCGAATCACCATTGCCGGCGGTAAGACGCTCGATTTCTTCCTTGAATTCGTTCACATCCTGAAAGCTGCGATACACCGACGCAAACCTTACATAGGCTACTTTGTCTAACTGGCGCAGCTCGGTCATCACCTCTTCACCCAAACGCATAGACTTTACTTCGCGCTCGCCGGTGGCACGCAACTGCGCCTTGATGTGGCTCAGTGCGGTATCTATTTGCTCGATACTGACCGGGCGTTTCTCCAGCGCTTTCATTAACCCGGAACGCAGCTTTTCTTCGTCAAAAGGCTGGCGTGTGCCGTCCTGTTTCACAACCCGCGGCATTACCAGCTCGGCGGTTTCAAAAGTTGTAAACCGTTCGCGGCACGAAAAACATTCCCTGCGGCGACGCACCTGATTACCCTCTGCCACCAGGCGCGAGTCAATCACTTTGGTATCGTCTTCAGCACAGAATGGACAATGCATAATCAGAAACTCTGGAGAGAACCCCAAACCAAACCCAAACGGGCCTGGCCTGGGATAACAACTGGCAACTTACGCGTAGACCGGGAAGCGGGCGCACATGGCTTCAACCTGCCCGCGCACACGGTCAATCACGGCGTCGTCGTTCAAATCGGCAAGAATGTCACAAATCCAACCGGAAAGTTCGCGACATTCCGCTTCGGCAAAACCACGAGTGGTAATAGCCGGCGTACCAATGCGCAAACCCGACGTAACAAACGGCGAGCGCGGGTCGTTCGGTACCGCGTTTTTATTCACGGTAATGTGGGCCCGGCCCAGTGCTGCATCGGCATCTTTACCGGTGATGTCCTGTTTAATCAGGCTTAACAGGAACAGATGGTTTTTGGTACCGCCGGACACAACGTCAAAACCCCGCCCCACAAACACTTCGGCCATGGCCGCTGCGTTTTTAACCACTTGTTGCTGGTACGTCTTAAATTCGGGGCTCATGGCCTCTTTAAAGCAGATTGCCTTAGCTGCAATCACGTGCATCAGCGGGCCACCCTGGCCACCGGGGAATACCGCGGAGTTCAGCTTCTTGTGCAGAGCTTCGTCGTCACAGGCCAGAATCAGCCCGCCGCGAGGACCGCGCAGGGTTTTATGGGTGGTGGTGGTCAGCACGTGGGCGTGGGGAACTGGATCAGGATAAACACCCGCTGCCACCAGGCCAGCTACGTGAGCCATGTCGACAAACAGGTAGGCACCCACTTTGTCGGCAATCTCACGGAAACGGGAAAAATCAAGATACTGTGAATAAGCGGAGAAGCCGGCAATAATCATCTTCGGCTTGTGCTCCACCGCCAACGCTTCCACATCGTCGTAGTTGATCAGACCTGTGTCGGTGTCGATACCATATTGAACGGCGTTGTAGATTTTGCCAGAGAAATTCACGCTCGCGCCGTGGGTCAGGTGTCCACCGTGGGCCAGGCTCATGCCCAGTACCGTATCGCCCGGATTCAGCAGCGCTAAAAATACCGCCGAGTTGGCCTGTGACCCAGAGTGCGGCTGCACGTTCGCGTAGGCTGCTCCGAACAATTCTTTGGCGCGATCAATAGCCAGCTGCTCGGCAATGTCTACAAACTCACAACCGCCGTAGTAACGCTTACCGGGATAGCCTTCGGCATACTTGTTGGTCAAATCGCTGCCCTGCGCTTCCATCACCCGCGGGCTGGTGTAGTTTTCCGACGCAATCAGCTCAATATGAGCTTCTTGGCGATGGCTCTCCGCCTGCATGGCGTTCCAAAGTTCGTCGTCAAAACCGGCGATTTTCATATCACGATTAAACATGGATGCGCTGCCTCTGTGTGCTTGGCTGACCGTAAAATTTAGCCCACTATTATAGCCCATTGTCGGGGGTAAAATCACCCTTTAAACCGCCAGTGACTGTTGACGCAGGCCAACACATAATTCCGTACTGCTCAAATCGGGGACAGATTTGAAATCTGTCCCCGGGCAGCAGGTTTCACAGATAGAGGGTAGATTTGGAGTCTGCCCTCTATCTGTGAAACCTGCTTCAATTGCTATAACAGGGCCGTTTCGCTACCTTACTGCGGTTAATTCCACACATTTGAACCCCGGAGGATTCCACTCTTATGGCCCAGTACGTATTCAGCATGAACCGAGTTGGCAAAGTGGTTCCGCCCAAACGCGAAATACTCAAGGACATTTCCCTGAGCTTTTTCCCGGGCGCCAAAATTGGCGTGCTCGGCTTGAACGGTTCCGGTAAATCCACCCTGCTGCGTATTATGGCCGGTATTGATCAGGACTATTCCGGCGAAGCCCGCCCTCAGCCCGGCATTAATGTGGGCTATTTGCCTCAGGAGCCGGAGCTCGACGACAGCAAGACCGTTAAGGAAATTGTCGACGAAGCCGTGTCTGAGGTTCACAACGCGCTAGCAGAACTCGATCAAGTGTACGCCGCTTATGCCGAACCGGATGCCGATTTTGACGCCTTGGCCAAAAAGCAGGAAAGACTGGAGGCTGTAATTCAGGCCACCGACGGCCACGACATTGAACGCAAAATGGAAGTCGCCGCCGATGCCCTGCGCCTGCCTGCCTGGGACCAGATGGTAAAAAACCTGTCCGGTGGCGAACGCCGCCGCGTTGCCTTGTGCCGCTTGCTGCTGTCGGGCCCTGACATGCTGCTGCTGGACGAGCCCACTAACCACTTGGATGCCGAATCGGTTGCCTGGCTGGAGCGCTTTCTGCACGACTATGAAGGCACCGTTGTGGCCATCACTCACGACCGTTACTTTCTGGATAACGTTGCCGGCTGGATTCTGGAACTGGATCGCGGCCACGGCATTCCGTTTGAAGGCAACTACAGTCAATGGCTGGAAAACAAACAGAATCGCCTGGAGATGGAATCCAAGCAGGAAGCCTCACATCAAAAAGCCGTGAAACACGAGTTGGAATGGGTGCGCAGTAACGCCAAAGGCCGCCAGTCCAAGAGCAAGGCACGCCTGGCGCGCTTTGAAGAAATGAGCTCGCAGGAATTCCAGAAACGCAACGAAACCAACGAATTGTACATCCCACCCGGACCCCGCCTGGGTGACCAGGTGATTGAAGTGAACGGCATTAGCAAAGCTTTTGGCGATCACCTGCTGTATGAAAACGTGTCTCTTCAGGTACCACAGGGAGCCATCGTAGGCATCATCGGCGGTAACGGCGCGGGTAAATCGACCCTGTTCCGCATGATCGTTGGCAAAGACCAGCCTGATGCCGGCAGCATTACCGTCGGCGAAACCGTAAAGCTGGCGTATGTGGACCAGAATCGCGACCTTGACGGCAGCAAAACCGTTTGGGAGCTGCTCAGCGAAGGCCAAGACATTATAAAGATAGGCAACTACGAAACGCCGTCGCGGGCCTATGCCGGCCGGTTTAACTTCAAAGGCTCCGATCAGCAAAAGCGGGTGGGCGACTTGTCCGGTGGCGAACGCAATCGCCTGCACCTTGCCAGCCTGCTAAAAGAGGGCGGCAACGTGCTGCTGCTGGACGAACCTACTAACGATCTGGACGTAGAAACCTTGCGGGCTCTGGAAGAAGCCCTGTTGAACTTCCCGGGTTCAGCTTTGGTGATCTCTCACGACCGCTGGTTTCTGGACCGGGTAGCTACTCACATCTTGGCGTTTGAAGACGACGGCGAAGTGATTTATTACGAAGGCAACTTCAGCGACTACGACGAAGACCACAAGAAGCGCAAAGGAGATTCTGCCATGGTGCCGCAGCGCATGAAGTACAAAAAGTTAGCGTAATCTAGTTAGCTTGGGGGAGTCTGCCCGTCCACGGGCGTCAGCAGATTCCCTAACTCCCGCTCCAACAGAGCAGGATCCCCAAGGTTCAGCTCCATCAGCCGGCGCAAATGCGTGGCGCTGTCCATATCTATGTACTGCACCTGAAACCCTAAACGCTGGTCTTCGACGTGGCGCAACACCACCGCCATCACAATACCGGCCTCGGTTCCGTTAAGAAATACGGTTACCTCACAGTGCTCGTTCACTGCCACAGCCCATTGCTGCGGACGCTGCAACAGCACGCCTTTCAGCGAAATATCCAGCACCTGAGCCTGCCAGACCTGCTCTTGCCACTGCACTTCGCAGGCGGCATCAAACTCAATGCGGTGAAAACGACGTTGCTCGGTAGCGGGGGTTGTCACAAGGAACTCCTAAAGACAGACTGTCTCTTGACTATAGACCGGCTCGAGATAAATCGGAAGCACCAATAGCGGGCAGCTTAAAGCTCATCAAGAGCCGTCAGCGCGTCACTCAGCTTTGTCACCGGAATAACCTTCATGCCGTTAAGGGCTTTGCGCGGGGCGTTGCCTTTTGGCACCAGCGCGCGGGTGAAGCCGTGCTTGGCCGCCTCGTTAATACGTTCCTGGCCGTTGGGCACAGGGCGAATTTCGCCGGACAGACCTACTTCGCCAAAAATCATCAGATCTTGCGGTAGCGCACGGTCGCGAAATGACGACACAACGGCCGCCAAAAGCGCGAGGTCGGCACTGGTTTCAGCGACTTTTACGCCGCCCACCACGTTCACAAACACATCTTGGTCCGCCACGTGCATACCACCATGACGATGCAGAACCGCCAGCAACATCGCCAGCCGGTTTTGATCTAGCCCCACCGCTACTCGCCGGGGATAACTACCCTGAGCCGTATCCACCAGCGCCTGAATTTCCACCAGCATGGGTCGGGTGCCTTCCCACACCACCATCACCACACTACCGGGCGCAGCTTCTTCACCACGATTCAAAAAGATAGCGGACGGGTTTTTTACTTCTTTCAGGCCCTGCTCAAGCATGGCGAAAACGCCCAGCTCGTTCACCGCACCAAAGCGGTTTTTAATACCACGCAGAGTGCGGTAACGGCTATCGCTCGAGCCCTCCAGCAAAATGGAGCAATCAATCATGTGCTCCAGCACTTTTGGCCCGGCCAGGCTGCCGTCTTTCGTGACGTGCCCCACCAATAGCAAAATAGTGCCGGTCTGTTTTGCAAAGCGGGTCAGAAACGCCGCGCTTTCGCGGACCTGTGACACGCTGCCGGGCGCCGATTCGGAATCCGCCACGTGCATCACCTGAATACTATCGATCACCAGAATTCGCGGCTTTTCCACTTCAACAATTTGTAGCAGCCGTTCAACGCTGGTCTCTGATAGCATTTTCAAATCTGAGGTGGGCAGGCCAAGCCGCTTAGCGCGCATGGCCACCTGTTGCAGAGATTCCTCGCCGGTTACGTAAAGCGCAGATACCGAGCTTGCCAAGTTGCACACAGCCTGCAACAGCAGAGTGCTCTTACCGGCGCCGGGGTGTCCGCCCATCAACACCGCCGAACCTTCTACCAGGCCCCCGCCCAGAACCCTGTCGAATTCGGCCATGCCGGTGCTCAGCCTAACCTGTTCCGTCAAACTGACATCATTCAGGCTCTGCACCGCCGACAGGCTGCCGGCAAAACCCTCGAAGCGGGAACCGCGAGCGCTTTTATTAGCCGGTGCTGAAACGCCGCGCACCTCACTGAGCGTGTTCCACTCCTTACAGGCCGAGCACTGGCCCTGCCACTTGGAGAAGTCGGCACCACAGTCGGTGCAGACAAACGCGGTTTTCACTTTGGCCATAAATCAGCTCTGGTACTGTTCGTTTTGATGGTGCTCTTAGCCTTAATGGTGCTCTTGGTGATACTGAGGGCTTAGCTCTACCACCGCGTCAATGAAAGCGCCGGCGTGGGCTGGGTCTACATCCGGCGTAATACCGTGGCCCAGATTAAAGATGTGGCCTGAACCATGGCCAAAGCGGCGGAGTATATCGCCCACTTCTTCGCGAATGCGTGCGGGGGGCGCGTACAGCATAGTCGGATCCATATTGCCCTGCAGCACAACTTTGTCGCCCACTCGGGCGCGAGCGTCGCCAATGTCCGTGGTCCAGTCCAGACCCACAGCGTCGGCACCACAATCTGCGATGGTTTCCAGCCACTGGCCGCCGTTTTTGGTGAACACAATCACCGGCACTCTGCGGCCTTCGCTCTCCAGGTTCAGGCCAGCGATGATTTTGCGCATGTACTTCAGGGAGAACTCTTCATAGGCCCAGGTAGTGAGTACGCCGCCCCAGGTATCAAAAATCTGCACCACTTGAGCCCCGGCGCGAATCTGGCCATTCAGGTAGTCGGTAACCGCGTCTGCCAAGTGGTCCAGCAACCGATGCATGACTTCGGGCTGGCCGTACATCAGCTTTTTGGCTTCGCGGAAATCTTTCGACGAACCGCCTTCTACCATATAAGTCGCCAAGGTCCAGGGGCTGCCAG
>JBALXR010000130.1:0-6229 GCA_036960525.1 Marinobacter sp.
TCGCCGCCCGTAGTGTCCAGAATGGTTCGGGTATCCGCACCGTTGGCAATAACAGACAATGGGTTGAACGGAGTATTCCAGAGACACTTGCGCCAGCGCTCGCCTACAACACGCTCAGTCAGGTCGATCTTGATACCGCCCTCTATAAACAGTTGAGACAAAACGCGGCAGTTATCATCGATACCTTCCGGATAACGTCCCATCACGAGCTTGCCGTAGGCTTTATGCTCAACCACACCGGATTCTGTTCGGCTGGCGGCAATGAAGGCCAGGCAGCTTATAAGCGTATTGTCCGGATAGGCATCGGCCAGCTCTTTCTCGATATCCAGGCCATTTTCGATCAGTACCAGTCGGGTTTTCTCACCCATCCAGGGCGCAACCAGTGCAACCCGATCCACACCGGGCAAAACTTTCACACACAAAATCAGAAAGTCTGGCGTTTCTTCCAGCAGGTCACCATCACGGTATACATGATCCGGCTCGTAGGACAGGTCTCCGAGCGAGCTTGTGATGCGAATACCATTGGCTTTGACGGCATCGTAGTCTGAGCGCAACACGGCGCTCACGGAACAACCGGCTTTCTTTAGAATGGCACCGTAGAAGCTACCAATAGCGCCGGCACCTACAATTAAAATACTGGGTTTTTTATTCATGATCTGTCCCTGCCCATTCTTCCTCCTGAAGCGCCCGCCACATCAACTTACCCGTGGGGGACTTTGGCAACGTACTCACAAATTCAACAATGGCGGGCACTTTATAGACCGCCATCTGCTCCTTGCACCAACCGGTAATGTCCTCAACGCTGGTACTGCCTTCCGCTTCAGCTGTGAGCACAATAAAGGCCTTCACCGTTTCCCCACGTTTGGGATCCGGGGCCGAGATAATACAAAGTTCATGAATGGCAGGGTGTCGGTACATCATGGCTTCAACTTCCGAAGGCCACACTTTGAATCCGGATGCGTTAATCATTCGCTTAAGGCGATCGACCATGAAGAAGTAACCCTCTTCGTCGTAATACGCGAGATCGCCGGTGCGGAAGAAACGCTTGCCATCAATTTCGACGAACGCCGCATCGGTTTCCGCCGGCCGGTTCCAGTAGCCGATGGTTACCTGGGGACCATAGGAAACGATCTCACCGGTTTCGCCCGGCCCTTTCTCTTCCAGGGTATCCACATCAATAATCCGGCTGTCTACATCAAACACCGGGATACCCAAACACTGGGCTTTGGGTTTTGCGTTGGGGTTAATGTGGGTTGCGGCCATGGTTTCTGACAAGCCATAGCCCTCAATGTAGTTGAGCCCTGTCAGCCTTTTCAGTTTTTCCGCAACGGCGCCGGGCATGGCGGCACCTCCGCCACCAATCATTTTGAGGCTGGAAAGGTCGTATTTGCCAATATCCGGATTAGAAAGAAAGTCTACCGCCATGGTAACGATGTTGGTCCAGGCGGTGACCTTGTAGCGTTCAATGAGCCTTGATGCAGTGGTGCGATCCCAGCGCGTCATAATAACCGTAGTGGAGCCAGCGAAAATCGGCCCGTTCATGGAGCCGGTCATGCCGGTTACATGGAAAAATGGCAGTGTGGCCAGCTGCACACTGTCTGAAGTGCTCAAGTTCCAGAACACACGGTGTACCGCCGTTGCCATCACCGAGCGATGGGTGTGCATACAGCCTTTTGGTGCACCGGTTGTACCAGAGCTATAGGGAATGACAGCCAGATCTTCCGGGCCTGCCTTATGTTTTTGAGGGCTAAGGCTTGCCGCCATAGCACTTTCCCAGCTCACTACGCCCGGTGCATCGCCCGACCAGGCCGGGTTTGCGACTTCCGCAGGCAGATCCAGATCGGTATCAGGCTTAATGTAGGTGTTGTAGGAAGCCACTACGATCTGTTCCAGATCGGTTTTTCCCAACAGCGGCGTAATGTATTCAGCCAGCTCCTGGCCCGCCAGGCATACCACCGAGCCCGTGTCCGCAATATAGTGCTCCAGCTCTGCGGCCCGATTCATCGGGTTTATCGGAATCACCACAGCATCCGCCCGCAGAATCGCGTAGTAGGAGATCACATACTGCGGCGAATTCTGCATATACAGCAGTACCCGATCACCCTTTTTCACACCGTGCGCCTGCAGGTAACCTGCCATGGCCTCCACTTCCGCCAGCAGCCGGCGGTATGTGATGAACGCATCGTAGAAAATGATGGCTGTTTGATCGGGATAGCGCAGGGCCGATATTTGCAGATTGGTAAAAACACTGGTTTTCGGCAGGGTCAGGGTCTTAGGCAGCTCTTTCGGCCAGACCGCATAGTGACGTGTGAACATAATTATTGTTGTCTCCAGGTGTAAATCAGCCTGCCAGAAGTGCGGACAGATCAAATTCTTTGGTATTCCCGGGCAAGGGGCCTTCATGTCGCAGGGGTGTAATGGCAACCGCCCTGTCTCTCAGCACGGCCACATCGGAATCCGGTGCTATGATATGCCGGGAGCTGCGATCAAACCCCAGCCACCAATAAGGCAGGCTCCGGGAATCATGGCCTGCTTTCAGGCGAGCTTGCTGGATGGAACCACTGGACTGCTTACACCAGCGCGCAGAAACGATCTCTCCGGCCTCGCATGCAGGAAAGTTCACGTTCCAGGCCCGCATTTCGCCCGGCTGCCATAGTTTGCGGATTACCGCTTCGCCAAATTGTTCGACGGGTGCCCAGTTGATACCCTCACGGGACAGGAAGGCTTGGCTCAAGGCAATAGCGGGAATGTTCATATGGTGAGCGCTGAGCGCCGCGCCAACCGTACCCGAGTACTGCACCGAGTCACTGATGTTGGCCCCGCAATTGACACCAGATAACACAAGATCCGGAGGTGCTTCACTGAACCACCGGGCAAGGGAATAGAGCACACAATCTGCCGGAGTACCGGAAACCGCGTAGCGTTTATTCCCGGTTTCGTATACCCGCAACGGGTGGTGTATTGAGATGCTCTGGCCCGCACCGCTACGATCGTGCTCCGGAGCAACAATCCAGACCTCTTCTGCCAGGTTACGGGCAATTTTTTCCAGCCGTGCCAGCCCCGGAGCGTTAATGCCATCGTCGTTGGTAATAAGAATGCGCCGAACGATGGGTTCTGTCATGTCTGCTCTCCCGCACTGGCGATTTTCCAGCCGGTTTCGGCCAGTAGACTGGCGCGTTTACCCACGTCGAGGGCATTGGCGTTGGCAGCATTACCGTCCAGCGCACGCTTGTAGACACCCTGGACGATAGAGGCTAACCGGAACAGCGAAAACGCAAGGTAGACGTGCCAGTCTGCAATGCTTTCGCGGCCTGTTTTCGCGCAGTAGCGAGCGATGGCTTCTTGCTCATCTGGTATGCCCAGTGCTTTCAGGTCATCTCCCAGAAGTCCGCGCATACCCGGCATATCCGATGGCAGATGATAAGGCAGGCAGTAGTAAGCCAGATCTGCCAGCGGGTGCCCAAGCGTAGAAAGCTCCCAATCCAGAACGGCGATCACCTCGGGCTTGTCCGGAGCCAGCATCAGGTTGCCGAAACGATAGTCACCATGGGCAATAACACACTCATCCGTCGAAGGCAGATTTTCGGGCAACCATGCCATTAGTTTGTCCATGGCGGGCATATCGTCGGTTTTGGCCGCCAGGTACTGTTTACTCCAGCGTGAAACCTGGCGTGCCACATAGCCTTCCGGGCGCCCGTAATTCCCAAGACCTACTGCATTCACATCGACGGAATGCAACTCTGCCAGGGTGTCGATGGCGGAATGGTGAGCCGCCAGCCTTTCTTTGCGATCGAGCACTCGTAAGGCTGAATGGCTGACAATACGGCCTTCCAGAAAGTCCATCACGTAAAAAGGCGTGCCTATAATACCGCTGTCTTCACACAACAGCCGGGCTTTGGGTACCGGTAAGGATGTGTTATCCGATAGCGCACGAATAACTTTGTACTCCCGCTCGACCATGTGGGCAGACGGCAGCGTTTTCCCGGGTGGTTTTTTACGCAGGACGTAGCGGCCACTGTCGGTATCCAGCAGGAATGTTGGGTTGGACTGGCCGCCCTGGAACTGTTTCACCTCAAGGCGGCGGCCAAAACCAGGCATAGCTTGCTGGAGCCAGGTCAGGAGCCTGGCTTCGTCGAATGTGTGGGCTGGGAGGACGTCTACCAGCTCTGGGTTTATACTCATTTTTGGTATTGCCTTCAATTTTGGGTAGCCGCATCTATTGGTGGTAGCTGCTTTAACAGATGGTTTCGCCGCCATCGGCGACAATGGTCTGGCCGGTTATGTAGGCACTGGCTTTGGTTGACAGAAATACGGCCAGGCCTGCGATATCTACCGGGTCGCCGATTCTTCTCAGTGGGGTTTTGTCTTCTGCGCGCTTCACGCGTACTGGGTCCTCCCAGAGTGTGCGGGCAAAGTCGGTTTTGATCAGGCCGGGGGCGATGCTGTTGATGCGGATGCCTTTTGGACCCCATTCCACTGCCAGGTTTCGGGCCAGCGCTGCTTCTGCTGCTTTGGATACACCGTAGGTTCCGATGGTTGTGTTGCCGCGGATTCCGGCGATGCTGGACAGCAACACAACCGCGCCCTCACCTTGCTCCGCCATCTGTGGCAGCACCATATTGGTTAACCAGAAGGTGCCTTTGACGTTGGTGTCCATGATTTTGTCCCAGGCCTCGTCGGTCATTTCGGAGGTGGGGCCGTAAACCGGGTTGGTGGCAGCGTTGCATACGAGCACGTCGATACTGCCCCAAGCTTCGTTTGTTTTGTTTACCAGGTTTTGAAGATCGTCTTTCTTTCCGACGTGGCAGGGTATTGCTATGGCTTCGTAGCCTTTGGCTCTCAATTCATTCGCCACCTGCTCGCAGGCGTCGGCCTTGCGGCTGGAGATAACAACTTTCGCGCCCAAGCGGGCCATTTCTTCGGCGATTGAACGGCCAATGCCTTTGGTGGAACCCGTGATCAGGGCCACCTTACCAGTCATATCAAAAAGTGGGTTGTTCATAGTTTGCGTTTCCATAAGGGTTTCAGTCTGATCAACGGTACTGACGAAGTTCAATTTTGGCGACGGAATCCAGATGCACCTCATCCGGGCCATCCGCCAACCGCAACGTCCGCACTTTAGCCCAGGCTGACGCAAGGAAGGTGTCCTGGCTTACGCCGGCTCCACCGTGCACTTGTATGGCACGATCAAGCACCTTCAGTGCCATGCTCGGAGCAATCACCTTTATCATGGCGATTTCTTGACGGGCTACCTTATTACCAACGGTATCCATCATGTACGCCGCTTTCAGAGTTAACAGCCGCGCCTGCTCAATCTCGATTCGGCTGCGGGCGATGTCCTTGCGAATAGAATCAAAGCTGGATAACGGCTTACCGAATGCCTCGCGCTCATTGGCACGCTTGCACATCATTTCCAACGCACGCTCCGCAATACCAATGGTGCGCATGCAGTGATGAATGCGGCCTGGCCCGAGACGACCCTGGGCAATTTCAAAGCCACGCCCTTCACCCAGCAGTAGGTTGCTCACAGGAACCCGTACGTTTTCGTAATGAATCTCCGCGTGGCCATGGGGCGCGTGGTCGTAACCAAACACGTTCAATGAGCGGACTAATTTCACACCGGGCGCATCTAATGGCACCAGAATCATCGACTGCTGCTGGTGCTTGGGCGCGGTAAGATCGGTCTTGCCCATTACGATGGCAATTTTACAGGTGGTGGTCATGGCACCGGAGGACCACCATTTTTTGCCATTAATCACATATTCATCGCCCTCACGGCGGATCTCGCAGGCAATGTTGGTGGCATCAGACGACGCCACATCCGGTTCTGTCATGGAAAAGCAGGAGCGCATCTCGCCTTCCAGCAAAGGCTTCAGCCACTGTTCTTGCTGTTCGTCATTACCGTACCGGGCGATGGTTTCCATGTTGCCGGTATCCGGTGCGGAACAATTGAACACCTCCGGCGCCATTTCAGAACGGCCCATGATTTCGCAAAGGTGGGCGTATTCAAAGTTGGTCAGGCCGGCTCCCAAATCGCTTTCCGGCAGGAACAGGTTCCAGAGTCCCTCGGCTTTTGCCTTCGCCTTAAGCTCTTCTATAATGGGGACCGGCGCCCAACGATTTGCAGCCTTTTCAATCTGTTGATGGTGCATCGATTCGTTGGGATAAATGTGTGCATCCATGAACTCGTTTAACTGCGCTTGCAGTTTTTTTGCTTTGTCAGACAACT
>JBALXR010000131.1:0-6152 GCA_036960525.1 Marinobacter sp.
ATGCGCACCAAGCCCCGGTTTGTGCGCATCACCGGTGCCGGTATGCGCGAGAGCCACGTTCACGATGTGACCATTACCAAAGAAGCTCCGAACTACCGCGTTAGCTGATTACAGGTTGTTTTTATGCGGCCCCATTGTTGGGGCCGCATTGTTAATTTCCCCGAGGATTCCATGGCCCACGACATTCACGATCACCGCATCCTGATTCTAGATTTCGGTTCCCAGTACACCCAGCTAATTGCCCGCCGGGTGCGGGACATAGGCGTTTATTGCGAAGTGCGCGCTTTTGATATCAGTGCTGACGAGCTCGCAGCGTTCAATCCCAAGGGCATTCTGCTAGCCGGTGGCCCCGAGTCGGTCACTGAGTTGGGTGGCCCGCGCGCGCCTGACGGTCTGTTTGATCTTGGTATTCCGATATTGGGTATCTGCTATGGGATGCAAACCATGGCCGAACAGCTGGGCGGCCGGGTGGCCAGCTCGGAAAAACGCGAGTTTGGTTATGCCCAGGTAAAAGTGCGCGCCAAAGGCCCGCTGTTGCAAGACATCACCGACCACCTCACCGTGACCGGCGAATCACTGCTAGACGTTTGGATGAGCCACGGCGACAAAGTGGTAGCTATGCCCGAAGGTTTTGAACTTCTGGCCTCCACCGAAAGCGCGCCTATTGCAGCCATGCAAGACCTTTCGCGTCATCTTTACGGCCTGCAGTTCCATCCGGAAGTGACCCATACCTTGCAGGGTAAACGCATTCTGGAACACTTCGTGATGAACATCTGCGGCTGCGAAGCTCTGTGGACCCCGGCGAAGATTGTCGACGATGCCGTGCAGAAGATCCGCGAACAGGTCGGCACCGACAAAGTGCTGCTGGGCCTGTCTGGTGGCGTAGATTCCTCGGTGACCGCGGCGCTGCTGCACAAAGCCATTGGCGATCAGCTAACCTGCGTGTTTGTTGATAACGGCCTGCTGCGCCTGAACGAAGGTGACCAGGTGATGGATATGTTCGGCAGCAGCATGGGCGTAAAAGTCATACGCGCCGACGCTGAAGAGCGCTTTCTGAACAATCTTAAAGGCGTCAGTGATCCCGAACAAAAGCGTAAAGTGATTGGTAACACCTTTATCGATGTGTTCGATGAAGAAGCTACCCGCATTCAGAATGTTCACTGGCTGGCCCAGGGCACTATTTATCCGGACGTGATCGAATCGGCTGCGTCCAAAACCGGCAAGTCCCACGTGATCAAATCCCACCACAACGTGGGTGGCCTGCCGGAAACCATGAAACTGAAGCTGGTAGAGCCGCTGCGCGAACTGTTCAAAGACGAAGTGCGTCGCATTGGTCTTGAGCTTGGCCTGCCTTACGATATGGTGTACCGCCATCCGTTCCCGGGCCCGGGCCTGGGTGTGCGCATTCTTGGTGAAGTGAAAAAAGACTACGCCGATATCTTGCGCCGCGCCGATGCGATCTTCCTCGAAGAGTTGCACCGCGCCGATTATTACCACAAAACCAGCCAGGCTTTTGCGGTTTTCCTGCCGGTGAAATCTGTAGGCGTAGTCGGCGACGCCCGCCGATACGAATGGGTGATCGCACTGCGCGCCGTAGAGACCATCGATTTTATGACCGCACGCTGGGCGCATCTGCCTTACGAACTGCTGGAAACTGTGTCTAACCGTATTATCAATGAAATCAGCGGCGTGTCACGTGTAACCTACGACGTATCCAGCAAGCCGCCCGCCACCATTGAGTGGGAGTGACGTGGGTTAGAAAAATCACCTGATATAAAAAACCGACACAGCTGTGTCGGTTTTTTATATCCGTTTGAACAATCTCTGCAGCAGCATTTTGAGCAGTCTAGTAAACTCCTGCAAGACCGGGCAGCGTCGCTGTGACACACTCACTCGGGTTGTTAGGCCGAAGCCCGAAAGATTGTCAGAGCGAAATAGAACTCCAGGGAGCTGCACATGAAGAAACTCAAAATTATCCTGATCGGGTGTTGCCTGATCGTTATGGGCCTGGCCCTGCATTATGTGTTGCCGCGGGTCTCCGTTGTCGAGGTGGTCGGCGTTGAGGTTAAACGTACCGATGTCGAGGTGGGAACCCGAGATGTTTACATGATTCAAACCCGGGTGATCGGCGGCGACAAAGTTCGCGTGTTTCGTAACGAAGATTCATGGCTTTATTTTAAGCTCAACTCCGCGAATCTTCAGACGGAAGCGGCTGTCTTTGCCCGCGAAGAGAAGGGCACTGCAGTTGCTATTCGCCATTACGGCTGGAGGCTCCCGCTTCTGTCGATGTTCCCGAATGCGACCTCCGCCTGGCCTGTCGAACCCGGGTACCGTCATATCCCGATTTTCAACATAGTGATACTGGTGTTTCTTCTGGGCTTGGCGTTTATAGCGCGCCGCGCATTTCAGCGAGCGTCCGGTAAGCTTACAGAATTGCGTGCCCGTCATGCGCCCGGGCGTGCGGGCAATGTCCCTTCGCCTTCGCCCTCATCATCCTCAAAATCACCCCCGGCAAGCGAAGCGGGTCACGATGAATGGCTGCAGAGCGACCAGCAAACGTCGAGCCGGTCCGATAAGTCGGGGAGGGATGACTGAACGGATGCAACAAACACCGGTTATCACGCGACATCCTCTAAACACCGGGGTTCTTGAGCTGCAGACTATCGCAGCTCCGACAGACGGCGAATTGTTCCGGATTGCGGAGCGAATCAACCCGAAGCGCAGCTTTCTTTTCGTTTCCACTGTACTCGGGCGTCATATACCCGTCAGACCGCGGGACCATTTTGATGCGGTTAACGGAATCGTCGATCAGATTCCTGATGCGCTGCTTGGCGACCCTCTTTTGGTGATGGGTTACGCGGAGACGGCGGTTGGAATTGGAGCCGCCGCGGCTCGGCGCATCCGGGAACGGCGTCCCCAAGCGGACCTGCTCTACCTGTCAACCACCCGGCACCCGGTTGCGGGTCGGGAATGGGTCAGCTTTTCGGAAGGGCACAGTCACGCCACCGCACATCATGTGATGGCGCCAACGGCATGCGAGTTTTTAAGCGGGCCAGCAAAAACGCTTGTTCTTGTGGATGACGAAACAACCACCGGAAACACCTTCGCGGCTTTGTTCAAGGCGGTTCATGACGGCGGGGTAGACATAAAACGTGTCCTGCTTTTGACTCTGACCGACTGGTCCAACGGACGAGCCGCCGAGGCAATTGCGGAGCTCTGCCCTGGCATACCGGTAGACGCGTTCTCTTTAGTCCGAGGGGAGTGGCGATGGGAGCAAGACGCGAAAGCAGCGCTCCCGGCTGTTCCGGTCTGGGCCGGGGAAGCGACACTTCCGGCTTGGGTTCCGAGCCCGAACCCCGTGCCGAATCCGCTGTTTCACGCCCCGCGGCTCGGGCTTCAGATGAAGCCGATTATTGAATCGATCATGGAACCTGAGGTTAAACCCAAGATCGAACCCAAGGTCGAACCCAAGGTCGAACCCAAGGTCGAACTAATGATGCCCTCGATTCCGGCCGCTCTGCCGGCGGTGGCCGCAGGCGACTCCGTTCTTGTGATCGGAACCGGGGAGCACGTTTGGGGGCCGATGCTGCTTGCTGAACGCCTTGAGCAGGAAGGGGCGGAGGTAAAGTTCGTCGCAACCACCCGTTCGCCAATTCTCAACGGAGATGTTATCCGGCACAAAGTGACGTTCCCAGACCATTACCGGATAGGCGTACCGATGTATCTTCACAACGTTCCCGAGCGCCCCTGCGCGCGCGTCATCATCATGACCGAAACGGGAGATGACGGAATCTGCCCAGCGCTCCGGGCCTATCTCGGGCGCGGGTACATTATCAATGGAGCCGGCCAAGTGACGGAGTTCGAGACGTAATGGGCCAATGTATCTACTTGACGGATCTTGACGACACTCTTTTTCGATCATTTCACAAACATCCGCAGGGCGAGGCCCTTACGCGGGTAACCACCGCGACCAACGGCCACCATGGTCACATGAACCCGGCGCAGCAGGGCCTTCTCTCGGCGTTGAGGGCAACCGGTGCGGTGATTCCGGTGACTGCCCGTAGCACCGATGCTTTTTCCCGAGTCCATCTCGATTTTGGCACCCGGCGCGCCATTCTGGCCAACGGGGCGGTGATTTTGAACGACGAGGGCATTGCAGATCCTGACTGGCTCGCGCACACGGCACAGATCGGGCGCAGCGCAGAAGCGTTGCTGCGCGATATGTCCGGGCTTATAAGTGCGGAATTTGGCGCTGCAGCTCGCAGTTGGATTGTCGAAGAGTACGGAGCGCCGGTTTATTTTTGCGTGAAGATGAACGCGACCGGGGCGGAAACGGTTCAGAGTGGTATCACTGCCGCAGCGAAGCTTCTCGTAAGCCGGTTCGACTTGTCTGGTCTGCAGCAGCACGCAAACGGTAATAATCTCTCGTTCACGCCAACAGGCATCTCAAAGCGGGAAGCCTGCCGGCATCTGGTAGGCAGCATAAGAGACGGCAGCGGGGCGCCGCTGATCGGCATTGGAGACAGCATTACGGACCTTCCGTTCATGGGTCTTTGCGATTTCATCATGACCCCGTCCGGGTCGCAGATTGCTGAACTTATGGCGCAGATGTCCAATAGAGACTTAGCATTTTGAGCAGCCTATCGACTGAAACCAAAAAACGTACTTTTTCAGGCAGCTATCTTTCGACAGACGTGGAATTTCTGCTGAAGCCGGTCGCGCTTGAGCCCACCCCGGTGGAGGAGAAAGAGCGCAGGATTCAAACCGGCGTGACCCATTACTCGGAAATGATTTCCGAGGAGCGTCGCCCGGACGCCCGTTATCTGTCTCTGTTCGAGGAGTCTTGCCGGCTTGGAGTGCCGCGGCTTGCCCGAGATACCCGTTCCCTGGCGGGGCAAATTCTTGATTTGGTCCAGCATGGACGGTTAAACCAGAAAATTACTTTGTGCAGCCTTGTTCGTGCTGGCGTTCCTTATGGAGTGCTGCTTAAGCGCGATCTGGCCCGGTTGGGCGCCGACGTTAGCCATTTCGGGATCTCCATTATCCGTGATCGGGGCCTTGACGAGGTGGCCATGGGGGAAGTTCTTGCGCGGCGCCCGGTTGACGGGGTGATCTTCGTTGACGGGTGGACCGGTAAAGGGGCAATCACGGCGGAGCTGGCGGAGTCCTGGCGGGCTTTCACTGACCGGGAGCCAATGCTTGCTGTGATCGCCGATCCTTGTGGTCGTGCAAATCTTTGTGGATCCCGTGAGGACTGGCTGATCCCTTCCGGCATTCTTGGCGGTAACGTGTCCGGTCTTATTTCCCGCTCCATCCTCCGGTCTGACCTGGTAGGCCCCGGGGAATATCACGGCTGTATCCTGTTGGATCACCTTGCTGACATCGACCTGTCGCGCTCGTTTGTCGATCGGGTGGATGCAGCGTTGTCGACGCTGGAATCTCGGGTTGAGTTGGATCCAGAGGCCGATTCGTCCGCGGCTGCCCGGTTCCGCACAGAGGCGGACCGCACCGTTGCGGCGGTTGCCAAGCGTTTCGGGGTGCAGAACCGCAACCGCATCAAACCTGGCATTGCGGAGGCCACAAGGGCGGTTCTGCGGCGCCGGCCAGAATGCGTTCTGGTTCGATCGCTCAGCGAAGACCCAGACCTTGCAGCGCTTATTCATCTTTGCCGTCAAGACGGGGTTAATCTTATTGAAGCACCTGAACTTACCGGTCCTTACCGGGCGATTACGCTCATCAGGGAAACTAAATGACTGATTTTGGGTCCCATATGTTTTCGGCCTATAAACTGGGGGCTACTCTTTACATGCCAGCCATACATCCGAAGGTGCCAGACATAGTGTCAGGATTGGCACCGTCGCCGGCCTCGTCGATTGTCCTTTGCCTGGAGGATGCGCTGCGTGAGGAAGACATTGAGAAAGGCATCCGAACCCTGACGGAACTGCTAAAGACCCGTCTTGGTAACATTGACAACCGGCCGCAGGTTTTTATCCGGCCCCGGTCTTATGATATGGCGTGCCGGCTTCGGGCAATTGACGGCATTACCCAGATTGACGGTTTTGTTCTGCCAAAGGCGCGGCCTGAAACCGCCCCGGACTGGATTTCGCTGCTGTCAGGCACCACCCTGAAGCTTATGCCAACGCTTGAGACGC
>JBALXR010000132.1:0-6115 GCA_036960525.1 Marinobacter sp.
GCCGAGCCGGACCATGAGCCTGCACTGGCAGGGGGGGTAGCTCCTCGGCTGCCACTCTGGGTACCGTAATACTGAAAACGCTGCCACGACTCTGCCGCGACTGAACCGTCACCGGATGATTGAGCATACCGCTGATGCGGTCGACGATGGCAAGGCCAAGGCCTAGACCTTTTTTGTCACGCCCATGCTGGAAACGGCGGAACTCTTCAAAAATCTGGGTCAGCTGATCCTCCGGAATCCCGGGCCCTGTGTCCCAGACTTCAATGCGTAGTTGACCATCCAGACGACGACAGCCCAGCAGAATGCGACCTTCGGGTGTATAGCGTATGGCATTGGACAGAAAATTCTGGATCACCCGGCGCAGAAGCTTGGCATCTGAGCGGATCCAGGCGGAACTGGGTACCACATCCAGTTCAAGATCTTGATCTTTGGCGATGGCAGAAAAATCGTTTGCCAGCCGGCGGATGATATCGCTGACCGGAAACACGCTGATGTCGGGCTCCAGAGCACCGGCATCCAGTTTGGAGATATCCAGCAAAGTACTGATAATTTCTTCGGCCGCACCCAGTGAGCTGTCGATGTGTTCGACCAATTGCTGGCACTCGGCACTCTGGGCTTTACCTTGTAGGGCAGAGGTGAACAGGCGTGCAGCATTTAAAGGTTGAAGCAGGTCGTGGCTGGCTGACGCGAGAAAGCGTGTTTTACCGTGATTGGCTTGTTCGGCCACGGACTTGGCTTTAAGCATCTGCTCGTTGATCACCTGCAGTTCCTGGGTTCGCTCTTTGACCCGCTGTTCCAGATAGATATTGGTTTCTTTCAGCGCCTGTTCAGTGCGACGCATGGGCGTTATATCCTGGAATGTCGTGACGTAGCCGCCGCCGGGAATCGGCGCGCCTTCAATGCGGATAAACGTGCCATCGGGCCGCTGGCGCTCATAGGACACAGGCTGGCCTTGGGTCATGCTGCCAATGCGTTCAGCAACGATCTCATCAATTTTGCGAGCCGACAGGTTTGCGTTCGTCAGCGTGTAGCGAATCAGGTCAGCCGCCGGTCGTCCCAGGCGTACAAAACTCTTGGGGTAATTGAACAGTTCAATGTATAGGTGATTCCAAACCACTAACTCTTGCTGATGGTTCACGACCGACACGCCAAGGCTGAGGTTTTCAATGGCCGAATGCAGTAGCTCCCGGCTAAACGTCATCGCCTGCGAGGCCTCATCCACAATGCTGACGACGTCTTCAATCTGCATGTCGCGACCGGTCAGGGTCGATTCCAAAACCACACGTGCGGTGGAGCCGCCGATAATCGACGCCAGTTGGCGCTCTATATACTTCATTAAATGTGTTGTCGCAGGCCGCTGTGGGTAAAGGCGAATAGCGTTCCGGCGCTCGTAATTGCGAAACACCGTTTCTGCGCGTTCGTCGCCCATGAAGCGATCAGCCAAAGCCTGCAGGTCGGAGGTCAAAATCTCACCCTGCCAGGTTTGCTGGTGCGGAGTTTCGCCGCGGCTGTGAGTGTCTTGAAAATAAGTGGCAATCTGGATTTTCTCGCGCACTCGTTGGCGGGTTAGTAAAGACAGCACAATATAAATAGCGGTGTTGGCCCCCAGACTCCAGATTATACCGTGGCTAACCTGGTCTAAATCAGCACCAAACAGTGCCGTGGGTCGGGTCCAACTCACGCCCCAGAGACCTTGCTGAACAAGCGTGTCGTTGATCCAGCCGGTAGATGCCAGCGCAGGCAGCAGCAAAGTATAGAGCCATAGTATAAAGCCTATAAAAAGACCCCATACCGCTCCGTTGTGGTTACCACCGCGCCAGACGATTCCGCCCACCAACGCTGGCCCCAGTTGCGCCGCAGCAGCAAACGACAGTAGCCCGAAGGCTGTCAAACTGGTGTCTTCCCCTGCCATCCGATAAAAGCCGTATGCTGTTAGTAAAACAGCGGAGATAGCGATGCGCCGAATACTAAGGAGCAAGTAGCTCAGGTCCGCCTTGCGATTCATTCTGGGACGGAAGAATTTCAACAAAGCCGGCATGATGATTTCGTTGCTGACCATGGTGGCGACGGCCACCGAGCACACAATCACCATCGCCGCCGCTGCGGAGCCGCCCCCTAGAAACGCCAGTACTGCAAGCCAGGTATTGCCGGCCAGTATGGGCAACTGAAGCGTCATAATGTCAGGGTTGTAGTTGGCGCTATCCGGCACTAGCAAGCTGGCAGCTGCAATCGGCAGTACAAAAGCGCTAGCGATGATCAGATAAATAGGCATAGCCCAGCGCGCAGTCTCAAAATCGCGGGGATCGCTGTTTTCAACCACCATAACGTGGAACTGCCGCGGCAGGCAGACAATGGCTACCCCGGCGACCAAGGTTTGGGTAATAAACGCGGTCAGATTCAGATTTTGGGTTGTCAGCACTCCGGTGAGATCGGCCGCGGCTACCCGCTGTGTAAGGTCGCCAAAGCCATTGAAAAAGCCAAACAGCACAAACAATCCAACCGCTGAAAACGCAACCAGTTTGATTACAGATTCAAACGCAATGGCTTGAATCATGCCGCGGTGATGCTCTGTTGATTCTAGATGGCGGGTACCGAATAAAATGGTAAATAGGGCCAGAGCCAACGTAATGTACCAAGCTGAATCGCTCCAGGCGGCGCTGCTGAGTTCCTGTGCGCCGCCGTGGGGGCTGGACAGCACCGCAAAGCCCATGGCGATGGCTTTTAACTGCAAGGCGATGTAGGGCACGCTGCCGATTAACGCAAAGGCGGCTATCATCGCGGCCAGCAGCTGGGATTTGCCGTAGCGTGAGGCAATAAAGTCGGCTATGGAAGTGCTGCTGTTGCGTTTGCTGATGTGAATGATGCGGCGCAAAAGCGGTGCGGCGAACACGAACACCAGTAACGGTCCAAGATAGATGGGTAAAAATCCAAGACCTTCCTGGGTGGCGCGACCAACGGCGCCATAAAATGTCCAAGAGGAAAAATATACTGCCAGAGACAGCGCGTAGATGTGAGTCCTGGCGAAGCGATGCCGGTATAGCCCTGGATGACGATCGCCTGCCCAGGCCACCAAAAACAACAGTGAAATGTAGGTGATGGAAATCAGAACCAGCAGCCAGGCGCTTATCATAACTTAGCTATTCCAGGACAGTAGGGCGCTTGCAGGCCGACATAGGCGCCAGCATGACGCGCCCTCTATTCATCAGCGGCACACGGTAATCAGTAAGCGATCGTCCGGCGCCAGTACTTTCATGTTATCAAGGCTGGGGCGGCCATCTGATGCCAGTGGCACCAGCTCACGACTGGTGCAATTGAGAAGATGTACCCGGTGAGAGACGGAATCCGTCAGTTTTTGCTCGAAGCGGTACAGAGTGAAAAGAACAACATTGTCGTCATTGGCGTTGCGCTGCACGCTGTTGATATCCACCGTCGAGAACGCAGTGACGTACGGAAAAACAAAGCTCCAGGGGCGCCAGAACACGGCTTGGCTTTCAGTGTTGACGACGACCGCTTCCGAAGGCAGCTGCGCCTGTTTAAAGTCGTACCAGGTGTACTCGCCTTGAATCAGATAGGCCATCATGCCAGCACCGGCAAAGGCCGGAATAATCCACTTTGGCAGGCGTTGGCGGGTTAGGGCGCGTAGCGTTAATGCGATCCCCGCAGCACCCAGGCCGCAGACAACGGTCGCAACAAGTGTCCAGAACATATGGTTTTCCTTAAAAAAAGAAACGGGCTCCTTTTTCAAGGAAGCCCGTTTGGTCTCAATTGCTCAATGTTACCACTGATTTAGCAAAAGCTTGTGTTAGTGGCCTTGAGCTTCGCCCGCACCGCGTGGGTAACGAACACTTTCTACCAGTTCCTGGATTTCGATGGGTGGCGCTTCAGTTGCGTTAGACACTGTGAAGGCTATCGCAAAGTTCACCACTGCACCGACAACTCCAATGGACAACGGCGAGATACCGAATACCCAATTGGCCGGAATGTCTGCCAGGTTGTTGGTGCCTGGAATGAAGAACCAGCCTTTGTACACAAAGATGTAAACCAATGTGAATATCAGGCCAGACAACATGCCGGCTATGGCACCATAGTTGTTAACGCGCTTGGAGAAAATACCCATCATCAGCGCTGGGAACAGGGATGCAGCTGCGATACCAAAGGCCAGAGCCACCACCTGGGCGGCAAAGCCCGGGGGGTTAATGCCTAACCAGGTAGCCACTACAATGGCTACCGACATGGATATCCGTGCTGCAAGCAGCTCACCTTTCTCACTGATATTGGGGTTGATGGCGCCCTTGATCAAATCGTGACTGATTGCTGACGATATCGCTAGCAACAAGCCTGCTGCTGTCGACAGGGCCGCCGCCAAACCGCCGGCTGCAATCAGACCGATTGTCCAACTTGGCAAATTGGCAATTTCAGGGTTGGCCAGAACCATAATGTCGTTGTTTACGATCAGTTCGTTGCCTTCCCAGCCGCGTGACTGAGCTTCGTCATTGAAACCAGCATTTGTATCGTTGTACACCTGAATACGACCGTCGTTGTTCTTGTCGGTGTGCTGTATCAGACCGGTTTGTTCCCAAGTCTTCATCCACTGCGGACGTGCTTCATATTCCAGCGCCGGCGCCGAGGTACCATCTGGGTAAATAGTGTTCATCAGATTCAGGCGAGCCATGGACGCAACAGCCGGAGCGGTCAGGTACAGCAAGGCGATGAATACCAGTGCCCAACCTGCGGACCAGCGAGCATCAGCTACTTTGGGCACAGTGAAAAAGCGAATAATAACGTGTGGCAGACCAGCAGTACCGATCATCAGCGACAGGGTAAACAATACCATGTTCAGCTTGTTGTCCACGTCAGCGGTGTATTGGTTAAAGCCCAGATCCACAATCACCAGATTCAGCTTTGTCAGAATCGGCAAGCCGGAATCAATGTGGGTAGAGAACAGGCCCAGCCCGGGAATTGGATTTCCGGTCAGATTGAAGGAAATGAACACCGCTGGAATGGTGTAGGCCAGGATCAGTACAATGTACTGGGCTACCTGAGTGTAGGTGATGCCTTTCATGCCACCCATAACCGAGTAGAAGAATACGACTACTGCTGCAATGATCAGGCCCGTTGTTGAGTCAACTTCGAGGAATCGTGAAAAAGCAACACCGGCACCAGACATCTGACCGATAACGTAAGTGGTAGAGGCGATGATCAGACAGACAACGGCCACCAGACGGGCGGTTTTGCTGTAGAAACGGTCGCCAATGAATTGGGGTACCGTGAACTTGCCAAATTTACGCAGGTACGGAGCCAGCAGCAGGGCCAGCAGAACGTAACCTCCGGTCCAGCCCATCAGGAAGCTGGAGTTGGCGTAGCCCACGGAAAGCAGGCCGGCCATAGAGATGAACGAAGCCGCCGACATCCAGTCAGCACCAATGGCCATGCCGTTGGTGATTGGGTGAATGCCGCCGCCGGCGACGTAAAAGTCTTTGGTGCTTCCAGCCTTTGCCCAAATGGCAATCAGGATGTAGATAAGAAAAGACGTGCCTACGAAAAGCAGGTTAATCGTAAATTGGCTCATTGTTATTATTCCTCGCCTACGCCGAATTTTTCGTCAAGCTTGTTCATGCGCCAGGCATAGAAAAAGATCAGGACGATAAAGGTGAGAATGGAACCTTGTTGGGCAAACCAGAAACCAAGATCTGTTCCGCCAACCGCAATGCCAGACAGCATGGGGCGAAGCAGAATGCCAAAACCGTATGAAACCAAAGCCCATATAATAAGGCTTCCGTAAATCAGGCGGAGGTTTGCCTTCCAGTACTGCTCAGCGTTGTCACTATGACCTGACATAGAGTACTCCTGTTATTATTGTGGAGTTTGCGGGATTACAGTATTGACTTTGGTGCAATGCGAGCCTGAGCGATATTGGCAAAAGGTCTAAAGCTCTAAAGCTCTGAGTTTTGACGGGGTTATGGTTGAAATTTGAGCACTGGCGCAGAGGCCTCGACTCGATATGGAGCATAGCTTTACGAGTGGCGCTATTAGAGCCGTTGCATGTCTCTCAGGCGGCGCTGGTAGCGCAATTTGTCACTGAGTTGAACCAGAGTGTGAGTGCCCTGTTGTGCGG
>JBALXR010000133.1:0-1228 GCA_036960525.1 Marinobacter sp.
TAAAAGGTTTTCCCCCAGTGGGGTAATACGCCGAGATGACGCATGTTTGCGTCATTGATGGGTTACTACGATAGTTTTGTAGTGAGAAGGTGTCAGTCTCTCCTGACAGTCCCACCATTGGGCAGGTGGCGCGACCGCTGGGCAAGAGATGCGAGCGGTAACACTGGTGACATGTTCGACGGTCACAGATTGGTGACATTCAATAATAGTCACATGCCAGAAACCAAAAAAGCCACTCGGCTTGCGCTCTAAGTGACTCATTTTACTAAAATATTTGGTAGGACCAGGCAGATTTGAACTGCCGACCTCTGCCATGTCAAGGCAGCGCTCTAACCAACTGAGCTATGGTCCTGTTTTGCAACGCAGCGAAATATACTGATTCGGCTGCGATGCGTCAACTTTTTATTGGTTAAAGCTATAAGCCCTTTTTGTAGATGTTTTCGTAAACATAATTTGTTGCTTCTACAAAGCCGTCTATGCTGCCGCAGTCAAAACGCCGGCCTTTGAATTGGTAGGCCAGTACGCAGCCCGTTTTGGCTTGTTCCAGCAGGGCGTCGGTAATTTGTACTTCTCCGTTCTTGCCAGGCGGCGTGCGCTCCAGAATGTCGAAAATATCCGGGGTCAGAATATAGCGGCCGATGATGGCCATGTTGCTGGGTGCGTCTTCCGGCGCGGGCTTTTCCACCATGTCCGTTACCCGGAACAGGCCATCTTTCATACACTCGCCAGCAATCACGCCGTACTTGTGGGTTTCGTCGGCCGGTACTTCTTCAATAGCCACAATAGAGCAGCGGAATTGGCTGTAAAGTTTGACCATTTGCGCAAGAACGCCGTCTCCGCCGTCAGGCCCTACGCAGAAGTCGTCGGCCAGCACCACGGCGAAAGGGTTGTCGCCCACCAAGTTACGCCCGGTCAGAATCGCATGGCCCAAGCCCTTCATTTCGCTTTGGCGGGTAAAGGCGAAGGTATTGTTGTCAATCAAATCGCGAATAGAGGTCAGCAAGCCTTCTTTGCCAGAGCCTGCAATCTGGTGCTCAAGCTCGTAGCTGATGTCAAAATGATCTTCAATGGCGCGCTTGCCGCGGCCGGTCACAAACCCGAATTCGTGAATGCCGGCATCTGATGCCTCTTCAACACCGTACTGAACCAGTGGTTTGTTGACGATGGGCAGAATTTCTTTCGGCATAGCCTTGGTGGCGGGTAAAAAGCGGGTGCCATAGCCGGCAAC
>JBALXR010000133.1:1238-6062 GCA_036960525.1 Marinobacter sp.
GGTTTGTTGACGATGGGCAGAATTTCTTTCGGCATAGCCTTGGTGGCGGGTAAAAAGCGGGTGCCATAGCCGGCAACGGGAAACAGGCACTTCTTGATCATTTCAGCGTCCTTATGAAAGTCAGTATTGGCAAAGTTTACCGAAGTTGATGGCTAAAATGCAGCTTCCATCAAAGAATTCATCTCACGGCTAGTCTATGGTGTGGCAGTTCAGCACGCTGGTTAATTTGGCGCAATAGGCTGAATGTGAATAAGTTATTTAATATTGTGTAATAACTTATTGAAAAATTGAATTATTAAAGTTTTCAGTTTTGAGAGTTCAGGCTAGTCTTAGGAATTCTCATGGATTATGGTTCACCCTAACTTTTTTAAATTTTCAGTTTTTGTTCTGTCTGCCAAAAACCTCGGAACTGCTTGTGCCATTGCTTCGTCTGATGTTCGCGATTATCGGTTTATTTGCCAGTACCTGCGGACTGGCCCATCCCGCTGTTGCTGAAGGGCTGTGGTCTGCTTTGTCTGTCAGCGGTAACAGCACGTTATCGGATGATGAGATGAACGGCTCGCTGGGCGTCAGCGCCGACGGTCTGGTGTTCCGCGAACACTTGCTGGGCGTGATTTTTGACCGCAACAGCCGGACCCTTGAAGGCGCCAGCCGCGAATCGCTGTTAGCCAGTTACAGTTTCCCCTTGCAAGGCAATTACTTTGCATTTAGTAAACGCAACAATAGCCGGTACAGCGATCAGTTATCAGGTACATTGCGCCAGCAAGTGCATGTGCTGTCAGACGAAACCAACTTTTCGGCGCGGCGGGCACTTTTTGGCTGGGAGGGGTTGCAATTCGACAGCGTTTTGCGCCATCGCACCCGCGAAACTCGGCGCATCTTGCAGGGTGCGTGGGCTGAAACTACCGCCGCACAGGTGTCGTCGTTGGGAATGAGTAGCAAACGCGAGTTAATACAGCTTTACGGTTGGAATGCCGCAACAATGGTCACCTTCACCCGCGGGCTAAGTATAAATAGCCGGCAGGCACCCACTCAGGGTGACTATCGAAATTCTGATAATTTTTATAAGATGCTGCTGGGTGGCTCTCTCGGCCGCGAACTGAACGACTGGTATTTGGGGTTAAGTGGGCGCTATCAGGCGGCCACCGATCAACTGCCTGCGGCAGAGCAAATCCGCGTTGTGGGCTCGCAGTTGCTGGAGGGTTTTGCTGGCAACTCGCACACGGCTGCATCCGGTGGCTGGATGCGAATAGACGCCGATACGCCGGGTTTTAATTTTCCTTTTATCAGTGGCGTTCGCGCCGGGGCGCGGTTGTCGTTACTGCGCGGCTGGGCAGACGTTCGTAGCACCCGGTCTAATCAGTATCTTAACGCCGACGCCGGTGAGCTCTCACTGCAACTCAGAACCCGTTATATGCGCGCAAGCACCTCAATTGGTCGGGTATTGGGCGATTCTCCACTGCTACCCGATGCCGGCAACTCGCCAAACTTCCGTTTATCTCTGACGGTCGATATCTGACACCTTAAACCCGCTCGGAATTGTCCCGGTTTGGTTAGTGGGCAGCCTCTCACATGGTTGTCACTTAAAGCGCGACAACACCTTGGTGTTGTATAGTCATAACAAATCGAATTGAACTCAGGGAATGCCATCCATGCTTGCAAGGACAGCCCGTGTTGTAAACGGGTGCATTGTCATATGTTGCCTAGGCGCCAGCGCTCCGGTTTGGAGCTTTGGTTTTGCCGATGTCACTAAAAAAGCTCAGGCGCTGGCGCAAACGCGATACAAAGCGCCCAGTGCGGTTCCCGACTTTCTAACGTCATTGCCTTACGACCGCTACCAGTCTATCCGCTTCAAGCCCGAAGCCAATCTTTGGCGCCAGCCGGCCAGTGTAGACAAAAAGCACTTTGAAGTTATGATGGTGCCTGCCGGCAGCGTATACCGGCACGCGGTTACCTTGAACGAAGTGGATCAAGAGGGCGTAAGGCCGCTGATTTTTAATCGCGATCACTTTACGTACCCGTCTCCGGATCTGGCCAAGCGCATTCCAGCCGATTTGGGGTATGCAGGCTTTAAGCTGACCTGGCCCTTACAAGCGGCATCGGCCATTAAAAACCCTGAGCGTCAGGGCAACCAGTTTCTGGTGTTCGCTGGGGCCAGCTATTTTCGCGGTGTCGGGGCCGATAACGGTTTCGGCCTGTCAGCCCGGGGCTTGGCCATAGACACCGGCCTACCGTCCGGCGAAGAGTTTCCGGCGTTCACCGAGTTTTGGTTGGAACGTCCAGCCGCCAACGCGGGTACCATCACGGTTCATGCCCTGTTAGACAGCCCCAGCGCGACCGGCGCTTACCGCTTTGTGATAACCCCGAACACGGCCACCGGCATCGAAGTCAGTGCCCGCCTGTTTGCCCGCAGCAATATCGACCAGATCGGCTTGGCGCCGCTAACGTCTATGTTTTATTACGGTGAAAACACCCGCCAGCCAGCGGGGGAGTGGCGGCCTCAGGTTCATGACTCTGACGGCCTGCTGATACAGGATGAAAAATCCGCTGAAGTGACCGAGTGGGTTTGGCGGCCATTGCTAAACCCCACCAGTTTGAGGATGAACTTTTTTCAAGTGACCAACCTGAAAGGGTTCGGGCTGATGCAGCGCGACACCCGCTTTGATGATTTTTCAGACTCCGAAGCCCACTACGAAAAGCGCCCAAGCGCGTGGGTCGACAATACCGACGATTGGGGCGCCGGCGAAGTTGTGCTGGTGGAAATCCCCACCTCATCAGAAGGCAACGACAACATCGTGGCCTTCTGGAAGCCACGCCAGAAAATCGAGCAGGGCGCAGAACTGAATTTCCAGTACCGCCTTAGATTCGGCGAACACACCGCCTTCGACAGCGGTATTGGCCGCGTTGTAGACACCTGGGTGGGTGCTGGCCGAACCAATGGCACAAACCAGGGCGAAAACAATCTCATCCTGAAAGGGACCTGGCGGGTGGTCGTCGACTTTGAGGGGAAAACCCTGAACGCCGCCAATGTACCGGTTGTCAGCGAAGTGGGTACCAACGACAACGCCGAAATACTGGAACATTTTGTAGAACACCTGCCAGAGCAGGGCATCTGGCGCCTGTCGATGCTGGTTAAGCCGGCGCCCAATAAGGACACACCCCTAAGAGCGCGATTATTGGCAGGCCCGAATGCAGTGTCTGAAACCTGGTTGTATCAGCTGCCTGACTTAGCCCAGGCGAGGGAATAAACGTGGATCAGCTACCGTGCCAGAAGGCACTGGACCGGGTAATAGCCTACCTTCGCGGCAGTGGAATCAAACCGGGTGTTAATGAATGCCGCACAGCGCTTGAATTGGTTGATCACGCATTACAACAGGCCCCTGATGGCGATTATTTAAAGCTGGTTATGGAACTGCTGCCCCGGTATTTCGAGCTGCCACAACCAAAACTGTCGCTTGAAGCCGGGCCAGAGCTGCTCAGGGGAAGCATGGGTTATGAGTGATCGTGCCCCCAAAAAACTCTGGCGCTGGCGCACAGTCGCCAGAATCAGGCGCAGCTTGCTGGCGCTGTTGGTATTCGGCCAAACCGCGGTGGCCAGCTATTACTTGCTTTGGATCATGCCTTACCACGGCGGCACCCCGGTAGAACTCGGCCTTTTGGTATTGTTTGCCTTGCTTTACGCCTGGATTGCCGTGGGTTTTTGGACCGCGGTGGTCGGATTTCTGTTGCGGCTGATGGGTGGCGACAAGCACTCGCTGTTGAACCGCTACACAAGCGACGACCTGGAACACACCCCGCTGGTCAAAACAGCCATTGTTCTGCCCGTGTACCACGAACCGGTGCACTGGACGTTTAGCGGGCTGAAAGCGGTGTATCAAGAGTTGGAGCGCAACGGCCAGATTCATTACTTTGAATTTTTCATACTATCAGACAGCCGCAACCCGGAAATATGGCTGGAAGAACAAGCAAAATGGCATCAGCTGTGTGACGAGTTGGGCGCCCACGGCCGGCTGTTTTACCGCCGCCGGGGCGTTAACATGAACTATAAAAGTGGCAACGTCGCCGATTTTCTGCGGCGCTGGGGCCGACTTTTTAAATACATGGTGGTGTTAGACGCCGACAGCCTGATGAGCGGGCGTACCATCGTACGTATGGTTCAGTTGATGGAGCTCGAGCCCCAGGTAGGCATACTGCAAACAAACCCCTCTATTATTAACGGCCAGTCGCTGTTTGCCCGCCTGCAACAGTTTGGCAACCGCTTGTATTCCTCACTCTTTGCGACCGGCCTTGCCGCCGTACAAATGGGCCATGCCGCATTTTGGGGCCACAACGCAATACTGCGCGTAGAGCCGTTTATGCAGCACTGCGGGTTGCGCAAATTACGCGGCTTTGGGGTGTTTAAAGGGCCGATCATGAGCCACGACTTTGTCGAGGCTGCCTATATCGGCCGCGCCGGTTACGAAGTCTGGCTGGAGCCCGGCCTAGGCGAAAGTTTTGAAGAGTCACCCCCCACGCTGGCGGATGAACTGCAACGGGACAATCGCTGGGCCAAAGGCAACCTGCAACACCTGTGGATTCTGTGTTTTGGCCGCCGCATTCGCCTTGCGCATCGCATGGCGTTCCTCAACGGCATAATGGCCTACGTGGCCTCGCCCCTGTGGCTGGCGTTCCTGGCGTTAACCACCGTGGCCGCAGCACAGTTAACGCTGTCGCCCATCGAATATTTTCCAGCCGGCCATGAAGGGCTCTTCCCGCTGTGGCCGGAATGGCGGCCGGAGTGGGCGCTTACCCTTGCCCTCAGCACATTAGCGTTGCTGTTCGTGC
>JBALXR010000134.1:0-5897 GCA_036960525.1 Marinobacter sp.
CACAAAAGTGCCCAGATACCAGTCGACGCCTCGCGCATTCTTAATCGGGTGAAAAGCGACTCGCCACGCCACATCGCCTGATTCATAGAATTGACGAAGCCCGTCAAACTTGGGCGGCACGCCAATCAAATCTTTAATGTTTTCTCCGATCAATTTGCTGTCGGGATGAAACAGGACAACACCTTCATCATTAACCAGGCCTGCGTAGCCAGTGTCAGCAAGCGTTATGGTGCCAAGCATTTTTTTGATAGCGTTCAAGCTTATATCCGCACCTGCCACACCAATGTTACTTCCACCGCTAACAGGCGCCAAAGCGGTAATGATCATTTCGCCGCTCGACGCGTCGCGATACGGCTCGGTAAACGAAGCCTTACCTTCCGCCATGCCTTTTTTGTACCACGGGCGACCGCGGGGGTCGAAGCCAGCTGGGAGCGTTGCTTCCGCAGCCGTTGACTCCATCAGCATGCGACCTTCTTTATTACCGAGATACACATTAATGAAGCCGCCACCGGTAGAAACGGTTTGTAAAATATTGCGCCTCTGCTCATCACTCTGTGCGTTTTCCAGACTTTCCGCCACCGCCTCTGTCATCACCAACCGGGTATTAAGCCATTCGGCGATACTGGACGTGTTCTGCACCACCGCATCTTGAATCAGTGCGTCGATGTAGGTGTTCGTTATGCTCTTCAGCCGCATGTCGCCAACAATGGTAATAGCACCCATGACAAGCACTAATAGAATGCCAAAGGTGACCAGGAGCTTTTGCCCGAAAGTTAGTTGCACAGTAAGTTCTCATTTTTTAGGGGCGGGTTGTGAAGCGTAATCGTATAGGTATGGCTATCGGCAAGTGCTGCGATGTCTTGAGTGAATTCTAGAACGGATTCAAGGCGAGATTGTTACTACTTAAAACTCATGCGCGTTGTGTAGTGGTTCAATGATTCCGGTCACCAACTTAGGTGGTAATATCGCCCTCATAAGCGAGGTGTCTGTTGCTTGATCGGGGCAAAATCTTGCCGAAGCCAGCCGCCCTTTGAATGTCGACAAAAGCGCCCTCAGGCGATGGGGTGAAAATCATGTCAGAGAACAATAAAGTTTGACAAGACCTGTTCTCATTTTCACGCATTTTCAGCATCGAATAATCCCAGAGTTTGATATTTTTTCGGCTCGTAGAGATTACTTCAGTCAACTTATGAACATTAATGTTTGATATTTTTACTAGAAAGCAAAGTATTTACTCAAACGCTGCAACCACCCTACAGTTTACCAACGCTCGGCTCTTGCACCCTTGTCGCTAATTTGCATCGGCGCTGTGAACCAGCGTTCCACGTGCAACAACATCCACCCATCCTGACCATAATCATGAAGGGCTTTTAGAGCAAGTTAGGATCAAATTTACGAAAAGCTAAGAAGCCTCCAAAGCCCGTCAACCCAAACTTGCCAGCCGTCCCACCGCCAATAAAAATTCTCGGACACTGGTTGGTAGGCCAGCGTAATCGTCTTTATTAAGCCGATGCACCCGGGCTAAAAAAACTCGTTCGGCCTTGCAATACGGGGCCGAACGAAGCCGGAGAATGGCCAAAGCAAGCTGGACCTGCTCATCGCTTAGGCCGCGTTCTGCCTGCAAGCGGTCAAGTGCCCGGCACACGGTTACAAAAGCCATAAAGGGCTTGTGGAGAGAAAACCAGCCTACCGGAGGAATTTGGCCAACCAGATCATTAGTGACCCTCTCGGCTTCCGGCCATAGCCCAGTCAGGTGATCAAGTTCAACCTGTGAGTAGCCCTGGGCCACAAGTTCGTCCATAAACACGGATCGCACCGACGAGCCCGGCGCTTTTTCTGAAGTCATACTCATCAATTCCTGATTGACTGCTTCACTGCACTGCAGTGCAGTGAGCGCTTTCTACCGCGCCATTTCTTGCATTAACATTCGCAATATTATATAAGCTATATTATATATATTATATAATTTTTTCAAAAGCATAGGAATTCATCATGCCTCCCAGCCCCGCTCCAGAAAGACTTAGCAACCAGGTAGCCATTGTCACTGGCAGCGCACGGAACATCGGCAGAGCCATAGCTTTGCGTTTGGTGGCAGAGGGCGCAGCCGTTGTTATCAATGCTCGCACTAGTCAGGGGGAAGTAAATCAGGTGGTTGCAGAAATACGGCAGATGGGCGGACGCGCCGTTGGGTGTCTAGCAGACGTCACTCAACCAAAGGATGTCACCCGTCTCGTCCAATGTGCTATCAGCGAGTTCGGGCAACTGGATATTCTGGTCAATAATGCTGCAGTGCGCCGAGAAGCCAGACTTGACGACATTACTCTCGAAGACTGGCGCTCTACGCTAGCCATTATTCTTGATGGGGCCTTTCTATGTGCTCAGGCCGCAGCACCGTACCTAAGGCAAAGCAGCGCAGGGTCTATCGTAAACATCGGCGGCATGACTGGTAGTTCAGGCGGCAGCAATCGTGTGCATGTGGTCACCGCAAAGGCTGCCTTAATTGGCCTAACCAAGGCCCTGGCCTGGGACTTGGCCGAAGACAACGTTACGGTAAACCTTATTTCTCCCGGAATGGTCGAAACCGCTCGGGTGAACTCTAAACCAAAGCATCACGCCGTGCATCGTCCCCTATTGGGACGCCGGGGCACCCCGGAAGAAATTGCCGGCATGGTAGTAACCCTGAGCGGGCCCGACGGACGCTTTATGACCGGCCAGTCTTTGCATGTAAACGGCGGGGCCTACCTGCCCTGAGCCCAAGCTGGAACAAACTCAACATCAACGTAAGAAATACTTCCAGGAGCGCATAAGATGACAATAGGAGCCGAACGGGTAACCGCAACGAGCATTTCAGAAACACTCGCTGAATGGGCAGCGAATCTGGATGAGAACAGCCTGCCGGCTAATGTGCGTCAGGCCGTCGCCAACACAGTGCTCGACACCGTGGCGCTGTCAATAGCCGCTGTCGATACCGATTATGGTCAGGCGGTACTGGAGGCGGCGGATGTACCCGGGGTCTGCACTGTGTTTGGTGATGCCAATACTCGAAGCCCGATGGATGCAGCATTGATCAATGGCACCCGTGGCCACGGCGAGGACTTTGATAACACCTACGAAGGCTGCCCGGTGCATTCCGGCGTCGTCGTGGTTCCCGCCCTGTTCGCCGCAGGCGAAGCCTATAATTTGCCCACACGCCGGGTCGCTCTGGGCCTTGCTGTTGCGATTGAAGTCATGTGTCGGCTCGGCGCCGTTGCCAGAAAGGGCGTGCACGCCGCTGGTTTTCACCCTACTTCAGTGCTTGGCACAGTGGCCGCAGCTCTGGGCGTTGGCGTGGCGCGTGGCATGAACGCAAGACAGCTGAAGGATGCTCTTGGGGTATCAGCTAGCATGTCTGCTGGCATTATTGAATACCTGGCTGATGGCTCCTGGACCAAACGTATGCATGCGGGATGGGCAGCCCAGTCTGGTATACGCGGCGCAGCCATGGGCGGCGCCGGCTTTATGGGACCAGTGAGTGTAATTGAAGGCGTTCACGGATTGTACAAGGCGTTCGCTCCCTCCGTTACCGAGCCGGATTACGGCCTGTTGACAAGTGGGCTCGGTGAGCATTGGGAAGCCGCGAACATTGCTTTCAAACCCTACGCCTGCGGTACCATGACGCAGCCTTATATTGACTGTGCGGTGCGTCTTCGTGCGCGCGGTATCAAGCCGGAAGACATCGAGGATATTGTCTGTCAGGTAGGTGAAGGCACTGTCCACCGCTTGTGGGAACCTCTAGCACTGAAACAGGCGCCGCCGACGCCATACGCCGCCAAGTTCAGTGGCCCCTATACAGTGGCCGCGGGCTTGTGCTTTGGAGATGCTGGCCTCGCGGAATTCACGGAAAACTCGATCCGGGATGCAGCCGTTCTAAAGCTGGCCTCGAAGGTGCGGTTCGAAGTGGATCCCGCCAACGACTACCCAACAAATTATACCGGGCACATCGCTGCAAAACTGAAAAATGGTGAAACCGTTACTGAATTTCAGGGTCAACTGCGCGGGGGCAAGCTGGAAGCCATGACCCGTGAAGAATTGCTGAAAAAGTGTCAGGCTAACCTGGACTTTGCTCAGTGGACGGGCGTTGATGCAGCAGGCTTGATGATTTTCGCTGACAACCTGTTCACTAGCAGTGATGTTTTTTCTGCTGCAAACCTGCGAAAGCGATAGAGCTAACCGGCCGACAGGAGAAATACTGTCAGCCCGTTCTTATGCTTTATATAATATCACGGATTTCCATTGTATACTGATTAGAGCGCATAGCTTAGGCCGCACATTTTTACGGCGGCAACAATTTGAATGGATTTCGTGACCGTTATGACCAGCATCAAACCAAGCCCCAAACCCCTCTATAAGCAGGTCAAAGAGCATCTGGTTAATCGGGTATTGGCGGGCGAATGGAAGCCCGGACAGATTCTTCCCAGCGAAACCCGCCTGGCCGCAGAATACGAACTCAGTCAGGGCACTGTGCGTAAAGCAATTGAAGAAATGGCAAGCGAAGGTCTGGTAACCCGAAAGGCTGGAAAGGGCACCTTCGTGACTTCTCACAATGGTGATTATAAACCCTTCCGCTTTCACCGCCTTTTCAGTGATAGCGGCGAGAAAGTGGCCAACGACCAAACCACCCTTCTGCTATCCAGCGCCGCCTTGGCCGGCGCCCGCACCGCAACCGCTCTAAACCTCAAGATTGGTACAAAAGGTACCAAACTGCTGCGATTGCGGCTTTTCTATGGCCACCCGGCCCTACTGGAGACTATTTTTCTGCCCTGTGCCCTGTGCCCTGACGCAGATGCCATCCTCCAGAAAGCCAATCCTGGATCCATTTATCTGTTTCTGGAACAACAGTACAATCTGTTGATCACCCGGGTTGTAGAGCAGGTACGCTCCCGTCATCCCACTGAAGCAGAAGCGCGATATCTGGAGATTCCGATGGACACTCCCATTCTCGAAGTAGAGCGAACGGCCTACAGTTTGGGCGGGAAACCGGTCGAATGGCGTACTATTGTCGGGGTAACCGATTCAATCCATTACCTCAACGAAGTCAGTTAACTAACCCTCTCGGTGAATGACGTGCGCTTACTCAAGTCCACGCTGGTTAACTCGAAAGTGCCATAAAAAAGGCTATGTCCCAATTGGTTGTTGCGCAGCTATTCCCAACAGGTCGATACGGGCGCGGCGGACAAACTGCTCATCGAGCGCTCCCCCACCTGCTGTCCGCATTGCCAGGCATCGCAGCTCAAGCCACAATCTGCCGCGTTACCGTTGCGCCCAATGCAGGCGTACTTGCAATCCGTTGATCGGAACACCGCTGGCCCGCCTGCGTAAACGTGAGCACTTGTTGTGTTACGCTCAGGCGTTAATCGACGGCAAGACTGCGCGCCGTGCTGCTACTGAGTGTCACATCAACAAGAACACGGCCTTCTTGCGGCGCCACCGCTTCTTAGCTGTGGTTGCGGGGCATCAGGCTCAACGCGAGTCCGGCATCGTGGAAGCGGATAAGACCTTCTTTCTGAGGCCGCTCAAAGGCCAGCGAAAAATCTCTCGCAAGGCCCGTCAGCGAGGCGGATTCAGCCTAACTCGCGGAACGGGGCCCGACTAAATTCCAGTGCTGATGGTGCGTGACCGGACCGGGAAAACCGCAAATTTTATCTTGCCAAAGCTCAATGCCATCGAAGTCAGCCGCGCACTCAAGCCGTTGGTCGCAGCGGATGCCTGTCTCTGTACTGACGGGGCCTCGGTTTATCGGGCTTTTGCGAAAAAAACGGAAATCGAGCATCAGACTGCATCTGCTCGCAGCCCTCGTGTCCGCGGTGCTTTTCATATCCAAAACGGGTGAGATATTTGTCATCATGGGATTGTCGGGA
>JBALXR010000135.1:0-5877 GCA_036960525.1 Marinobacter sp.
ATCACCAGGTACTGTCGGATAGCGGCCGTCATATCAGGCAAGACCCACCTTACGTGCCAATTCCGCCGTGCGGTTGGCATAGCCCCATTCGTTGTCGTACCAGGCGTAGATCTTCACCTGGGTACCGTTGATCACCAGAGTGGACAGGGCATCAACGATGGAAGAACGCGGATCTGTTTTGTAGTCTATCGACACCAGTGGGCGTTCTTCGTAGCCCATAATGTCTTTCAGTTCGCCTTCGGCCGCCTCTTTTAACAACCGGTTAACCGTATCGCGATCCGTCGGTGTTTCCACTTCAAACACACAGTCAGTCAGTGATGCATTGGTTAATGGCACGCGCACTGCGTGACCATCCAGCCGCCCTTTCAGTTCAGGGAAGATCTCGATTATTGCGGTCGCCGAGCCGGTGCTGGTAGGAATCAGCGAACTGCCGCAGGCCCGAGCCCTGCGCAGGTCTTTATGGGGTGCGTCGAGAATGGTCTGGGTATTGGTCAGGCTGTGGATGGTGGTGATGGAGCCGTGCTTGATGCCCAGCTTTTCATGGATGACCTTAACCACCGGGGCCAGGCAGTTGGTGGTGCAAGAAGCAGCTGTAACGATGCGGTCGCGGGCCGGATCAAAAATATGCTCGTTCACCCCCAATACGATGTTCTTGGCGCCCGCTTCCTTCACCGGTGCGGTAACCACCACGCGCTTGACGCCCTGGTCCAGATAGCCCTGCAGCACAGCCACGGTCTTGTTCACGCCACTGGCTTCAATCACCAGGTCGCAGCCAGACCAGTCGGTATCGCCAATGGCCCTGTTACGGGTAACGGCAATGCGCTGCTCCTCAATCATCATGTCGTCATCGTCCACACCGGCTTCATGATTCCAGCGGCCGTGCACGCTATCGAAGTTCAGCAGATGCGACAACGTGTTAGCGTCCGCACCCGGGTCGTTAATGGCAACGAACTCTATCTCTGGCCATCCCCAGGCCGCTCGCAGCGCCAGACGACCAATGCGGCCGAATCCGTTAATGCCTACTTTGATCTTGCTCATGATGCTTCCCTCGTATGTTTTCCACCGGCTAAAACAGTCTGCTATCAAATGAAACGCACAGCCGGTGGACCAGTCATTAAACGCAGCCGTACCTGTTCCTTTTTTATCAGACTGACATTACTGTCTGAAGTCACACCCAACACCCTGGCCAGCCACTGGAACAAACAGGGATGAAAATAATGATAGACCCATTAGCCCTGACGCTCCGTTTCCAGCAAACCCGCTTCCTTTAACAGAGCCAGATGGCGGCTGGGTTGGGTTGGGTTGGTTCGGTGCCAGCGCTGGCTATCGAAAAAACGTGACTTCTTCAGGCAGAGTCTGACGGCGTTTAGCTTACGGAAAATTCTACTGCTGATCACCGCTCTTTATCGGGGGATTACCGGGGAACATAAAACCAGGGGAGAAATTCAAACGTATTTGTAGGGATTATCGCAGTTAAGGACCGAAAAGTTGTTTTGGGGGAGTATTCAGGGATATTGATGTAAAAAGAAAATGGCGGTGGGTCAGGGATTCGAACCCCGGGAGGACTATTAATCCTCGGCGGTTTTCAAGACCGCTGCATTAAGCCACTCTGCCAACCCACCACATTCTTTCACCGCTGCCTAGCGACAGCCGGAGGAATGATACCGGAATTCTTATCTGTGTCAACGCTCTGCGCAAAATTCAACGTTAGAAACTGAAAAAATCAGCTCCAAAGTTAAACAAGAGCTACGACAGAGTTAAACCAGATCAACGACAGTAGATAAACAAGAATTACGTCAACTTAATGAAATCTTTAAAGCTTGCGATTGTCACAGTAGTTACCGAAAAACCGGCCGAAATTAACCGCTTAATGATTGAAAGTTGTGAAATCGACATTATTATAGATTACAGTATGAGGCCTTTAGACATAGCATCTAACCATTTTTAAACATCACACAGTTGGTTTAGAAAGCACACAGTCGCTTTAAACGGAGATGACAATGGAAAACAGACAGTACAACGTTCAGCAGAGCTCTAGCGACAAGATTGCCCGCGGGTCCGCGACTGCACCTATCAGTGCTGCAGCGACCAAGGTTCTGCGCAACACTTACACCCTGCTCGCAATGACGCTGGCGTTCAGTGCGGTCATGGCGGCTGTTGCAATGTCGGTCGGCCTGGGCCGGGGCACAAGCCTGATGTGTAGCCTGGGTGCTATTGGCCTGGTCTGGTTTGTACTGCCACGTACCGCTAATAGTTCTGCCGGTATCGCAGTCGTATTCGCCTTCACAGGTTTGCTTGGTCTTTCGCTAGGCCCAACGTTGCTTCACTACCTCCAGTTTTCTAACGGCGGGCAGATTATTACCCAGGCTCTAGGCGGAACCGCTCTGGTGTTCTTTGCTCTTTCTGGCTATGTTCTGACCACCAAAAAAGATTTCAGCTTCATGCGTGGCATGTTGGTTGCGGGCTTGGTTGTGGTACTTATCGCGATGGTAGGTGGCATAGTAGCCAGTATGTTTGGTGTTGAGGTAACAGCCTTCAGCCTCGCTCTTAGCGCTGCTATCGTGCTGCTGATGTCAGGTTTCATTCTGTACGACACCAGCCGTATCGTTAACGGTGGCGAAACCAACTACATCATGGCAACCACCGGGTTGTACCTGAACATCTACAACTTGTTTTTGGCCTTGCTGCACCTGTTGGGCGCGTTCGGTGGTAACGACTGATTTAATCTGGTTTTAATGTAACCCGAAGCCCCGGCATTTGCCGGGGCTTTTGTTATCAGACAAGACTCCAAACCATGACTGACATTTCTCTGCAAACCTACACACTGGTAATAACCGGCGCGCCCTACTCATCCCAGGCCCCTCAAACCGCGCTGGACTTCGCCCGTGCGGCCGTTGCCGCAGGCCACCAGATTAACCGTGTCTTTCTCTATGGCGATGGCGTTCACATTGCCTCGGTTCTGATATGCCCGCCCTCTGACGAGCCCCACTGGCCCCGGCTATGGTCTGATTTCCTGGCCGAGCACCAGATCCCAGCCGTAGCCTGCGTGTCCTCGGCGCTGCGCCGTGGCCTCATCGACAAGGCAGAGCAACAGCGTTACGAATTATCCGCACATAACATAAGGGCACCGTTTGAAATCGCCGGACTGGGGGAATGGGTGGAAGCCGGCACTTGCAGTAAAATCATCTATTTTCACAGCGGGGCTTGATCATGACGGTGTTAATTGTGATTGACCAAGCGCCTTATGGCCGCTGGAGCGGGCGCGAAGGCTTAGATATGGCGTTCTCACTTGCGGCTTTTGACCAAAGCTGCGCTCTGTTGTTCAGCGGTGCGGGTGTAAACTGGCTTCGCACCGGACAGCAACCCGACGGCCTTGGCCAAAAGTCCGTGGCACGAAATCTGGGCGCGGCGGCCATTTTTGGCGTTGAAGCCCTGTATGCCGATGCCCAGGCTTGCCACCGCTACAGCCTGGAGGGTGACGCTATAATTAATGGCGTAACCCTGATAGCACCTGACCAGGCTTTCATGACGGGCTTCGAAAAAGTGACGTTCGCCGGCTGACCAACGGCGACCAATACTCACCCAATTCGCAAATTGATACACCGCCTGTTAGGGCGAAAACCATTGGACCACCTTATGAGCCAGTCTGTTGCTGACTTACCCGCCCACATTCACACCCTGCACATACTGAACAAAACGGCAGAGCATCCCAGGGCCGCACAATGCCTTGCAACACTAGCCACCGCAGACACGGTGCTGCTAATCGAAAACGCAGTGCTAAGCGCGTCTGAAGTTGCTACTGCGGCGCCCTGCCCGGTGTTCATGCTGGCCGCCGACGCCCGTGCCCGCGGCCTGATTGCCAAACCCGGGGTGGGCACCGAGGCGACGGGAACTACACAACAGATAGGCTATGAGCAAATGGTGCAATTGAGCGCTTTGGCCACACGCATCATCAGCTGGTGAAATCATGACCAACACGCAAACGCGTAACAATGAAGGTTTTCTGGAAGATGCCCACAACTGGACATCGCAGATAGCTGAAGAAATAGCCGCCGATAACGGTCTGGAACTGTCGCCAGCCCACTGGGAAATTATTCAGTTTTTACGGGACTTTTATCAACAGCACGCCATGTCACCGCCCTCAAACCGGCTATTTGTAAAGGCGGTAAAAGAAGCTCTGGGTGAAGACAAAGGCAACAGCATTTACCTGATGCAGCTGTTTCCCGGCACACCGGCCAAAAGCGCCTGCCGCGTTGCGGGTTTGCCGAGGCCAACTAATTGTTTGTGAGGCCGGGGCATAAAGCAGGGACAGATTTGAAATCTGTCCCTTATGTTGAGCGGGACGCTACTGATAATACGCATTTTCAGTCACGGTGTGATCTGTCACGTCGCGCACGGCCGTTACTTCCGGCACCCGCTCTTTCAACGTGGTTTCAACGCCCTGCTTCAGCGTAAGACTAACCGCAGAACAACCCTGACAGCCGCCGCCGAAACGCAGTACTACAATAGAGTCGTCGATTATTTCAACCAGCGACACTTCACCACCGTGAGACGCCAGGCCGGGATTGATTTCCGACGCAAGAATGTAGTTCACCCGATCTGGCAGGGGCGCGTTCTCATCGACATTGGCGACTTTAGCGTTCGGCGCCTTGATGGTCAGCTGACCGCCCATTTGGTCCTTGGAATAATCCACATAGGCTTCTTCCAAAAATGGTACGGAAGCATGGTCGAGATACAACGTGAACTTTTCCAGATCGAACTGCTCATCCGTCGGCACAATTTCATTCGGCGGGCAGTAAGCAAGACAGGTTTCGGCGTTTTTGGTGCCGGGCTGGGTGACAAAAATGCGCACACCCATACCTTTAACGTCCTGTTTTGAAATTAGTTCCGCAAGATAATCCCGCGCGGGGTCGGTCACAGTTACCACGGACATATTCTTAACTCGCTTTAGAATTTAATGCTATTTTACGGCAGATGACGGCAACATGAAAGACCAACCAAATTGGTTGGTCTTTATGCGGTATAATTACTTTCCGCTATTGCTCCAGTGTGGATTATCCAGCGTATGAACTACGCCAAAGGCGCCGAATTTGCTATTGTTTGCCGCCGAATATGAACAGCAACGCCCTAGCGCCATTTTGGCAGCGCTCAGTAGCCAGCAACGCCCGTGCCTGTTTTAAAACAATCGACGAAAGAGAAACCCATGACTGACCGCATCACCCGCCTAAAACAACTTCACCAAGCCCTTAAAGAACGCATTGTGATTCTGGACGGCGGCATGGGCACCATGATCCAAGAACTGAAGTTGGACGAAGCGGCATTTCGGGGTGAACGATTTGCCAATTACGCGAGCGATCTGCAGGGCAATAACGACCTGCTGAACCTGACCCAGCCCGCGCTTATGCGCAATATTCACGCAGATTACATGGATGCAGGCGCAGACATTATTGAAACTAACACCTTTAACTCTTCACGCCTGTCGCAAGCGGATTATGGTTTGGAAGACATCGCCAAAGAGCTGAACGTGGCTGCCGCGCGGATGGCGCGAGAAATCGCCGACGAGTTTACTGCCAAAAACCCCGCGAAACCGCGCTTCGTGGCCGGTGCAGTAGGGCCCACGTCGCGCACCGCCTCGCTTTCACCGCAGGTGAACAACCCCGGCTATCGCAACGTGGATTTCCAGGGCTTGGTAGACAACTACTACGAAGCGGTGGAAGGCCTGGTTGAAGGCGGCTGCGACCTGATTCTGATCGAAACCATTTTCGACACCCTGAACGCCAAAGCCGCCATATACGCCACCCAGCAGTATTTTGAAGACAGCGGTATCGAGCTGCCTATCATGATTTCCGGCACCATTACCGACGCCTCTGGCCGCAC
>JBALXR010000136.1:0-5850 GCA_036960525.1 Marinobacter sp.
CTCGATCGCGCTATTGTGACCGAGCCAATCGGAATTTCAGTTGACCTCGCTCAAGGGTATTATGGATTAATTTCAGCTAACATCTGTACGCTGAATGCTCTGATGGTTTATCTTTCACTACCGAATTTTTTAAAAGATGACAATAAATTCTGAGTCGGGAGGGGTTTCATGGCTGTAAACGGGCAGCAGCAGGCTGCGCGGGCATCTTTGAGTATCCGCGTGCGTGTGTTGATTGACGGCCAGTTGGCCAGAGGAAAGGTAGGTGTAGAGGTGGTGGCGTCGCAGCTGCACATGAGCCGCTATACCTTGCACAAAAAATTGAAAGCGGAAGGGCTGACCTTTGCACATATATTAGAGGATGTTCGCCGCAAACGGGCGCTGGCTTACATGCAGGATAAAACCAAGCCGCTGGTGGAAATTGCCGAGCAGCTTGGGTTTTCAGAACTGAGTGCATTCAGCCGGGCGTTCAAGCGTTGGATGGGCTCGTCGCCGGCTGAATACCGCTCGGTCAGGTTTTCCTGAATCAAGCTGAGAACTTTTTAAACACCAGGCTGCCGTTGGTGCCGCCAAAGCCGAAACTGTTGCTCATCACATATTCCAGGTTCTGGTTTTCGCGCACTTCGCGCACCACCGGGTAACCTTCTGCGCCTTCATCCAGATTTTCGATGTTGGCTGATGGGCAGATAAAGCTTTCACGCTGCATGATCAAGCTGTAAATGGCTTCGTGCACGCCTGCTGCGCCCAGAGCGTGGCCGCTCAGTGCTTTGGTAGAACTCAGCGGCGGAATGCGGTCACCGAAGGCCTGCTTGATAGCTTTCAGCTCGGTGATGTCGCCGGCAGGTGTGCTGGTGCCGTGGGTGTTGATGTAGCTGATTTCGCCGTCGATGTTTTTCATTGCCTGCTGCATGCAGCGTACTGCACCCTCGCCGCTGGGGGCGACCATATCGGCGCCATCAGAGGTTGCGCCAAAGCCGACTATTTCCGCCAGAATGTTGGCGCCGCGGGCTTGTGCGTGTTCCAGAGCTTCCAGCACCAGAGTGCCGCCGCCGCCAGAAATCACAAAACCGTCACGGTTGGCATCGTAGGTGCGCGACGCTTTTTCCGGGGTGTCGTTGTACTTGGTGGACAGCGCGCCCATGGCGTCGAACAACATGCTCAGACTCCAATGAATGTCGTCGCCGCCGCCGGCCAGCATCACGTCTTGGCGGCCCATGGCAATCAGGTCCGCTGCGTGGCCAACCGCGTGGGTGCTGGTGGCACAGGCCGACGTAATGCCGTAGTTAACACCGGTAATGCCGAAAGCGGTGGCAATGCTGGCGTTAATAGAGCTGCCCATGGTGCGTGGTACCCGGTAAGGACCAACTCGTCGAATGCCTTTTGCACGATGGGTGTCTATGGCGTCCATCAGCTCCACGGTAGATGCACCGCCGGTACCGAAAATGGCTCCGGTGGTGTTGGCGCGGATCTGCTCGTCGGTCAGGCCGGACTGGGCCAGGGCTTCGACTGTAGACAGGTAGGCGTAGCCAGAAGCCGGGCACATAAAGCGCCACAGCTTGCGGTCAATCAATTCTGGAAGATTCAGGTTGATCTGACCGCAAATCTGGCTGCGCAGGCCGTTATCGCGAGCTTCTTCACTGAAGCCGATACCGGACTTCACTTCCCGCAATGATTTGGTTACAGCCTTTATGTCGGTTCCAAGGCTGGACACAATGCCCATTCCGGTGATTACAACGCGACGCATGTCAGTCACTCCTAAAAATTGTCGGTGGAGGTGAACAGGCCTACCCGTAGGTCTTTGGCCGTATAAATTTCCTTGCCGTCCACTTCCATGCGGCCGTCAGCGATAGCCATGGTTAGCTTGCGCTTTATAAGGCGTTTGAAATCAAGATGGTAAGTGACTTTTTTGGCATTAGGAAGAACTTGGCCAAAGAACTTCACTTCACCGGAACCCAGTGCGCGGCCTTTGCCCCGGCCGCCGGTCCATGCCAGGTAAAAACCGAGCAGTTGCCACATGGCGTCAAGGCCCAGGCAGCCAGGCATAACAGGGTCGCTGTCAAAGTGCACCTTGAAGAACCACAGGTCCGGATTGATATCCAGCTCTGCGGTCAGGCCGCCCTTACCGAATAGCCCGCCTTCGCTCCCAATGTGGGTGATGCGGTCGAACATCAGCATTTCATCAATGGGCAGGCGCATGCCAGCGCCCTTGAACAGTTCACCGTGACCGCAGTCGATCAGGTCTTGTTTGCTAAACATGTTGGGGTAAGGGTTGGAATCCATAGTGCCGGTGTCTCTTTCACAAGATGATTTTTTTAACTCTAGCTCGAAATTCGCCTGATGCTATTGACCATTAGTGGATAATTACAAAATTTGTGCAACGTTTACCCGATTTTACCGTCGAAGGCCGGCGTGATGCGCCCGCCAACAATACTGATCAGGGCCAGGCCCATCAGTAGCGCGCCGTAGCTATAAACCGGATCAAGACGGGTAACGAAGCCGATTTGCATCAACCATAAAAGGCCCAGTACCGCCAATATCATCAGTTGGCGTTTCTGCCGCGCGTGCCAGACGCGCCAGCCAGCATCGGTCATCACCAACGGCAGAAAGGCCAGGTTCACACCCTGCACCAGCCAAACGGGAAGATCACCGCCAAATGCCAGCAATAGCCGTCCAGTAAGCCATACACCCCACAGTAGAGCCAGGCGCAATCCATGAATGCGATCGGTCTGGGTCCAGGTGCACACGGCCGTTAGCAGAAAGCCCGCAATAGCAGCGGTCAGAAACCCGAACAGCATTTCGTGCTGATGCCAGAGCACCCCGGGCAAGGCTAATGGCAGTTGTAGGGTGCCTTTTGCCTGGAGCACCCATACCGGCAACACAACAACAACCAGCAGTGCCATAGACAGGAAGAAAATGCGAAAAGGGTAGCTGAACAGCTGACCGATACTGGCGCGGTCGGCGGATGGTGTCGGAATCGCCATGGGGATTTCCGATAATAGTAGTATTTTAAGTATATGTTAAGGCAAGTCTAGTTCAAATGACATACCCGCATAGGAGTAGTCTGCGTACAATGGTTTTTTTGTAGTCGCGCTTTTGACCTTGGATTTAAGCCGAGAGAGGCTATTGTGCGCGGTTTAAAATCAACTTCATCGAAATCAAGGAGCCCCCGTGTACATGACTTTAAAGAGCATACACATGCTCACCGCGTATCTGACGGTGACGCTTTTCGCACTGCGCTTGCTGATGGATGCCGTGGGCCGACCCGGTTGGCGGCAAACGCCCTTGCGCTGGATTCCCCACGTTAACGACACGGTGCTGCTGGTCAGCGCTATCAGCCTGGTGTTTGTAACGCCGTGGATGCCGTTAGTGCACGGCTGGTTAACAGCCAAGATAATTCTGCTGGTGGGTTATATCGTAGCCGGCCTGTTTGCCCTTAAAGTCAGTGTCGATAAGCGCGCACGCATCGTGGCAGCGGTGCTTGCCCTGTTGCAGATAACCGCGATATTTTATTTGGCGACTGCAAAACCAGTACTGTTCTCCTAACGCTTTGCGGTCACGCTGTGGGCTGCTCATTATGCCCGCGGCGGCACCAACTCTTACCCAGCCTTTCTCGTGTCCGTAATCTGTTGTGATAGCGCGCTTATCTGGTTTTGCACGGCTTGCAGTTTTTGCATAAGTTCGTCCCGTTCATTATGTGCCTGCTCCACTTGGCGGGCATTCTGCTCTTCGCTCATGACTTCCAGAATGGCGCCAATCATCATGTTCAGAAACACGAAAGCGGTAAGAAATATAAATGTCAGGTAGTAAACCCAACTTAGCGGATACATTTCTTGCGTGGCATACATCACGTCGGTCCAATCCTCGAAGGTCGCCACGCGGAACAGTGTGAGCATGGAAATCGCAACGTCGCCCCAGAGTACTTCGTCCACCTGTGCAAAAAACAGGGAGCCTACGGCGGCGTAGATGTAAAAAATGATAAACATCAGCAGCGCGATGTAGCCCATTCTGGGAATGGCTTTGATCAGCGAATTGATCAGAAACCGTAGCTCCGGCACCACAGATACCAGCCGCAATACCCGAAATACCCGCAATAATCGACCCAGTAAAATCGCTTCGGAGTTGCCTAGCGGAATCAGGCTGCCAATCACGATCAGGGTATCAAACACGTTCCAGCCATCTGTGAAAAACTGCCGTTTGCGCGGGCACGCAACAAAGCGGAACAAAATTTCGATCAGAAAAAAGACGGTGATGGCGTTGTCCAGCAGCAGCAGAATGTGCTCGGCCAACGGTGGCAAGTCGTATGTTTTGGCACCAATGGTCAGCGCTGACAAAATAATGATGGCGATAACAGCGGTTTGGAAGGTTGCGCTGCGCTCTATGCGCCGCAAACGCTTAAAACTGGCGAGAGTGGTTAAGGGGGCTGACATGCTGAAACTCCGGGGATGGTTGCCAGAGCTGAAGTCTACGGGCGTTACCAGGGTTGCGATAGCGCCTTACAGTTATTTAACGGCCGCTGAATAACTGTGGAAGGTCGGCGGATTCTGCCGCGCGGGCCCACTCTTTGCGCTCGGCGCTGCGAATGGCCAGGTGCATGCGTAGCAACGTGAACAATGCCAGTGCAAAGATCAGCATGAAGCCAGTTTGCCAGAAGCCGGTTATATCACTGATGGCGGCGAATGCCAGTAGCATCGGGGCGGCAAGAATGGCTCCGGCCGCCGATGAATACGCAGTGTCGTCAGTAGACTTGCAGATTGAGGAAGAGAATCGTATTCGCAAGGCTTCACTTAGCTGAGACAGTCTGGCGTAAACTCTAGAATAGGGGACAGATTTAAAGTCTGTCCCCAGTCTCAAATCCCAGCCTTTAAACCCCAGGCTGAAAAATGCGGGTTGGCAAAGTTTGGTTTGCCGTACACCATGGGTTTGTTGTCCAGGGTAATCAGCCTGCCACCGGCTGCACGCAGCACAGCGTCGCCGGCAGCAATGTCCCATTCCATAGTGGGCCCCAGTCGCGGATACACATCCGCTTCACCAGCGGCCAGCAGGCACAGCTTTAGTGAAGAGCCCGCACTGGTCTGGCTGGCTACCTTGGCACCGTCTAAAAAACGCGCCAGAGCAGCCTCGTCGCCGTGTGAGCGGCTGGCAACAACGGTTAACCCGGCCGCTGGCACCGGGCGGCACTGAATGGCCTTGCGCTCGCCGTTTTCTTCTACAAAAGCACCTAGCCCGCGGCCACCGGCGAACAGCCGCTTCAGGGCCGGCGCCAGAACCACGCCCAGTACCGGCACGCCGTTCTCAATCAAAGCAATATTAACGGTGAACTCGCCGTTGCGGTTGATGAATTCTTTTGTGCCGTCCAGTGGGTCTACCAACCAGAAGCGGTCGCCGGTTTCTGGTGTATTGCCGGCGGCAGCCTGTTCTTCCGCAACAATAGGAATTCTTCTGTCCAGCGCCTGCAGCGCCGGCAAAATGAGAGCTTCGGCCAGCTCGTCGGCTTCTGTTACTGGCGATGCATCGCTTTTCGTGCGCACGTCGATATCGCCGGCGTAAATGTCCATGATGGCGTTGCCGGCGCGGTGCACGATGGGTAAAAGCTTTTCAAGCAAGGATGCGTAATCGTTGTTCTTCATTGGTGTTTCGCCATTCGAATAAAGTGATGGTGAACAAGGCGCACGCCGAGATAGACCAAAGCCAGAGTTGCCGGTATGGCGATGCCCAGAGTCAGAGATTTGTTAAAAATAATACCTGCTTCGTAAACGGAATCCAGCACCAGTTTAAGCAGTCCTATCAGGTAGTAAGTAATGGCCACCACTGAAAAGCCTTCAACCGTGTGTTGCATCATCAGTTGAATTCTGG
>JBALXR010000137.1:0-5825 GCA_036960525.1 Marinobacter sp.
ATGGAATAAGCAGGCCGGCACGGATTGAGAAGACTAGTGTAGGCGATGCGCGGACGCCAGGCGAGTAATCAGCTCGTTCCGCCTGACGTGTTATGAATTGGCGCAGAAGTAGCGCTGTTAAGCTTCGCTTTTTTCCAGTTCCCGCTTGTTGTCTCTGGCAGTAAACCCCCAGCCAACGGCGGCCAGTAACATCAAGCCTGTGATGATTGGCGAGACATCACCGAAACTGACCACTGCGCCAATGACAGAAGCTACGGACAGTATCGCCGAGATTTTCCAGGAGTAAACACTGGTGCCACTCCCTCTTTCAGACATGCTCATGTTTTGCCTCCGGGAAATGTTTTTATTATAGCCGGTTCGCAGCCATTAGGGGCAGCTCTTTGGCATAACGAAACCCGGCTATCACATGAAAAGACGTGATAGCCGGATAATAAACGCAGGAATGGATTGTATAGGTGCGCAAGCTTAACCCGCAAGCTCTGCAAGGCATGTCTCAACGATTGCCTGGCCCTCTTCGAGCACCTCATCTTCAATGGTGACTGGCATCAGGAAACGAAGCGTATTGCCGTAAAAGCCACAAACAATCAGAATCAATCCCTTCTCGCGCGCCCGCTTGCACATGGCCGCCGTCAGTTCCGCGTTTGGTTTATGGTCTGCTGTGACCAGATCGAAGGCCGCCATAGAACCCAGGTGACGCACATTCTCAACGCTGGCAAATTGCTCCTGCCATTGTGTGAAGCGCTGCCCAAGTTTCTTGCCCAGAGCCATGCTTCGCGCCAAAATGTTTTCTTCTTCAAATACTTCAAATACTTCAAATACCTCAAACACACCTGCGTCTAATCCATTGCCAACTTTTAGCTGCTTGACGCGTGCGGTAAGCTTTTCGATGAAGGCATCATAAACGCCGGACTGAACGAGAAAACGGTTGGTACAGACGCAAGTCTGCCCGGAATTTCTGTACTTTGAAGCAATGGTACCATCTACCGCAGCATCAAGATCGGCATCATCAAACACGATAAAAGGTGCGTTGCCACCCAATTCCATAGACGCTTTTTTAACGGTACCCGCGCACTGGGCGAGTGGCTTTTTGCCAACCGCCGTAGAACCTGTGAACGAGAATTTTCATACCCGGGGATCGGTGGTCAACACATCGCCCACGGTGGCCGGCCGGCTGGCTGGCCGTGATCACGTTAATGACGCCGGCAGGAAGCCCGGCAAGTTCCAGGGTGTTACCGCCGCGACCACGCCGATTGATTCCCGAAACACCAGAATACGCTTATCGACACCGTGGCTTTGCAAGGTTTCGCCGGCCATACGCTTTGCTTCTTTAGCGTAGAACTCCACGAAGGAAGCCCCGTAGGTAACTTCGCCCCGTGACTCAGCAATTGGCTTGCCTTGCTCCATAGTCATTAGTCGGGCGAGGTCTTCCTGGTGAGCTGTGACGCTTTCAAACCAGGCACGCAAAAGATTTGTTCGTTCTTCGGCCGTTCGCGGCTTTCAGTTCGGCCAGGCGGCTTCTACTGCTGCTACGGCTTCCAGCGTTTCTGCGCGGCCTAAATCGGGCATTTCGGCCAATACCTTGCCATTAGCTGGGTTTTTGACCGGAAAACGCTTCAGGCGCTAAACCACGCCCTTTGTTTTTAGCGCTTCTATCTCGCTGGCGGACTTTTGCAGCACTCGCTGAAGCACTGCGTCAGTGTCTTCCCCCAGCGCTGGCGGAGCTTTGTGGTATTCAATCGTCGTTTTCGAGTACTTGATTGGATTGGCCACCCCTTTCACCGGACCATGAGCGGAATCGAGTGTTATCTGCATTCCGCGTGCCTGGACTTGAGGATCATCGAATACCTGGGCGATATCCTGAATCGGACCGCAGGGCACGCCAATCTCGTTGAGAAGCACCGTCCACTGTTTGAGCGTGCGTGTTTTGGTCACGTTTACTAAAATATCTATAAGCTCAACGCGGTGTTTCACTCGCTCAGAATTGGTCGCAAAACGCACGTCTTGGGCAATTTCGCCGAGGCCAATGGTCTCGCACCAGCGCTGAAACTGTCCATTATTGCCAATGGCAATAATGATCTGCTGGCCGTCAGAGGTGGGAAACGGCTGATAGGGGACAAGGTTGGGGTGGTAATCGCCGGTACGTACCGGGGGTTTGCCACTGCAGAAGTAGTTTTGCGCCTGATTGGCCAGCCAGCTCACTTGAACATCAAGCAACGCTATATCGATATGCTGCCCTTCACCTGTTTGCGTTCGGTGGTACAGCGCGCCCAGTATGGCGATGGTAGCGTTCATGCCGGTGGTTAAATCCGCCACCGCCACACCAACGCGTTTGGGACCGGCGCCAGGCTGACCGTCTGCCGCCCCGGTAATGCTCATCAGCCCGCCCTGGGCCTGAATCAGGTAGTCGTAGCCCGGCATTTCTGACATAGGGCCGGTGTGTCCAAAGCCCGTGATCGAGCAATAAATCAAGCCTGGGTTGAGCGCCGAGAGCGTGGCGTAATCCAACCCTTTCTTCGCAAGACCACCGCTTTTGAAGTTCTCGACCAGAATATCGCTTTGACACGCGAGTTCGCGGATCAGCGCCTGACCTTCAGGTTGACTGATATCGACTGTTAGTGAATGTTTACCGCGATTGGCCGCGAGGTAATAAGCAGACTCACGGGTTTCTTGGCCATCCGCGGCCTGGAACCAGGGCGGCCCCCAGTGGCGCGTATCATCGCCGCTATCCGGCTTCTCGATCTTGATGACCTCAGCCCCCATGTCCGCCAGAATCTGGGTTGTCCAGGGGCCAGCCAACACGCGGCTAAGATCAAGTACGCGCAACTCTTTTAAGGGACCTGCCATGGTGCACACCTGCCGTTAGAAAAATTAGAAAAAGGCTTGGATACCGGTTTGAGCGCGGCCCAGAATCAGCGCATGTATGTCATGCGTGCCTTCGTAGGTGTTAACCGATTCCAGGTTCACCATGTGGCGAATCACGCCGTACTCATCCGACACGCCGTTGCCGCCGTGCATGTCACGCGACTGACGAGCAATGTCCAGCGCCTTGCCACAGTTATTACGTTTGATCAGCGAAACCATCTCTGGTGCCCAGTTGCCGCTATCCATCAAGCGACCCACCTGCAACGCTGCCTGCAAGCCCAAGGTGATCTCGGTCTGCATGTCGGCAAGTTTTTTCTGAACCAATTGGTTAGCAGCCAATGGCCGGCCAAACTGCTTGCGGTCCAAGGTGTACTGACGCGCTGCGTGCCAGCAGAATTCAGCCGTGCCCATTACGCCCCAAGCGATACCGAAGCGGGCTTTGTTCAGGCAACCAAACGGGCCTTTCAGGCCGCTGACGTTTGGCAGCAAATTCTCTTCTGGTACAAACGCATTATCCAACACGATCTCGCCGGTAACAGATGCGCGAAGAGACACTTTGCCTTCAATTTTCGGCGTGCTGAATCCTTTGGTGCCGCGTTCGACAATAAAGCCTTTGATCTGGTTGTCGTGGGCAGCAGATTTTGCCCATACCACTGCAATATCGGCAATCGGGCTGTTGGTAATCCAGATTTTGGCGCCGGTGATAGAGTAGCCACCATCCACTTTTACCGCACGGGTGATCATCGAACCGGGGTCGGAGCCGTGGTCGGGTTCGGTAAGACCGAAACAGCCGACCATTTCGCCGCTAGCAAGTTTGGGTAAGAACTTCTTCTTCTGGTCTTCCGAGCCGTAGGCTTCGATGGGGTACATCACCAGCGATGACTGCACGCTCATGGCCGAGCGGTAGCCGGAGTCAACACGCTCAACTTCGCGCGCAATCAATCCATAAGAAACGTGATTAACGCCCGAGCCGCCGTATTCTGGTGAAACCGTTGCACCTAGCAAGCCGAGTTCGCCCATCTCGTTCATGATCTCGCGGTCAAAACGTTCCTCGCGAAACGCTGACAAAACTCGCGGTTGGAGTTTTTCCTGGCAGTAGTCATGAGCAGCGTCACGAATCTGGCGTTCTTCATCAGTCAACTGCTGCTCCAGCAGTAGTGGGTCGTCCCAATTAAAATGACTCATCGTCAAAGCTCCTAAACAAATAATGGCGGTTGGTGGTGCTTAAAACATTTAGACAAAATATCTACATTTTAACAAAACGTCAAAATAATTTTGAGTGCGCGAAACCCGGTTGGGCTCTTTAACGCTGAATGGACATAACGCCCTCGAGTGTAGAATCACCAAAAGCAGGAATAGACTGTCCATAAAAGCGATTTATTCGAACGTCTGACTAATGTGGATATTTTCCAATTCGTCGATATTTATTACTCTGCGTTGCCTTACGTTGGTTTGCAGCTTGTCGGCCTTGCACTGGTTGTGGCTTTTCCGGCCATTGCACTGTGGCTACCCGGTTTGTTGTTCTAACAAACGCATTGTCTGTTTTATAGGTAGTACAAAAAAAAGGGGAGAACGATATCGTTCTCCCCTTTTTTTGTACTTGGCCACTGTCTCAGAATGCAGTTTTCAGGCAATACCCTGCTGCCTCATGACGGCAGTAATAATCGGCACAGGCGTCATCAGGTGTTCGCGCATCATCTTCTCGGCCTCGTCTTTGCGGCGGGCAAGAGTCACTTCTACCAGCGCAGCGTGCTCTTTGCGCTTTTTTTCTAAAGCTTCGCTGGAAAACACCGTTTCTTTCAGCCATACGTGGCGGTAGCGCTGAACTTTATCAAAAAGCCCGTCGCGTACTTTCATTAGCTGAGGGGAGCGGCAGCCGCAAACCAGAGCGGCATGAAACTGACTGTGGCGGGCATCCCATACTTCCAGCAGTGACCCGGGGGTATGGGTTTTACTCACTTTGGCAAGCTGATAGTTTCGAGCCAGTATGTCTGCTTCCCAGTTGTCATCACCCCGTTCAATCGCCAAGCCAAGCATCATGGCTTCGAGCTCTGCACGCGCATCGTAAATATCGTGCAATTCTGCAAGCGACATAGGGGAAACGCGGTAGCCTCGCTGGCTGATGGCCACGACTAGTTGCTCGGCTACCAATTGCGACAAGGCTTCGCGTAGCGGCCCGATACCGAGGTCGAAGCGCTCCTTCAAGATGCTCATGCGCAGCTTCTCGTCGGGGCGAAACTGACCCTTGATAATGTCATTCTTTAGCAGCTTGTATGCGCGGACACCGAGGTTCTCTCTGACATCCGCCAGCTCTTCTTGGCGCGTGTTCGGATTCATGGTTGATTCATGGTTAACAGATTTGAAAAATTGTCTTCAAATCATATCATAATTCGATTGAAAGCAATGGCGTGGGCTCACCGGTCAAGCAGTTCCACCCAATGCTGTACTGGCACATGAGCCTTGGTTTCAAGATGCAGCTGGCAGCCAATGTTAGCGGTGACGATGCGGTCAGGTTGGTCCAGAGTCAGCGCCTCGAGTTTGTTCTTCAACAGCTTCTGGCTCATTTCCGGCTGCATGATCGAGTAGGTGCCCGCGGAACCGCAGCACAGGTGCTTGTCTTTGGTTTTTGCCAGGTTAAAACCGACTTTGGTCAGCACTTGTTCCACCAAGCCATTTTTCTGCATGGCGTGCTGCAGGGTGCAGGGACAGTGGAAGGCAATTTTGTCGGTGGATGCCTGCAGATCGAGCTTGCCCAGGTCTTCGGCCAGCAACACTTCACTGATGTCTTTCATCAGCTCACTGACACGCCTGGCTTTTTCGGCGTATGCCGGGTCGTCGCGAAGCAGGTGGCCGTAATCCTGCACCATAGCGCCACAGCCGGAGGCGGTCATTACAATGGCCTCGGCGCCGGCTTCAATGGCGGGCCACCAGGCGTCGATGTTGTTGCGCATGAAGTTTAAACC
>JBALXR010000138.1:0-5819 GCA_036960525.1 Marinobacter sp.
CAAGGCAATGTGACCTTTTCTGACGAGCCCTCTTCTGGTGCCGAAGCCATAGAGGTAAGGCCGGTAACCACCATTACGCTGCCGAAAATGCAGGACTTTGAGCAACCGCAGCAACAGCAACAGCCGCCAAGCCCTCTTTATGAGCTGGTGAGGATTGTTTACCCGCGAAATAACGAGGCGTTTCAAAGCGGCAATGGCGACGTAGAATTCAACGTGATCAGCAGCCCGCAACTGCGCGATGGGCACAAGTACGAAGTGACCCTGGATGGCCAGCCCGTGGGCCAAAGCGCGTCAGGCACCATCTTGGTGCAGAACATAGACCGCGGCACCCATCAAGCCGGAGTCAATATCGTGAACCGCAGTGGTGCCCAGGTTGGCTCGGGCGCCGGCATTACCTTCACCATTCACCGGCCTTCCCGTCTAAACTGAGCGTTCGCCCGGGTGTGATTAGAGCTGATGGCTCTTAGCCTGGCCCGGTTCTTGCTTTTCTTAGAGCCAGGCCGTCTGCCAAAACCAGATCCACTCAAATACAGCGAACCCGCTTGTTATGGCTAACGCTTCAAACCCGGTGACCGGTTACCCTCACATTGCTGACAGCCTTAGCACCGCGCTGTTGGTGATGGACCGCAATCTGCTTATTCATTATATGAATCCGGCCGCAGAAAATCTGCTGGCAGTAAGCGCAACCCGCAGCCATGGAATGGCCTTCAGCGCCATTGTGCTGGTCGCCGGCGATACCGAACGTCGGCTTAAGGCAGCAGCCGACCATGGGCGGTCTTTCAGCCAGCATGAAGCCGAGTACATGTTGATGAACGGTGCGCGCATGATCGTGGATTACACGGTAACGCCGATTAACTCAGAGGGTGATTTACTGCTAGAAATCTGGCGTCGCGACCAGCTGCTGCGCATTAACCGTGAAGAAGACATTTTGTCGCAGCAGGAAACCAATCGGGTGCTGGTACGCGGCATGGCGCACGAAATCAAAAACCCTTTAGGCGGTATACGCGGCGCAGCGCAACTGCTGGACCGCGAGTTACAGAGCGCCGAACTGCGCGAATACACCCAGGTAATTATCGACGAAGCCGATAGGCTGCGTAGCCTGGTTGACCGCATGCTGGGGCCCAACAAAGCGCCCAGGCTCATTCTCACCAACATCCACGAGGTTCTGGAGCGGGTGCGCGCGCTGCTAGAGGCCGAAAGCCACGGCAAACTGACGTTCAAGCGGGATTTTGACCCCAGCCTGCCGGAGTTTTGCGCTGACCGCGAACAGCTGATTCAGGCATTTTTGAACATTGCCCGCAACGCGATGGAAGCTTGTCTGGAAGTCCCTGACGGTCCTGGCAACGCTGACAGCCTTAACAGCCCTGAAAGCAATGGCAACACTCCGACCAACACCAGTGAACCGGCCACCATAACCTTCCGCACCCGTGCCCTGCGCCAGTTCACCATAGGCCCGGTCCGTCACCGTTTGGTCTGCCGGATAGACGTCATAGACAACGGTCCGGGCATCAGCCCACAGCTGCAACAGAATATTTTTTACCCGATGATCAGCGGGCGCGCCAGCGGTAATGGCCTGGGACTGGCAATTACCCAGAGCATCATTGGCCGCCACCATGGACTGGTGGAATGCAACAGCGAACCCGGACACACCAACTTTGTTATTTACCTGCCCATCGAGGAGTGCACATGAGTACGTCTACAGTGGCCTGGATTATTGATGACGATCGCAGCATCCGCTGGGTACTGGACCGAGCACTGACCCAGGCCGGGCTGCGCACCCGCAGCTTCGACAACGGTGACAACATCATGCGCCAGCTTGAGCACGAGCAGCCCGACGTCATCATCAGCGACATTCGCATGCCGGGCATAGACGGTCTAAGCCTGTTGGCGCGCATTACCGAGAGCCACCCTGGCCTGCCGGTGATTATCATGACCGCCCATTCTGACCTCGAAAGCGCAGTGAGCAGCTACCAGACGGGCGCGTTTGATTACCTGCCAAAACCGTTTGACCTGGACGACGCCGTGGCTCTGGTTCAGCGCGCCGCAGGCCACAGCCGCGAACGCCGCGCAAAAACCGAAAGTGTTCATGAAAAGGCCGCGGGCAACGCCGAAATAATTGGCGAAGCACCCGCCATGCAAGAGGTGTTTCGCGCCATAGGCCGGCTGTCGCACTCTAACATTACCGTGCTGATTAACGGCGAAAGCGGCACCGGCAAAGAGCTGGTGGCACAAGCCCTGCACAACCACAGCCCGCGTACCGGGCAGCCGTTTATTGCGCTGAATATGGCCGCGATTCCAAAAGACCTGGTGGAGTCAGAACTGTTCGGCCACGAGAAAGGTGCGTTCACCGGCGCTGCATCTACGCGCCAGGGGCGTTTCGAGCAAGCCGACGGCGGCACCCTGTTTCTGGACGAAATTGGTGACATGCCCGCAGACAGCCAGACCCGCCTGCTGCGAGTGTTGGCCGACGGTGAATTCTACCGGGTGGGTGGCACCACATCGGTCAAGGTCGATGTGCGCATCATTGCTGCCACTCATCAAAACCTGGAAACCCTGGTACAGGCCGGCAGCTTTCGGGAAGACCTGTTCCACCGCCTGAACGTAATACGCGTACACTTGCCGCGGTTGACCGAGCGCCGCGAAGACATACCGCAATTGCTGCGCTATTTTCTCAAACGTGCGGCAAAAGAGCTGAATGTAGACGCCAAGCTGCTGCGCCCAGATGCCGAGGCTTACTTGTCTACCCTGCCTTGGCCCGGCAATGTACGCCAGCTGGAAAACACCTGTCGTTGGTTAACGGTAATGGCTAGCGGCCGCGAAGTTCACGTGGACGACCTGCCGCCAGAGCTGCGCCAACAAGCTGCCAGCAGCGCCACCGGTAAAACCTGGCAGGAAGCCCTTAGCCTTTGGGCAGAACAGGAGTTCAAGCGCGGCCGCAGTGAACTGCTAACCGGCGCGCTGCCGGAATTTGAAAAAATAATGATCAACGCCGCCCTGCACCACACCGCAGGACGCCGCCGTGACGCCTCGCTTTTACTAGGCTGGGGCCGTAACACTCTCACCCGAAAAATCAATGAACTGGAGCTGAATTCAGCGGATGCACCGGACGCTGCTATCGGGAACAGGGGTTAAATCTGTTCACGCCTGTTTATTGTTCCTGGCTCCGGGGACGGATTTGAACTCCGTCCCCGGTCTTGTTCTCTGCCTCACTCAACTTGCAAACAGCCCCTCAACCACCGCAAGCCGCCTGCTTTCCTCGGCACTCAGCTTGCCGGTGGCGGATACAACCCGACGAATCACGCTCAGCGCCTTGTTCGCGAACTCGGCTTCAACGGACAGCATCGCCGGGATGGCATCGAGTGCCGCCTGCTGGTCAAGCCTCAAAGCAAAAAACTCCTCGCGCACCGTTTGTTTTAGATGGATTGGCCGGTAGGGTTTGCTGTATTCAGCACGCATTTCGTGCAGGGCGTTAAAGGATCGCCCATCGAGTCCACCCCCGCCCATTGCAATATATAAAAGGCTGCGCAATGTGGCTTCGTGCACTCCACCTTTGCCAATGCGCGCAGAGTTGTCGACCAGGCGCTGTTCAACGTGGGCAATGCCTTCCGGGCTCTGTGCGGGTTGTGGGCGAGGCGGTCCGTCTGCGGATCTCAGGCCTGCCAACGCCTGGGTGACAGGGGAACCGTAGAGCGTCATAAAACAGCTTTCGATGGCGCTATCACGAAAGTCGCGGAAGCCGTCCAGCGCCGCTACTACGGAACGGGAATAGTTTTCCTGCTGCTTGAACAGCCAGTTATCGTCAGAAACCGGCTTACGCGCCTTTTTCACCTGCCCGGCCAGGCTGGCAAGCGTGGCCATTAGCGGATTACGTTCAGAAAACAGATAGTAAGGCAGCTCGGCCGGCGTTAGCCTGTGCAACCACTCCGTTACATCTGCATTGGCCTGGGCGCTCACCGCAGCGACTGCTTTGACCTGAGCGCGCACCAAGGGTTGTAGCAGTGTGCGGTAGAGCCCAAGATTTATATCCGAAATTCTCTTAACCGTTGCGAAGCGTCGCTCGTCGTCGAGGTTTGGCTGGACAATCGCCGCCACGTCTGCCAAAGAACGCGGCTCAAAACGTACCAGCCAATCGCCCTCAACCCATTGCGGGTTGACCGTGTCGTCTGTTTTAGGCGTCATAACCGCCTCATAGAGCCCGGGGGGCAGAATGTCGATCAAGTCGATATTCGAGGAAAACTCCTGATGCTGCTTGCGAGCAACACTGCCGGAAACAAATATCCCAAGATGACCAACGCTTTCGTGAATCGCGTAGACGATGGTCTGGTCGGCTGCGAAAATTTCTTCGTCCGAGCTGTATAAGTCGCAAATCCAGCCCAGCGCCTGGGGCGGCGGAGTGATGTTGTCGCCCTCGGAGCAAAAGCACAGAATTGGCGAGCGAATGTGGCGCAGGTCAATCTTGGTTCCATCGCCACTAACCAGCTTTGCGGTTGCCATCCGGTTACCGACAAACAGCTCATCGACAATCCACTGCATTTCCTCAGCGGATAAATCCGCGTGGCCACCCCACCATTTTTCGAACTCGAGGAATCTTGACGCCTCGGTGTCGATATTGGCCCAGAGGTGATAATACTTGTTCCAAAGACTGTTGGCCGGGTCAAGATTATCGAAGCCACTGACCAGATGGCCGCCATCGAATTTCCCGCCACCAATGTCGCTGATTAGTGCTGTCAGCCAACTTCCACCCACCATACCGCCGGAGTAACGGGACGGATTTTGCCCTTTCAGGCCGGCCCAGAACGACAGCGGCGTTCCAGCAGCAATAATAGGCCCAAACAGCTCGGGCCGAACCGCTGCCAGCAGCATCACTGCCCAACCCGCCTGGCAGTTACCGATAACACAGGGCTTGCCCTCTGCTTCGGGGTGACGGGCAATAACCGCCTCCAGGAAATGCCCATGGGCGTGCATAACATCGTCGATGGTCTGGTGCGGCAGCGGGTCTGGCGTGAAGCCTACGAAATAACAGGTATGCCCGGCCTGCATGGCCACGCCCAGCTCGCTATCAGCCTTGAATCCGCCGATGCCGGGCCCCTGGCCTGCGCGGGGGTCAAACACCACGAACGGCCGCTTGAACGGATCAATCACTACGCCGGCGGGAGGCTCAATGTGGGCGAGCCAGAAATTGACGGGGCGTTCGAAGTTTCGCGCATCCAGAATTATTTCAAGATCAAACCCCAGCACGTGCGGTATCGTCATCGCTTTGTGCCGGTAATACTCTTGACTGCGTTGGCGTAATACGTCGCAAAACAAAACACTGCGCTGCAGCGCATCAATTGCGTATTCACGTGTGGAGGCTAAGCCCAACATTGACTCGACCTGATGACCGGCACTCATTAGCTGATTCATGGACACATTAGCCATCTCGTATTTTACCTTTGCTCAATTCTGAAGAGAAGGGCTGAGCCTTCTCAGTTGTTGAAAATTTCTCGCCAGTAGATGACACGGTCGTTGCCTCGGTAGACACCGAAGGTAGCTGTGGTCTGGGGGTTTTCCAACGCGCCATCCTGATCCCAGTCGCCCTGCAGCCACAATGGCACATCGAAGATAGCAATCACATTACCTTGATTGCTCTCGCCCGGCGCCGCCAGAACAAGCCCTTTACCTTCCGTCGGGGCACCTGCCAGGAGAATTCCGGATGCTCCGATGACGGATGTCACGCCAGCGCTGAGATCACTATCGTCTAACGCGACATCTGCAGCCGTGTTATAAAACGAGCATCCATCCGCGTTGTTGGTCACAAAGCCACTGACGGTGAAGAACTC
>JBALXR010000139.1:0-5714 GCA_036960525.1 Marinobacter sp.
CAATCACAGACTGGAGATCAGTTGATGATTTACGAAGGTAAAGCCATCACGGTTAAAGAGATCGAAGGCGGAATCGCCCAGTTGAATTTTGACTTGCAGGGCGAGTCTGTCAACAAATTCAACCGTCTTACCCTGGAAGAACTCCGTAATGCGACAAAAATACTGACGTCACGGACGGATCTGAAGGGTCTTGTTGTTACCAGTTCTAAAGACAGCTTCATTGTTGGTGCAGACATTACCGAATTTAAAGATCTGTTTTCCGGCCCGGAAGACGAACTGGTGGCCAACAATATAAGCGCCAATGAGATCTTCAGTGCCGTCGAAGACCTGCCATTCCCCACGGTGACCGCCATCAACGGTATTGCCCTGGGCGGAGGTTTTGAGATGTGCCTGGCTACCGATTATCGGGTTATGGCACCAAAAGCCAAAGTGGGTCTGCCGGAAACCAAGCTGGGTATCTTCCCGGGTTTTGGCGGTACTGTGCGCTTATCGCGTCTGATTGGTGTAGACAACGCGGTCGAGTGGATCAGCGGCGCGACCGAAAACCGCGCCGACGTGGCTCTGAAGGTAGGTGCGGTAGACGCCATTGTGGAGTCAGATCAATTGGTTGCCGCTGCGGTGTGTATTATCGATCAGGTGAACAGCGGCAAGCTCGACAACCTGGCTCGCCGCGAAGAAAAGAAGGGCAAGATCAAGCTTAACGCCATGGAAAGCATGATGGCGTTCGAAATTGCCAAAGGCATTGTGGGTGCGAAGGCCGGTAAGAATTACCCGGCGCCAGTAGAAGTCATAAAGGTGATGCAAAAGCACGCTGGTATGACGCGGGAGAAAGCTATTGAAGTAGAAGCCAAGGGTTTCGCCAAAATGGCGAAAACGGACGTTTCTGCAAGCCTGATTGGCTTGTTCCTGAATGATCAGGAGCTCAAACGCAAGGCAAAACGCTGGGCCAAAGACGCTGCTGACGTAAAACTGGCAGCGGTTCTTGGTGCGGGCATTATGGGTGGCGGCGTGGCGTATCAGTCTGCGCTTAAAGGCACCCCCATCATCATGAAAGACATCAATCCCGAAGGCATCGCACTGGGTCAGAAAGAAGCTAAGAAGCTCCTGCTCAAGCGAATTGACAAGGGGCGCATGAAACCGGATCAGATGGCGGACGTGCTGAACAGCATCACTCCAGCGTTAAACTACGGCGATTTCAAGAACGTAGATCTGGTTGTTGAAGCAGTTGTTGAAAACCCGAAAGTAAAAGATGCGGTTCTGCGCGAAGTTGAAGATCAGGTTCGTGAAGATACTATTCTGACGTCGAACACCTCAACTATTTCAATTGATCTGTTGGCGAAGAACCTCAAACGTCCGGAAAACTTCTGCGGTATGCACTTTTTTAACCCGGTGCACATGATGCCCCTTGTTGAGGTTATCCGCGGCAAGAAAACCAGCGATCGCGCCATTGCGACCACAGTGGCCTATGCCACTGCCATGGGCAAAACACCCATAGTGGTTAACGACTGCCCGGGCTTTTTGGTAAACCGGGTGCTGTTCCCGTACTTCGGTGGCTTTATAGGGTTGGTCCGTGACGGCGCCGACTTCCAGAAAGTCGATAAGGTGATGGAAAAGTTTGGCTGGCCCATGGGCCCGGCGTATCTGCTGGACGTGGTTGGCATGGACACCGGCAAACACGCTGGTGACGTAATGGCGGAAGGCTTCCCCGATCGCATGAAGCATGAAGGTACCACCGCCATCGACGTAATGTTTGATAACAAGCGTTACGGCCAGAAAAATGATAAGGGCTTTTACCGCTACGAGCTGGACCGTAAAGGCAAGCACCAAAAAGTGGTCGACGAAGAGTCCTACAAACTTTTAAAACCAGTTGTTCAGGGTGATAAAGAGTTTGACGATGATGAAATCATCGCGCGGATGATGATCCCGCTGTGTATGGAGACCGTTCGTTGCTTGGAAGACGGCATCGTAGAGAGCCCGGCTGACGCCGATATGGGTCTGATCTACGGTATTGGCTTCCCACCGTTCCGCGGTGGCGCGCTGCGCTACATCGATGAGATGGGCGTGGACAAGTTTGTAGAACTGGCCGACAAATACGCAGATCTTGGGCCGTTGTACCAGCCCACCGACAAGTTGCGTGAAATGGCAAAAAACGGCCAGACCTTCTTTGCTTAACCCTGAACGAGATTTCCGAACGGAGAAAGATCTATGAGCCTTAATCCGAGAGACGTTGTCGTCATCGATTGCGTGCGGACTCCGATGGGCCGCGCCAAAAACGGGTGTTTCCGCAATGTACGTGCAGAAACCCTGTCGGCAACCCTGATTGACGCACTGTTCGAGCGCAACCCCAAGCTCGATCCGAAAGAAGTGGAAGACGTAATCTGGGGCTGCGTGAACCAGACCCGCGAGCAGGGCTTTAACGTGGCACGCCACATTTCCTTGCTGACAAAAGTGCCTCACGAAGCCGGTGCCCAGACGGTAAACCGTTTGTGTGGTTCTGCCATGAGTGCGATTCACACCGCGGCTCAGGCGATCATGACCGGCAACGGTGACATGTTCGTGGTGGGTGGTGTAGAGCACATGGGCCACATTAGTATGACCGACGGGTTTGATCACAACCCGGCGGCGTCTAAGTACACGGCCAAAGCCTCTAACATGATGGGCCTTACCGCAGAAATGTTGGCCAAAATGCATGGTATCACTCGTCAGCAGCAGGACGAATTTGGTGCGCGTTCCCATCGTCTGGCGCAGGAAGCCACCGATGAGGGTCGTTTCAAGAACGAAATTGTTCCCATAGAGGGGCACGATGAGAACGGTTTTAAAGTGCTGATTGAGCACGACGAAACCATTCGTCCGGAAACCACCGTTGAATCATTGGGCCAGTTGCGCCCGGCGTTTGATCCGAAAAACGGTACCGTAACCGCCGGTACGTCATCGCAGCTCACCGATGGTGCCGCAGCGATGATATTGATGTCTGCCGAACGTGCTCAGGCCCTTGGTCTGAAGCCTATGGCGCGTATTGTGAGCATGGCTGTGGCCGGCGTTGACCCTGCTATTATGGGCTATGGCCCGGTACCTGCGACCAAGAAAGCGCTCAAGCGTGCAGGCCTGAAAATCGAGGATATCGATTTTTGGGAACTGAACGAAGCCTTTGCAGGGCAGTCCTTGCCGGTGTTAAAAGACCTCAAATTGATGGGTGTCGTGGATCAGAAAGTAAACCTTAACGGTGGTGCTATTGCACTTGGCCATCCGTTGGGTTGCTCTGGTGCGCGCATCTCGACCACGCTGCTGAATATCATGCAGGCCAATGGCGGAAGATATGGTGTGTCCACCATGTGTATCGGCTTGGGTCAGGGTATATCTACGGTGTGGGAGCGGCTGTGATCCCCCGTGGGACATAGCTGACATTTAACAACAAGGCCCGGCAACTCGCCGGGCCTTGTTGTTTCTCCGAATGAAAAAAGCCGGATGGAAAACAAATAATGGGTTGTCTTGCTATTCTTGACCCTGTAAAACAGTGAGCCTATACATGTCAGCGGCAAGGTTGTTTTTATAGCCGACTGATTTTACAGCGAGTTTGCGGTTTGCTGCACAACTGACCGATTTATCGCCAAGGATACAGATCTCCGATATGGGTAAAAGTCTCGTAATTGTCGAGTCGCCAGCGAAAGCGAAGACCATCAATAAGTATCTGGGGGACGACTTCATCGTAAAGTCGTCCGTCGGGCACATTCGTGATCTTCCGGTTAGCGGCAGCGGGTCCACCAGTGACCCCAAAGAGCGTGCTCGCCAAGCCGCTGTCACGCGTAAATTGAGCCCTGAAGATAAGGTGGTGCACAAGAAGCGTAAAGCTCGTGAGCAGCTGGTCGCCCGTATGGGGATAGACCCGGATCACGACTGGAGCGCGCGCTATGAAATCTTGCCGGGCAAAGAAAAAGTCGTCAATGAGCTGAAACGCTTGGCCAAATCTGCCGACCACATTTATCTGGCAACGGATTTGGACCGCGAAGGTGAGGCCATTGCCTGGCACCTTCAGCAAACCATTGGCGGTGAGCCGGAAAAATACCGGCGCGTTGTGTTTAACGAAATTACCAAGCGCGCTATTCAGGGCGCCTTCGAAAATCCAGGCAAGCTGGACACCGATATGGTGCATGCCCAGCAGGCACGGCGTTTCCTGGATCGGGTAGTCGGTTACATGGTGTCGCCGCTGCTTTGGGCCAAGTTGGCCCGCGGTTTGTCTGCCGGTCGTGTGCAATCGGTTGCGGTAAAGCTGATTGTTGAGCGTGAACGGGAAATTCGCAAGTTCGTGCCGGAAGAGTACTGGCAGCTGTTTGCAGGACTTGCAACCATAAGCGCCAAGCAGCCAGTGCGTTTTGAAGTGACCCGCTACAACGACAAACCCTATCGCCCGGTTAACGAAGCCCAGAGCAGTGACCACGTCACGCGTTTGAAAGCCGGTAAATTTGCGGTAGCCAAGCGCGAAGACAAGCCCACCCGTTCGCGCCCGGGTGCTCCTTTCATAACGTCGACGTTGCAGCAGGCTGCCAGTAATCGCCTGGGCTTCAGTGTTAAGAAAACCATGATGCTGGCCCAGCGTTTGTACGAAGCCGGGTTTATCACCTACATGCGTACAGACTCCACCAACCTGAGCCAAGATGCCGTTAACGCTAGCCGCGAGTACGTAGAGTCGACCTTTGGCAAAGAATACTTGCCGGACAGTCCGCGCATCTATGGCAGCAAGCAAGGCGCTCAGGAAGCCCACGAGGCTATTCGCCCGACTGAAGCTACGCGTAAGGCGGTCGCTATTACCGGTATCGAAAAAGACGCGGAGAAGCTTTACGACATCATTTGGCGCCAGTTCATTGCTTGCCAAATGTCCGACGCAGAATTCCTCAGCACGTCTATCGTCGTGTCCAACGGCGATTACGAGCTGCGCACCCGTGGCCGCATCAGCAAGTTTGAAGGCTTTTTGAAAGTGGCGCCCCAAGCGTCGAAAAAAGATGAAGATTTAGCACTGCCGGATATCCGTGTTGGCGAGAGTCTCGGCCTGGACAAGCTCGAGCCCACCCAGCATTTCACCAAGCCGTCACCGCGCTTCACTGAAGCGAGTCTGGTTAAGGAGCTCGAGAAGCAGGGTATTGGCCGGCCGTCTACCTACGCCTCAATTATTTCGACCATTCAAGACCGTGGTTACGTGCGCCTGCAAAACCGTCGCTTTTACGCTGAAAAAATGGGCGAAATTGTGACTGAAAGGCTGTGTGAATCCTTCGGTAACCTGATGGATTACAATTTTACTGCACAGATGGAAGGTGATTTGGACCATGTTGCGGAAGGCAATGTGGAATGGAAAAAAGTATTAAATGATTTTTATGGCCGTTTCCGGCAACAACTGGAGGTGGCTGAAGCGGATGACGACGACGGCGGTATGCGGCCTAACGAGCCTACGGAAACAGATATTCCGTGTCCTACGTGTGGTCGAAATATGCAAATTCGCGTGGCCAGCACCGGTGTTTTTCTGGGCTGCTCGGGCTACTCGCTACCGCCGAAAGAGCGCTGTAAAACCACCATTAACCTGGTGACCGGCGACGAAGTGGTCAGCGCTGAAGAAGATGTAGAAGGTGAGGGCGAGAGCCGCCTGTTACGGATGAAGCGCCGCTGCCCAAAGTGCAGCACGGCTATGGACAGCTACCTGGTAGACGAAACCCGCAAGCTTCACG
>JBALXR010000013.1:0-42995 GCA_036960525.1 Marinobacter sp.
ACCGCAAAATTCGTTCAAGCCCCTAAACCAATCAGCCCGGAACCCTCTCGTCGGTTCTGCGTTGCGCCGATGATGGACTGGACTACCCCGCATTATCGTTACATGGCGCGCCAGCTCAGCAAGCACGCCTTGCTGTACACCGAAATGATCACTACCGGCGCGTTGATTCACGGCGACACCAAGCGCTTTTTGCACCACAACGCGGCTGAATATCCGCTGGCACTGCAGTTGGGTGGCAGCAATGCCGGCGAGCTGGCCCATTGTGCGGGCCTCGCGCAGCAGTTCGGGTTTAGCGAAGTGAATCTGAATGTGGGCTGCCCCAGTGACAGAGTGCAGAACAATATGATTGGAGCCTGTCTGATGGGCCACCCACATGTTGTGGCAGAAGCCTTTCGAGCAATGCAGGCAGCTACGGATATTCCGGTAACGGTGAAACACCGAATTGGTATTAATGGGCGCGAATCCTGGGATGAGCTGTGCGGATTTATTGACACGGTGGCAGCGGCGGGCTGTAAAACCTTTATTGTTCACGCCCGTATCGCGGTACTGGAAGGGCTTAGCCCCAAAGAAAACCGCGATGTGCCGCCGCTGAAGTACGATTGGGTGTATCGCCTTAAGGCCAAGTATCCGCAGCTGGAAATCATCATTAACGGTGGCATAAAAACCGTGGACGAATGCCACCAGCATCTGGCCCACACCGATGGCGTTATGCTGGGCCGCGAGGCGTACCATAACCCCTGGATTCTGACCCAGGTAGACAGCGAATTTTTCGGGGAGCCGGCAGTGGCTGCCAGCCGCCATGAAACGCTGGAAGCCATGTATCCGTTTATTGAACAAGAGCTGGCGCGCGGTGTGTATTTGGGCCATATTTCGAGGCACATGCTGGGATTGTTCCACGGGGTTTCCGGTGGGCGCCAATTCCGCCGTTACATCAGCGAAAATGCCCACAAACCGGGCGCCGGGCTAGAGGTTTTGCGCAACGCCCTGGCCAAAGTTCCAGAAATCGGACCCAACACAGTATTTACCGAAGCGTAATGCCATTTAATGGCTGAATAACCTTTGGTTGTCTTGTTCGGCCTGCGGTGGCCGGCTATTGTAACGAGTCGCAATCTTTTTTTATCAATGTAACCGACGTAGCAGGACATCAGCGCGAATGAGCAACAAGCTTGAGCAACTGAAAACCATGACCACCGTAGTGGCTGACACCGGAGATCTGGATGCCATTGCAGCCTGGCGCCCTCAGGATGCCACCACCAACCCGTCATTGCTGCTCAAAGCCGTTGGGTCTGATGCCTATCGGCCGATGGTGAAAAAAGCCATTGCCGCGGCAAAACGCCAGGCCGGCGCAAGTGCAGACCAGCTTAGCCTGGCGACCGATATTCTGGCGGTTCTGGCAGGCGGCGAGATTCTGCGGCTGATTCCCGGTGTGGTGTCTACCGAGGTAGACGCCCGCCTGTCGTTTGACACCACCCGCACTCTGTCGCGCGCACGGCGGATGGTAGAACTCTATGACCAACAGGGTATTGACACCCAGCGCGTACTGATCAAAATTGCCGCCACCTGGGAAGGCATCAAAGCCGCCGAGCAGCTGGAAAAAGAAGGTATTCGCTGCAACCTTACCCTGCTGTTCTCGTTCGCCCAGGCCGTTGCCTGCGCACAGGCCGGGGTGTTTTTGATTTCACCGTTTGTTGGCCGCATTATGGACTGGCACCTGGCAGACAGCGGTCGCGATCATTTTTCCGCCGATGAAGACCCCGGCGTGCTGTCGGTTGCGCGTATTTATAATTACTACAAAACCAACGATTTCAACACCGCGGTGATGGGCGCCAGTTTCCGCAACACCGGGCAGATTGAAATGTTGGCAGGCTGTGACCGGCTCACCATAAGCCCCGCACTGATGCAGGAACTCCAGAACGACACAGGCTCGATTGAGCGCAAACTCAGTCCAAGCCGTGCCCGCTCTAAAGATAAGCGCAGCCACATGGATGAAAAACAGTTCCGTTGGGATTCAAACAACGATGCCATGGCAACCGAAAAGCTGGCAGACGGCATTCGACTCTTTGCGGCCGACCAGCTGAAACTGGAAGCACTGATACGCCAACGGGCTGAAGCCATCGCCTAGGCTCCAAACCAAGGCGATGGACCGTCATATAATCCAAACGACAAGCACGAGGTGCTGACGATCACCGGGAATCCATCCAGGCTTGGTCCCGTGTGGAAGCTGCGCAATAAACCTTGAGGACACACCATGCTAGCCATTCTTCATCCTGACACCCCAATGGACAGCGAAGCTTATCGCATCACATTGAATTTTCTGGAAAATTTGCCGGGCGTTTCGGTGCGCGTTCACGAAATTCAGGGTGCTACGCAGCGGTTAACCGAGGTGTATTTGCTGGGCAACACCAAGGGCCTTAACAAGGAAGACATTGAAGCGCTGCCGGCGGTCGAGCGGGCTATTCGCATTTCCGAAGATTATCGAATTCTGGGGCGCCATAAAGATGACAATCGTCAAAACGGCTTCACCTACAACGGCGTAGATTTCAACCAGTCCAACCTGAATATTTTTGCGGGTTTGTGTGCGGTGGATGTGCCCGAACACGTTGAGCAAATGATGCAGGCGCTGGAGCAGCACGGCGAAGTATGTACCCGCATGGGTGCTTACAAGCCACGCACCAATCCCTATTCGTTTCAGGGCCACGGCAAGGGCTGCCTGCCCTGGGTGTTTGAAAAAGCCGGCAAACACGGCATTAAGGTGGTGGCCATGGAAATTACCCATGAAAGCCACATTGAAGAAATCGATACCTGCCTCGAAAAGCTCGGACGCCCTACCGGCGTCATGCTGCAAATTGGCACCCGTAACACCCAGAATTTTGAGCTGCTGAAGGCCATTGGCCGCCAGAACACCTACCCGGCGTTGCTCAAGCGTGGCTTCGGCATTACCCTGAACGAATCTTTGAACGCGGCGGAATACTTGGCGTCGGAAGGCAATGCCAACGTCATTTTCTGCCTGCGCGGTATGAAAACGGAAGCGGGCCAACCCCACCGCAACATGGTGGATTTCGCCCACGTGCCCACGGTAAAGCGCCTCACCCGCATGCCGGTGTGTATTGACCCGTCACACTCTGTGGGCAGCCGTGACCGCGCGCCGGATGGCATTTTGGAAGTAATGCACGCCACCGCGCAGGGCGTTGTAGCTGGCGCCAACATGGTGTTGGTAGATTTCCATCCAAAGCCGGAGAAAGCTCTGGTAGACGGCCCTCAGGCGCTGCTAATGAACGAATTGCCGGCCTACCTGGAAGACATCCGCCTGTGCCACGACACCTGGAAAAAACGCCAGGCAATTTATAAGACTGTTAAGGACTCAATGGCCAAATGATTGTATACGGACACCGAGGTGCCAAAGGCGAAGCTCCGGAAAACACCCTCGAGAGCTTTGTGCATGCCCACCGCCAGGGCATACGCCACTTTGAGCTGGATCTGGTGCTGTCGAAAGACGGCGTTCCTGTACTGGTACACGATTTAACAGTGGATCGTACAACCACGTTCAAAGGCAGCGTCAGCGAATACACTCTGGCAGAGCTGACCAATATGGACGCCCGCCGCAACGTCAGTTCCTGGCCGAGCCCGGTAGGCATTCCCAGCCTGGATGAGTTGCTGGACCGCTTTGACGATCTTGAACACTTGCAACTGGAAGTAAAAAGCGATAGATCTCCGCGCATGAATGTGCTCAGCAACCGGCTAACGGAAATCATTCAGGCACGGCGGCTTTATGACAAAGTCGCCGTAACCTCGTCTGATGTTCATTTTTTGAAGGAAATTCGCCGGCGTGATCGCAATATCCGACTGGGGTTGGTGGCAGAACGTAAATTTCCGCGGCCCATGACCATTGCCAGCCGCCTGGAAGTGGAATACCTGTGTATCAACTGGAAGTTGCTCAGTAAAGAGCTGGTGGAGCATGCCCACCGCAAGGGTATGCACGTATCGGCGTGGACAGTAAACCGCATTTTCGACATGCTGGGGCTGGAAAAAATGGGGGTAGACAGCGTTATTACCGACTACCCGACCAGCACCATAACCTACTTCGACAATCGCGCTCGCCACCTATCGGCCCTAGCCGACAACAGTGATACCACTGCGCCAGACAAACAACAGGCCATAGGCATTCACTGAAGCCGTTAGAAAATCCGGTTCAGCCCGTTCAGCGCTGCTACCCGATAGGCTTCTGCCATGGTCGGGTAGTTGAACGTGGTGTTGATGAAGTAGTTTAGCGAGTTTGCTTCACCTTTCTGATTCATGATGGCCTGGCCGATGTGAATAATCTCTGCGGCTTGGTCACCAAAACAGTGAATACCCAGAATTTCACGGGTTTCACGATGGAATAGAATCTTCAGCATACCCACCGCTTCACCGGTAATCTGTGCTCGAGCCAGGTCCTTAAAGAACGCCTGGCCCAGTTCGTAGGGCACTTTTGCTTCGGTCAGTTCGCGCTCGGTTTTACCCACCGAACTGATTTCCGGGATGGTATAAATGCCGGTAGGCACGTCTGACACAAAGCGGAAGTAGTCGTCTTGCACAATGTCAGAGGAGGCAGACCGGCCCTGATCATAAGCGGCACTGGCCAGGCTGGGCCAGCCAATCACATCTCCGACGGCGTAAATGTTCTCTACCTCGGTGCGGTAATGGTCGTCTACCGACAGTTGGCCGCGGCCATTGGCCTGCAAACCAATGTTTTCCAGCGCCAGTTTGTCGGTGTTACCGGTGCGACCGTTACACCACAGGAACGCGTCCGCCCGAATTTTCTTACCAGATTTAAGAGACAACACCACGCCGTGGTCGTCGCCGTCTACGGATTCGTATTCTTCATTGTGCCGCACCAGAACACCATTGTTGCGCAGGTGGTAACTCAGGGCGTCGGAAATATCGTCATCCAGGAACTGCAGCAAGCGGCTGCCCGGGTTGATCAAATCCACTTTTACGCCAAGCCCGGCGAAAATAGAGGCGTACTCCGAACCGATTACCCCTGCCCCATAAATAATCAAGGTGCGCGGTGTGTGGGACAGGCTCAGAACGGTGTCTGAGTTATAAATACGGTGATGACGGAAGTTCAAATCCGGAGGCAAATAAGGGCGCGAGCCCGAAGCAATAATCGCCTGCTTGAAATGCAGGGTCTCCACGCCTTTACTGCCACGTACTTCCAACTGGTTTTTATCAACAAACGAGGCGCTGCCGTTGATCAAATCAATACGGTTTCGGGAATAGAATTGGGTGCGCTGCTTGACCTGCGTGCCAATCACTTTTTGAGCATTCTGCAAAACACGCGGAAACGAGAACCAGCGCGGCTCGCCGATATCGCGGAACATCTGGTTGGTGTTGAAGGTAATGATCTGCTTGACAGAGTGGCGCAGGGCTTTCGAGGGAATGGTACCCCAGTGGGTACAGTTGCCGCCTACGGTGGCTTTGTCTTCAACAATGGCTACGCGCTTGCCATTTTTCGTCGCGTTCATAGCAGCGCCTTCGCCGGACGGTCCGGCGCCGATAACCACTACGTCGTAATGATGTTCTGGCATACCCGCAGTAACTCCTTATCTGGGTCGTAAATTGTACGTTATTGTCTGTTTTCGCTCAGTTTTTTGGGCGGCTGGCATCGTAGCCGAGGCCGCTATCTGCTTCGCCGCCAACACGCTCGCTGTTTTCTTCGCATTTCTGGGTGTTGCCGCCGCATAGCTCGCAAGAAGAACTTATACCCAGCGCGCCAATGCCACCGCAGGTACCGCTGATCGGTTTACGGCCAAATATAACGCCTACCGACATGCCCGCTACCAGCAGAATCACAATAAAAAACACCAGAAAAAAAGTACCCATGCTGTTCTCCCGCTACTGGGTTATAAAGGATGAGAATGCCGGTGTGTAGTGGGTTTCAAATCCCGCCTCACCGCGCACAATAAAATAAGCCGGTATGTTCTCGCGGACCGCCAACGCCATGGCAGCCTCGAATCCCATTACATTAAAACCGGTGGCCAGGGCGTCAGCGCGCATACAGCTTTCCGCAATCACGGTGACCGACGCCAGGTTGTGGGTAATCGGTTTACCGGTTTGTGGGTCCAGTGTATGGGAATAACGCTGTCCGTTAAATTCGTAATAGTTACGATAGTCGCCGGAAGTAGCCAGGGCACGATCATTCCGGACATTATCCACAGCCAGGGCTCCGTCCACCACTCCACCCAACGCGACTATGCGATTTACCTGTTCAGCGGTATCTCCAGGTGTTTCGATGGCCAAGCGCCAGGCTGAGCCATCAGGTTTGCGCCCTCCAACACTGACTTCACCGCCAATTTCCACCAGATAACCGCTAATGCTTTCTGCCGCCAAATAGCGGGCGACTTCGTCAACGCCAAAACCTTTGGCAATGGCGCTCAAATCCAGATACAGCACTTCACTGGTACGTATGCCAGGGGGTTGGTCGCGTAGCTCGATTTTTTTATGACCGGTGCGTTCCAATATTCTGGCCAATGTGGCCTCGTCTGGCATTTTTTCTGGCCGCGCATCCGGGCCAAAACCCCAAAGGTTGACCACGGGACCGATGGTTATATCAAAGGCGCCGTCAGTGAGCGCTGACACCGTTTCCGCTTCCAGCAGAACGGTATACAAAGGGGCTGACAGCGCGGTCCAATCGGACTGGTCCGGCAGCGCATTAAAGCGTGACAGCTCGGAATCCTCGCGCCAGGTCGACATAGCAGCATCTACGCCGTCCAGAGCCTGCTCAATACCGCCGGCAAGCTGCTGAAGCCGAACCTGGTCGTCTGCCATCACCACACTTATGTGGTAACGGGTGCCAAAGATTGGCCCGGAGATTTCCCAGATTTGTTGTTCCGGCTTAAACGAACAACCCGCCGAGGCTGTCACAACCAGTGCAAAAAACACACTAATCATAACCGCCCGGGCGGGTTTAACCACGCTGAGTAGCATCGGTATTTTACTAGCCTCCGAAGTCATCCAGCATGATGTTTTCATCTTCTACGCCCAGATCTTTTAGCATCTTGATAACCGATGCGTTCATAATGGGCGGCCCGCACATGTAAAATTCGCAGTCTTCGGGTGCCGGGTGATCTTTCAGGTAGTTTTCAAACAGCACATTGTGGATGAATCCGGTGTCACCACTCCAGTCGTCGTTCGGCTGAGGGTCAGACAAAGCCACGTGCCAAACAAAGTTGTCATTTTCTTTGGCCAGGCCGTCAAAGTCATCGACGTAGAACATTTCCCGTACGCTACGTGCGCCATACCAGAAGCTGATCTTGCGCTTGGAGTTCAGACGTTTGAGCTGGTCAAAAATGAGGGAGCGCATAGGCGCCATACCAGCACCGCCGCCCACAAACACCATTTCTGCATCGGTCTTCTTGGCAAAGAACTCACCAAACGGACCCATCACGGTCATCTTGTCCCCTGGTTTCAAATCAAACACAAAGCTCGACATGATTCCCGGGTTGTGGTCGGTGCCCGGAGGTGGCGTGGCGATACGGATATTAAACTTCAGTACGCCCTTCTCTTCCGGGTAGTTGGCCATGGAGTAAGCACGAATCGTGTCCTCCTTGTTGATGGCCTTGTAGCGCCAAATATCGTGTTTGTCCCAATCTTCACGGAACTCTTCTTCGATCGCAAATTCCTTGAAGTCGATTTCGTACGCCGGGCACTCCAACTGCACGTAACCGCCAGCACGGAAGGCGACTTCCTCGCCCTCTGGCAACTTCAGAATCAGCTCTTTGATAAAGGTGGCCTGGTTGTGGTTGCTCACCACTTCGCATTCCCACTTCTTAACGCCGAAGAACTCTTCCGGCACTTCAATTTTCATGTCCTGCTTTACCGGAACCTGGCACGACAGGCGCCAGCCTTCTTTTTCTTCCCGGTTGGTGAAGTGGGTTCTTTCGGTAGGGAGCATAGCTCCGCCGCCTTCAAAAACCTTGCACTTACACTGGGCGCAGGTGCCGCCGCCGCCACAGGCAGACGACAGAAAAATACCGCTGCCGGCCAATGTGTTCAGCAGCTTGCCACCGGCTTCGGTTTGCACCGTGTGCTCGGGGTCGTCGTTGATTTCAATGGTCACATCACCGGTACTGACCAGCTTGGAGCGGGCCGCGAGAATAATCGCAACCAGCGCCAGGACAATCACAGTGAACATGACTACGCCGAGAATAATTTCTGTATTCATGGTCTCGCCTTTTCGTTTATCCGAATCACCGGGTGAATTACAGGGAAATGCCGGAGAAAGACATAAAGCCCAATGACATCAAACCCACGGTAATAAAGGTTATGCCCAAGCCCCGCAGGCCTTCCGGTACGTCGCTGTACTTGAGTTTTTCCCGAATGCCGGCCAAAGCCACAATCGCCAGTGCCCAACCTACGCCAGCACCGAAGCCGTACACCACACTCTCGCCGAAGGTGTAGTCGCGCTCCACCATGAACAGGGCCGCACCCAAAATGGCGCAGTTCACGGTAATAAGCGGCAGAAACACCCCAAGTGCGGCGTAAAGCGCCGGTATGTACTTGTCCAGAACCATTTCCATGATCTGTACAATCGCGGCGATTACACCAATGTACGTAATCAATCCCAAAAAGCTCAGGTCTGTGTTGGGCAATCCGGCCCAAGACAGCGCACCTTCCCGCAAGATGTTGTTGTAGATCAGATTGTTCACCGGCACGGTGAGGGTCAGCACTACCACCACTGCGATACCCAAGCCCGTTGCGGCCTCTATCTTCTTGGAGATCGCCAGGAAGGTACACATGCCCAGAAAGAAGGCTAAAGCCATGTTTTCAACAAAAATGGCCTTAATCAGCAGACTGATATAGTGTTCCATCAGAAGGCCTCCTTATGGGTGTGGCGTGACATCTTGAAGTCCGCCGCTTCCACTTGCTCGGGTTTCCAGGCGCGCAGGGCCCAGATTGCCAGGCCAATGATAAAGAACGCACTGGGTGGCAACAGCAGCAGCCCGTTGGGGATGTACCAACCGCCCTGACTGACCGGCACCATCAGAGTGACGCCAAACAGCGAACCGGCGCCCAGCAACTCACGGAAGAAGGCGACAAACAGTAGCATCACCGAGTAGCCCATACCGTTGCCGATGCCGTCAAGGAAGCTCAGCCAAGGCCCGTTTTTCATTGCAAAACCTTCGGCGCGGCCCATAACGATACAGTTGGTGATGATCAGGCCAACGAATACCGACAGCTGCTTGGACACTTCATAGGCGTAAGCCTTCAGCAACTGATCTACCACAATAACCAGAGAAGCGATAATGGTCATCTGGGCAATGATGCGGATACTGTTCGGGATCTTCGCCCGCACCAGCGATACCGCCAGGTTGGAAAAAGCGGTTACCGCAGTAACGGAAAGACACATAACAATGGTGACGTTCATGCTGGTGGTTACCGCCAGCGCTGAACAGATACCCAGAATCTGCAATCCAATCGGGTTGTTACTGAAAATCGGTTCAAACAGAACCTGTTTCGCGGTCATTTCGGACATGATCAGACCTCCCCTTCACGAAGTTTTTTGAGGAACGCCGCGTAGCCACGATCACCCATCCAATAATTCACCAGATGCTCTACACCGCGGCTGGTCAAGGTGGCGCCGGAAAGCGCGTCCACTTTGTGTTGTTTGTTGGCGGTATTGGCGTCAACGCCGCCTTTTACCAGGCGGATCTGCGGCTCGGTTTTGTTTTCATCGTAAAGCTGCTTACCCACCCACTGGGACTTCCAGCGCGGGTTATCCACCTCACCACCCAGGCCCGGCGTTTCCGCGTGGGCGTAAAAGCCCAAACCTTCGATGGTGTTCAAGTCGCCCTCAAGGGATACGAAGCCATACAGCGTGGACCACAAACCGTATCCGTGAACCGGCAGTACAACGCGCTTCACCTGATCGCCTTCGCGCAGCAGATACACCTTGGCTACGTTAGGACGACGCTTGATGCCCGCCAGGTCTTCCTTGGGAGGAATCTTGGTGGACATATCCGGGTCAGACGCGGCTTTGTACATGTCGTACTTCATCGGGTCTTGCACATTGACCGATTCAGGCTCAACAAAGGCGCCAGAATCCAAATCTACCAGGCGAACATCAAAGCGGGTGAAGATATCTTCGATCTGCTCGGCACTGGCGGCTTCTGGCAACATACCCGAGGCCGCCAGAATATTGGTTTTGATGTCCAGGTTCTGGTTTTTGATCTGTGCCGGGCGCAGCATTACTGCGGCAGTCGACACGATAACTGAAAACACAATACTAAGTACCAAAGCGACCATTAACGTTCTGGCGACTGTTTCTTTAGCTTTAGCCACGAGCGAGCCTCCGTTTAACATTGGCCTGAACAACGTAGTGGTCCATCAGCGGGGCAAACAGGTTAGCGAATAGAATCGCCAGCATGATGCCTTCGGGGAAGGCCGGGTTTACGACACGTATCAGAACGGTCATCACGCCCACCAGAATGCCGAAGCACCAGCGACCGGTGTGGGTCATGGCAGACGATACCGGGTCCGTCGCCATAAACATCATGCCGAAGGCAAACCCACCGATCACCAAGTGCCAGTGTGCTGGCACGGCAAACATGGGATTCGTTTCTGACCCCACCGCATTCATTAGCAACGAAGTGGCAATCATGCCCAGCAATACACCCCCAACAATACGATAAGAGGCTATTTTCATAATCAGCAATACGGCGCCACCTGCCAGCACAGCCAGGGTCGAGGTTTCACCCATAGAGCCCTGAATGGTGCCCATAAATGCGCTCGCCCAACCAATTTGGCTTTCCAGAGCTTCAACACCGCCGCTGGCAGCCCAGCTCAGAGACGTCGCACCACTAAAACCGTCAACCGCTGTCCATACCGTGTCACCGGAAATCTGCGCCGGGTAAGCAAAGTACAGGAAAGCACGGCCGGTAAGCGCCGGGTTGAGGAAGTTTTTGCCAGTTCCGCCAAACACTTCTTTACCGATAACGATACCGAAGGTAATGCCCAAAGCCACTTGCCACAAAGGCACTGTAGGCGGACAAATCAGCGCAAACAAAATCGAGGTTACGAAAAAGCCTTCGTTGATTTCATGGCGACGCACGGTGGCAAACATCACTTCCCAGAACCCGCCGACAATAAAGGTCACCGCGTAGATGGGAATAAAATAGGCCATACCGTAGATGAAATTATCCAACAGGCCAGCACCCGCGCCGGTTACCGCCAAAGCGTTAATAAACGCGGTGCGCAAACCGCCGTCTCCGATCAATGCCTCCGGATTAGTGGCCAGGTAGCTGTTGGCCTGAAAGCCGATGTTCCACATGCCAAAGAACATGGCCGGGAAAGTGCACAGCCACACCGTAATCATGATGCGTTTCAGGTCAATACCATCACGCACGTGAGAGGTGGACTTGGTGACCGAGCTCGGCGAGTAGAAAATAGTGTCTACCGCTTCGTAGAGCGCGTACCAGCGCTCATGACGACCACCTTTTTCAAAATGGTGCTCTATTCCGTCGAGAAACTGTCGGATAGCCATAACTTAGCCCTCGATCTCGATGCGGGTCAGGTTCTCTCGGAGAATTGGCCCGTATTCATATTTACCCGGACACACGAAGGTGCACAGGGCCAGATCTTCTTCATCCAGTTCCAGCGCGCCCAGTTTCTGGGCCATCTCCGTGTCGCCGACGATTAACGCCCGCAACAGCTGGGTTGGCAATATGTCCAAAGGCATGACGCGCTCGTAAGCCCCAACAGGAACCATCGCTCGCTCGCTGCCGTTAGTGCTGGTATTGAAGTCGAATCGTTTGCCACCCATCAACTTTGAAAGGTAGATGTTCATTGTCGAAAATTTGTTGACGCCCGGCGACAGATAGGCCAGGAATTTCCGGACATTACCCTCAGCAAGCACCGACACCTGATTGGCGAAACGCCCTAAATAGGCACAGGTACCTTCAGCACGCCGGCCGCCAAACACAGATCCCGATATAGGGCGCAGTTCGCAGTCGGTTTCGGTTTCGCCATCCAGCAACTCCACCAAACTGGCTCCTAAACGTGTACGAACCAGACGAGGATTCAGAACCTTCGGCCCTCCAATTGCGACAATGCGCTCAACCGGAAGTTCACCGGTGACGAACAGCTTGCCGATATCAATCACGTCCTGATAATTCACAGACCACACAGTTTTGCTGAGCGATACCGGGTCAAGGTGATGGATATGGGTGCCTACGTTACCGGCAGGATGAACACCGTCACATTGATTGACTTCAATGGCATCAGACTTGGGCACTGCCACGTTTGAGCCCGGCTTTCCTGTTACAAACACCTTGCCGGCCGTCAGCTTGGCAATAATGCTCAGGCCGTTTTCAAAGGCCTTGCTGTTTTCAGCAATGATGATAGTAGGGTCTGCGGCCAGCGGGTTGGTATCCATCACCGACACGAAGATTGAATGAGGCGCAGAGTCAATCGCCGGCACTTTACTATACGGACGCGTTACCAGCGTCGCCCACAACCCGGATTCGACCAGATTATCTACAACCTGCTGGCGCTCCAGACCCGCAATATCGACTTCGCTGTAACGCGCGAAGGTTTCCGCCTCGTCGCCATCAACTTCGATAACAATCGACTGGAAAACCCGCCGGTCACCACGATTGATTTCTTTCACCAAGCCCGCTGCCGGTGAGGTGTAACGAACGCCTTCGGTCTTCTTATCCGTAAACAGCAGCGTGCCGCGCTTAACGCGATCCCCTTCCTTCACAACCATCGTCGGCTTCATGCCGTTGTAGTCAAAGCCGACAAGTGCCACGTGGCGAATCGGTTTGCCGTCGGTGATGGTCTGTTCGGGGGCGCCGCTGATGGGAAGATCCAGGCCTTTTGTGATCTTTATCATTAGCCTCATCCAATCATCAGAAACTATTCGATGTATTTACCACGCCAGACGCATTACCTCGAACTCCCTGCATATACTTCACCGGTTTGGTGTTGAGTGGCTTGCTGTAAGGCTGTTGGCGTTACGCTAGCATAGACCGGTGGCAGAGGAAGGATAAGAAGCGGGCGTCAGACATACCCAAAATCGCGCTAATTATAGAGAGTCGGGGCCGGCATTTCCACCGCAAAGGTCCGCCAGTTTGTTGCTTAAGGTGAAGTGGGGGTGTTTGTGCCGTGCCGTGCCGAAAAAAAGCCCCGACAGCAAAAACTGAAGGGGCTTTTTTCACTCATCAGGCAATTACGTTAGAACCGGCACGATCAACTCAGCCGCGAACTCGCTTGGGGAAAATAGGATAGTTGATTCCGGCCATCTGGCTTACAACCCTTATAACCTGTGCGCTGTAGCCGAATTCGTTATCGTACCAAACGTAAAGAATCAGGCGTTTTCCGGCAGCAATCGTTGCTTGGGCATCCACAATACCGGCGTGGCGCGAGCCAACAAAATCGGTCGACACCACTTCTGTGGAGTTTACATAGTCAATCTGCTTTTGCAGCTCGGAATGCAGCGCTATGTCACGCAGGTATTCGTTAACGCTTTCTACATCCACCTCTGTTTTCAGATTCAGATTCAGGATCGCCATTGAAACGTTCGGCGTTGGCACGCGAATGGCATTACCCGTCAGCTTGCCTTTCAGTTCTGGCAGCGCCTTTGACACCGCCTTGGCGGCGCCGGTCTCGGTAATGACCATGTTCAGCGGTGCACTGCGGCCACGGCGACTGCCTTTGTGGTAGTTGTCGATCAGGTTCTGGTCGTTGGTGTACGAGTGCACCGTTTCTACATGACCATCTTCAATGCCGTATTCGTCGTAGATCGCCTTCAGCACCGGAGTAATGGCGTTGGTGGTGCAAGAGGCGGCCGACAAAATTTTGTCGTCGTCGGTAATCCAATCGTTGTTGATGCCGTAAACGATGTTCTTGATGTCGCCTTTACCCGGCGCGGTCAGCATGACTCGGCTGACGCCTTTGGATTTCAAGTGCAAACCCAGACCTTCTTCATCGCGCCACATGCCGGTGTTATCAATCACAATGGCATTGTTGATGCCGTACTGGGTGTAATCCACCTGGTCTGGCCCGGCGGAATAAATTACTTTGATAAAATTGCCGTTGGCGATCAGCGCGGAGTTTTCCGCGTCAACACGAATAGTGCCATTGAAGGGGCCATGCACGGAATCGCGACGCAGCAGGCTGGCACGCTTTTCAAGATCGTTGTCGGCACCACCATGGCGCACAACAATGGCGCGCAGGCGCAGGTTGTTACCGCCGCCGGCTTTTTCAATCAGAATACGGGCCAGCAAGCGGCCGATACGGCCAAAACCGTATAGCACTATGTCTTTGGTGTCGTTTTGGGCATCTTCTTCCGACTGGGAAGCGTACAAGCCCACGATGGATCCGATTTCTTGGGTAAGAAACTCGTTCAGATCGCCGCCAATGGCACGGAATTTGACCGCCAGCTTACCGATATCTACGTGGCCACGTCCCAGCTCCATAGCGTCCATCGCCTGAAGAATGGGTAGAGTGTCGTGTACCGACAGTTCGCTGTCTTCCACCTGACGCACGTATCGGTGGGCGCGAATGATATCAATCACTGACTGGTTGATCACCGAGCGGCCGTAAACCGATGTCACGACATTGTTACGGCGATACAGGCGCCCGATTAGCGGAATCATGGCTTCGGCGGTAGATTCGCGCTCTGTCCAGTTCGACAGGTGCTGGTGGATCTGTTCGTGGCTCACGGTTTAGGACCTCTGGATAGAAACGTTTTGGGCATGCAAAATAAACATGGAAAAAATCGGATGACGTATTATCCAATTTAACACCGCCTACGGCAAATCCAACGCCGGTTTTTACATCCACTCGACCCCTCATGCACTGCAGCGGTAGAATGGCCAGCCTATTTACCGGCTCTCGAATTCGAAAAAGGCACATTTTCCAACATGACCAGCACCACCCTGCTCGCCCCGGAATTCCCAACAAAGCCTGCCGATCATCGTGTCTGGGGTCAGCTTCATGGCAGCAGTGACGCTCTGGCAATTTGTGAAAGCGCGCGCAGCCATCAGGGGTTAACCCTGGTGATCACCCGCAGCACCGCCGATGCCATCCGCCTGGAACAGGCAATGCGTTTTTTTCTGGGCCTACCAGCGGAAGAAGACGGCCCGGCCGTAAGCGCCGATGGCTTGGAACTGCTGTCGCTGCCAGACTGGGAAACCCTGCCTTACGACCAGTTTTCGCCCCATCAGGATATTATTTCCCGCCGCATTCGCACCTTGCACCGTCTGCCGTCTACCGCACACGGCGTGCTTGTGGTGCCCGCGCGCACCCTTATGCACCGATTGCCGCCGGTAAATTATCTGCAAGGCAACACCTTGCTGTTAGAAGTAGGCCAGTCGCTGGACATCAATAGCTGGCGATTGCAGCTCGAAGCGGCCGGCTACCGCTATGCCGACAACGTGTACGAGCATGGTGAGTACGCGGTGCGCGGGGCCATTCTGGACATTTTCCCCATGGGCGCCAGCCAGCCCTACCGCATTGACCTGTTCGACAACGAAATTGAAACCCTGCGCACCTTTGACCCAGACACTCAGCGCTCGGTTGATCGCATCCAGCAGGTGGAACTGCTGCCGGCCTTTGAATTCCCTTGGGATAAACAAGCCCGTTCGGCGTTTCGCGGGCGCTGGTTCGAGCAATTCCCCAACGCAGACAAAAGCGCACCTGTGTATCAGGACGTCAGTCAAGGCATCACATCGCCAGGCATTGAATATTATTTGCCGCTATTTTTTGATGCCACTGCCACGCTTTTTGATTATCTGCCGGCAAGCACGTGGGTGTTCACTGCTGATGGCCTGAACGAATCGGTGCAGCAGTTCGACAGCGAAACCCGCAACCGTTATGAAGAACGACGCCACGACCGCGTGCGGCCAATCATGCCGCCAACCCAGCTGTTTTTGCAGCAAGACGAGCTGTTCGGGCTGCTCAAGCAGTTTCCACGGGTAACCACACGCACAGCCACCAACGACGGCAACGGCAACGGCAGCGTGAACTGCGCCGCCCGCGAACTGCCAGACATAGCCATGGACGGGCGCGCAGCTGACCCTGCCGGGCGTTTGAAACGGTTCATCACTGAATTCGGTGGCCGTATTCTGATTTGTGCCGAGTCGTCTGGCCGGCGCGAAGCGCTGATTGACAATCTGGCCCAACAATCCTTGCAGCTTCACGCGTTAGACGGCTGGCAAAGTTTTCTGGATAGCCCGAAATGCAGCTTGGGCATTACCATTGCGCCTATGGAACAGGGCCTGGTGCTGCCAGACCGGCAGCTGGCGCTAATCACCGAAACCGCGCTTTTCGGTGAGCGGGTGCTACAACGCAGGCGCCGGGAGAAACCCACCGAGCTGAACGACGACGGCTACCGCGACCTCTCGGAACTGCGTATCGGTTCGCCGGTGGTGCATATTGACCACGGTGTGGGCCGCTATCAGGGTTTGGAAACCATCACCGTGGAAGGAGAAGCCAGCGAATTTCTAATGCTGGGGTACGCTGGCAGCTCCAAGCTGTATGTGCCTGTGTCTAGCCTGCATCTAATTTCACGTTACGCCGGCAGCGACACCGAACACGCGCCGTTGCACAAGCTGGGCACCGATCGCTGGAACACCGCTAAAAAGAAAGCTCTGGAAAAAATCCGCGATACCGCCGCTGAGCTGCTAGACGTGTATGCCCGCCGCGAAGCACGCAAAGGCTTTAGCTTCGAGAACCCGCAGGAAGCCTACCGCACCTTTGCAGCGGGCTTCCCGTTCGAGGAAACACCAGATCAAGAAGTGGCTATTATGGCCGTACTGGAAGACATGACCAGCGAACGTCCGATGGATCGCTTGGTGTGCGGCGATGTGGGTTTTGGCAAAACCGAAGTGGCCATGCGCGCCGCGTTTATAGCGACCTGGTCCGGCAAACAGGTGGCGGTATTGGTGCCCACCACATTACTGGCGCAGCAACATTACGAATCTTTTCGCGACCGTTTCTCGGACACCGCCGTTAATGTAGAGCTGCTCAGCCGTTTTCGCAGCGGTAGCCAGACTAATAAAGCGCTGGAGGCCATGGAAAACGGCAAAGCCGATATCGTGATTGGCACCCACAAACTGCTGCAAGGCGACATTCGGTTCAAGAATCTGGGTTTGGTGATTATTGATGAAGAGCACCGCTTCGGGGTGCAACAGAAGGAAAAATTAAAGGCGCTGCGGGCTGAAGTCGACATGCTCAACCTGACCGCCACGCCCATTCCCCGTACCTTGAATATGGCCATGGGCCACCTTCGCGACCTGTCCATTATTGCAACGCCACCAGCGCGGCGACTGTCGGTAAAAACCTTTGTGCGCCAACGTGATGAACCCATGGTGAAAGAAGCAATTCTGCGGGAAATCCTGCGCGGTGGTCAGGTGTACTTCCTGCACAATAATGTAACCAGCATCGAAAAGACCGCGGCAGACCTGCGCCAGCTGATTCCCGAAGCCCGCGTTGGCGTGGCCCACGGCCAGATGCGCGAACGCGACCTGGAACAGATAATGAAGGACTTTTACCACAAGCGCTTCAACGTGCTGGTGTGTACCACCATCATTGAAACCGGTATAGACGTTCCCACCGCTAACACCATTATAATCGAGCGCGCAGACAAATTCGGCCTGGCCCAGCTGCACCAGTTGCGAGGCCGAGTGGGTCGCTCCCACCATCAAGCCTACGCTTACCTGCTCACGCCCCCACCGAAAGCCATTAGCTCCGATGCCAAAAAGCGCTTGGAAGCGATTTCTGAAGCCCAGGATTTGGGCGCCGGCTTTATGCTGGCCACCCAAGACCTCGAAATCCGTGGCGCCGGCGAACTGCTGGGCGAGGAGCAGAGCGGGCAAATTGAAAGTATCGGCTTTACTCTGTACATGCAGTTGCTGGACGAAGCGGTGAAAGCCATTCGCGAAGGCCGCACACCCAACGCTGACCTGCCCCTGAGCCACGGCACCGAAATGAATTTGCGCATTCCAGCGCTGATTCCGGACGATTACCTGCCCGACGTTCATAACCGGCTAATGCTGTATAAACGCATTGCCAGCGTTTCCAATGACGAACAATTAAAAGAACTTCAGGTAGAAATGATTGACCGCTTCGGATTGCTGCCGCAACCGGCCAAAAATCTGATGCGCCAGGCAGCGCTGCGCATGCGTGCCGAGGCCCTGGGAGTGGTTAAAGTAGACGCTGGCAAGGAATGGGCGCGACTGGAGTTTGGCAACAGCACCACCGTGGATCCGTTGGCGCTAATTAAAAAAGTGCAATCTGACCCAGGCGAGTATCGCTTGGAGGGCGCCAACAGTTTCCGTTTCCGGCTGAACGACACCTCAACCGGTGGTAAGCTTGATGGCATTGCCGCTATGTTCGATGAACTGGCGCCGGCCAAATCCTCAGGCCGGCCTGGATGACTGTTGGAGAAACTGATTTGCGTAAACACCCGAGCTCACTTTTTACGATGGCCGTGCTGATTGTTTTGACACTTGGAGCGGGCGCACCTCTGGCGCAAGCCAGCGACCTATATCGCGCGGAATTCGTAATTTTGGAACGCATTATTGCGCCTGAAAATTTGGTCGAAAATATGAGCGGGCAAACGGTCACCCCCACGCCGCTTATTAACAAGGCGCTTTGGGTAACACCGGAGGGCGGTGGACCGCGCAGCTCATTGAACCAGGTCAGCGGCCTGTATCTGGACGATGCCGCTGCACGGCTGACCAACAGCGGCCGGTTCCGCATTCTGGCCAAAGCCGGATGGCTCGAAGATTTTCCGCAGAACTACGGTGGCGAACGCCTGGCGGTAGCCATTGGCGACTGGTTGCCGCAGGCAAGACAGCGTGACGTGGAAGGTTATATAAAAATCGATCGCAAGCGCTTTTTGCATGTAGAAGCGCACCTGAACCACTGGCAAGATGCTGCTACAGCTGCGCAGCCCGGCGCTCAGGCTGAACCACAACTGCTGACCTGGATTCGCGAAACCCGCCGCATGCGCAGCAGCGAAATTCATTTTTTGGACTCCCCTACCATCGGCGTGTTGATCTATTTCGCAAAAATCGAGGATTGAGCCGCTAGCGCCCAGACACTGCTCAGGCTTTCGCCTGCAGGGCTCCAAGCCCGGCGACGGAAGCCTGTAGCAGGGCTTTTACGGCAACCATGCCGTCATCAATCGCGCGCTGAATGTCAGCCATGGCGATCACCGTGTCGGTTTTACCTGCAGTATAATTGGCCTCCAGGCACAAACTGACATAACGCATCCCCAACTCTGCTGCCAATGCCGCTTCCGGCATACCTGTCATACCCGCCAGATTACAGCCATCACGCTCCATACGGCAGATTTCCGCAGCGGTTTCCAGGCGCGGCCCCTGGATGGCACCATAAACTCCGTGGCTGGAAAAACTCAATCCCAGGCGCTCCGCTTGCTCAATCAAAATTACCCGCGCCGGCTCGTTGTAAGGCCAAGTGAAATCAATGTGAGTGACGTTATCCAGTTCGCCCTCAAAAAATGTACCACTGCGGCCCCAGGTGTAATCAATCAGCTGGTCCGGTACGGCGAGGTGAGTCGGGCTCATATCACGACTTATGCCGCCCACAGCGTTAACGCCCACCAAGGTGCGCACGCCGGCATCAAAAAGCGCCTGAATATTGGCGCGATAGTTAATCTGGTGAGGCGGTATGCGGTGTGGATTACCGTGGCGGGCCAGTAACAGCACTCGCTGCTGGCCCAACAGCCCACTCGTAAGCACTGAAGAAGGTGCGCCCCAGGCGTTGGCCATGCTCCGCTCGCCGGTTATTTGTAAACGTCAGGCCCGTGCCACCGATGATACCAACGGGTTGCTCAACGAGGTTTTGCATGATGGCTCTCCACAGAATTCTCTTGGCCTGCGGTTTGTTCGCGGTCGTCACGTAAAGAGCGCTCAGCGGCATCGCGATCCTGGCCGCGATCGAAATCGTGCTCCAGATGCTTAAGCTTAACGCTATCAGCCACGTGCAGCGTCTGAGTCGGGAACGCCACTTCGGCCCCATGACCAGCAATAATGTCACTGATTTTCAGCAGCACGTCCTGCTTCACTTCGTGATACTTCACCCACTCGCGGGTTTTTGTGAAGGTATACACCATAATGTCCAGCGTTGAGTGGTTGAACGCCAGAAAGTTCACAATCAGAGTTTGCCTGGTTTCGATCTCGTCGTGATTTTGCAGCATCGAGCGTATGTCGCTAACAATGTTCTGTACACGGTCTATATCTTCATAACGCACGCCAATCGTTTCACTGATTCTGCGGTGAGACATGCGTGACGGGTTTTCTACCGCAATGGTGGTAAACGTAGCGTTAGGAACGTAAAGCGGGCGCTTATCGAAAGTACGGATGGTGCACATACGCCAGCCAATCTGCTCCACCGTGCCCTCAATATTGCGATCTGGCGAGCGTATCCAATCGCCTACCTTGAACGGGCGGTCGAGGTGGATAATAAAACCGCCGAAAAAGTTGGCCAGCAGATCTTTGGCGGCGAAACCGATGGCAATACCACCCACGCCGCCGAACGCCAATACCCCGGAAATGCTATAGCCCAGGGTTTGCAAGGCGATCAATACGGCGGTAATGATGACAACCATTCGCGACAATTTGCTGATGGCGTTAACCGTGGTGTAATCCATCGGTTTAGTCATTTTAATCGGCGACACTAACACCTGCTCAATCTGTTTGATCAGGCCCAACACAGCCCAGCTCACCACCCAGATAAAGCCTATTTCGAGCACGGCATCATTGGCGGTAAACACATCCGCCTCGGAATAGTAGTAGGCCACTTCCGCTGCCCAGTAAACGCCCTGCAACCAGATAAAAAACACCAGAGGCAAACGGATGGCGTGCAGTATGGCGTCGTCCCAGATATTGCGGGTTTCAACAAACCTGCGCTCCAGGGCCGCAATCACGCGGCTGGCAATGTAGGCCACCGTCGCGGTACCAAATACCAGGCCAAACACAATAAGACCCGCGCGCCAACCCGAAGATAACAACTCGAAGTGCTTCATCCAGCCATAAAAGGCCACTATGCCTTCCTCAATCATAGAATTCCTCTTATGCAAAACCGAAGAATGCGCCTGGCAGTTCTGCCGGCGCTCTGTACTAACAGGCTAAAATCGACGCACTAAAAAATGAACACTGGCATCCCTGGCTGTAATCTGGCAAACAGTGCCACCAGGTCGGCGTTGCGCATGCGCACACAACCGTGTGACAACGGAGTGCCCATCGGTTCGGTGTCAGGAGTGCCGTGAATGTATATGAAGCGGCGAAAAGTATCGACCCCGGGGCCGCGATTTACGCCCCATTGCCGGCCACACAGCCACACTATTCTAGACAGAATCCAGTCACGCTCGGGGTGAGCCATGGCCAGGTCCGGTTTGTAGATTTCGCCGGTCGGGCGGCGACCACGGAATACGCTGTTCAGCGGTTGCCCGGCGCCAATCATGGCGCGAATATAGTGCTGCCCCCTGGGCGTACAACCGCTACCATCGAGTTCGCCGGCGCCATTGCGTGCCGTGGACACCGAATAATCAGCCACGCACACAGAGGAGTCGTCAAACAGTTGCAGACGCTGGAGGGCAATATCAATAAGCAGATGGCTGACAGCAGAATCGCCGATAACCACAATAGACTCCGTTCGGGCTCAGTAGCGGCACTGGCTGATTAAAGCACAGCCAGTGGTCTCTGGTAGCAGGGCATAGGCGTCAGCATTGGATCTTTAGCCTGCATGCCGGCCGCCAAAAACGGCACCAGCCGCGCAGCAATTTCTTGCACGCTGGTCTCCACCCCCATCTTGTTAGCGAGAATATCACGTAAAGCTTCGTTACTGGACATGGTGAACGCGGTGGCGCCAAGCATAAACTGAATGCGCCAGTAGCGATCAACAGCAGAAAGCTCTGGTGTGGCTTCTTTCAACAAACCCATGAAACGGCGGAAGGGTTCGCTGTATTCCTGCTCCAGGAATTTTCGCAAGTGCCCCTGCGACTGGGTGTAAGCCAAGCCAAGAAGCCGCATGAAGATTGCAATGCCACGCTCGCTGCGCTGGGGCATTCGCACTGCGCTTTCGGTCAGGGCCCGCAGGGTCTGGTTTAGCGTTGGCGCTTTGCCATCACAACTTTTTTCCAGATCGTCAAACGCAGTTTGGGCAGTGGCCGAAAAAGGTGTTAAAAAACGGGCAAAAACGGCTTGTATCAGGGATTTTTTGGAGCCAAAATGATAATTCACCGCGGCAAGATTCACTTTTGCCCGGCTGGTTATCATCCGCAGCGATGTTTCAGCAAACCCGCGATCGGCGAACAACTCTTCCGCTGCGTCCAAAATGCGATCTACAGTATCTGATTGCGCCATTGTAAATCCTGATTCCATTAGTAAACATATGTTTTAAACATACGTTTGAAAAATCAGCTTGTCAAGTTAGCGCTGCCGTCCGCCGCTGCTTCTAACGGGCTCTGCTCCAGCCCATCGTGGTGGCTGTCCAGAAACACCTGCTGCAGCCTCTGGTAAGCTTTGTCTGCCTCTACCAGATAAAACAGATACAGGCGCACGTACTTGCGCTCGGTTAACTGCCGCACCAGTGTGTGTTTCTCCGATGCTTCCCGTAAGCGCGAAAAACTGTGGCTTGCCAGCGCAGAGTTGAATGCTGCCATGCGCTCGCACTGCCACACCAAACCATCGCTACCCTCTAGATGGGCCACGTGGCGCCTGGCGTCCCGCAGCATTTGCCGGCGCTGTTGCATAAGCTCCCCGTGTGACGGGCGTGAGCTGAACACCCTGCGCACCGGCGGCAACGCCAGCAGTAGCGTCGTAACGAGCGTGCCAAAACCGGTGCCGCCCAACCAGGCCGGTAATACACCGAGCACACCGCTAACGAACAACACAGCGGCAATAACCACCGCCAGCCACCACAGATCTCGGTGCTTTCGCGCAGCGGAAATCCGGGCGTTATCCGGCCATTTCTCCATCGCCAGCAAGTCGTAATCGGCCAGCAGCACCCGGTTGCACTGGCGCATCATCAATCGCAGCTGGCGGTTGGCGGCTTCACCACGGTTGCTAGCAGAAACAGCATCACTTCTGCCCGAAGCACCGGCAGCCATTGCTTCAGACGATTGCTTGGCGCTTTCATTTTGGTTTGTAGACGGTTGAGTGTTGTTTTCGGCGACCTGGCCCTCAACAGCCTTATCAGCCACGGCCGGCGCCGGGTCGGCCGCTCGGCCTTGGCGCAATACGGCGGGCGCTACGGCTAACGAAGCCGTTGCAGGTGCCTCTCGCGCCCGGGTTCCTGTGTTCTGGGCCATGGGTAATTCCGCCTGGAAAAATGTGAGCTTAGTAGTATTAACGGCGCCAGCAACAGAATCTTGAGGTGCGCGTTGTCTCCTCGGCGTCATCTGGTTATTCTGGCCAACCGTATGTCCCGCCATCTTGATAAAACGCACGAGGCTTTTTACCCATGTTTACAGGCATTGTTCAAGGCATTGCGACCATTGACGACGTTATCGCCGCGCCCGGGCTAAGCACTTTTGCCATCGCCCTGCCCGCCGGCAAAGCCGAAGGCGTTACCATCGGCGCCTCGGTTGCCATTAACGGAACCTGCATGACCGTCACCCGCCAGCAGGGCAATGTGCTGTATTTTGATGCCATGCAAGAAACCCTGCGACTGACAACTTTGGGCGCTCTGGTAACCGGCAGCCGGGTGAATTACGAGCGCGCAGCGCGCATTGGCGATGAAATCGGCGGGCACTTACTGTCTGGGCATATTCACACCCGCGCGCAAGTTGTCGATATTGTGCGCAGCGAAAACAACGTCAGTCTTTGGTTTGAAGTACCGGCAGACTGGGCCCACTATGTATTTGCCAAAGGCTACATTGCGATTAACGGCGCCAGCCTGACCATTGGCGAAGTGCATGGCAGCCGCTTCAACGTGCATCTGATTCCAGAAACTTTGCGCGCCACGGTATTTGGTGAAACCAGCGTGGGCCAGAGCGTGAATATTGAAATCGACAGCCAGACCCAAACCATCGTCGACACCCTGGCCCGTTTGGGCTACGACCGCCCTGCCGTTTAATCCAGTTGCGTGATCGAAAGATGTGATTACAAGGCGTGACCGAAGGCGGTGATCAAAAGCAGTCATTGACCGGCATGAGCGCCTGGCTTTAGCGGCTAGCCTCGAGCACCACAAACTTGGGATTGGCGTCTAGCTGGCGCACTTGAGGGAAAAAGCGGCCAAGGCTGCGGTGGTACCCCAGATGCCGGTTGCCCACCAGCAACAGTCGTCCACCGGGGCCAAGATGGCGGCGGGCGGCGGCAAACAGCGCCAGGGCGATATGATCACCCACTACTCCACCCTCGTGAAACGGCGGGTTCAGTAGTATCAGATCGAAAGCGCCGCCGTCTGCTGCCATGCCGTCGGCATGGCAGCAATGAACCGGGCAATGGGGGAATTCGCGGGCGGCGTTGGCGGAGGCGCTTATAACCGCCTGGCTGGAAACATCGCTGAAGGTCAGCTCAAGGTGGCTGTTAGCCCCAAGCGCCGCCAAGCCAAGTACGCCATTGCCGCAAGCCAAGTCTAACACCCGCGCGCCTGGCGCCAACGCTGCGGCTGCTTGCGTAACGTGGGGCAGCAATGCCCGGGTGCCGATGTCCAGCTTGTCGCGGGCGAACACCGCCGGCAGCGCTGCTACGTTCAGTGCTTTTGCTGTTTCAGCGCCCGCAGCAAGCGAGTAGCCCAGCCACGCCGAATTCCAGCCCGCCAACTCGGCGCTTCCTTTGCGGCACATCACTACCCGCGCTTTTTTTCGCGCCGGGCACACCTTTTCGGTAACAACCGCCTGGGCAAACACATCCACACTGCGGTCCGGCAGGTGTTTTATCATACCGCCCGCCAGCAGCACGCCGTCGTCTGCCAACAGAGCGTTTATCCGCCGCAGCAGCCAGCCCAGATAGTCGCCATAACGGGGAATGCGCATAACCACCAGATCAAACGGGCCGTTCAGGGCATTGTCACTGCGCGGCCTGGTTACTGGCACTTTCTGCACCAAAACCGGGTCGTCACGCCAGCTCAGAGGCTCTGCCTGATCGCTCAGACTGCTGCGCAGCAATGGATTCAAAGCAAGATTGTGTGCCAGCACCGGGCCAAGGGCCGCGCTGTCGGCCAGTATAACCGGCTGTAATGCCCATAGCCCTAGCGTGAGTGCGCCGAAGTTGTCATCAACCACCAGCACTCGCGGGTGTGGTTTGTCCGCCGGCTGTTTGTCCGCCAGCCACTTGTTCTCTACCCAATGCGTGGCCTGCTGCAACAACAGTTCATCCGCCGCATCCCAAGCTTGAAGGCTGGCAGCGCTGGTATTTGGCTTTGCTGTTTTATCAAACGCTGGCGCAGGCGCCGCACGCTCCAGATTCAACGGCCATGTCACTGACGAAAGGCCCGGTACACCGTAAACTTGTTGTTTTCCGCAAGGCGTTCAACCGGGCCAATACAGCGGCGAATCAAGGCTTCATAAGGCAGGAAGTTGTTGGCCACCAACCGCAGCTCACCGCCGTGTTCCAAGTGGCTAGCCAAGTCGCGCACAAAGCGCTCGGTCATGGTCATATCGGTGCGCACGCCGCTGTGAAACGGCGGGTTGGATACCACCGCCTGCCACCGGCCGTCTAGCCCGGCAATGCCGTCAGACGCAATAATCTCGCCCTGTGCACCCGCTCGATCATAGGTCGCACGGGCACACAACAACGCCTGGGACTGCACGTCTACGGCATCAACACTTAGTTCAGTGCTTTCCCCGGTTTGCAGCCAGGCGCCAACAACGCCCGCGCCGCAGGCAAAATCAAGAACCCGCTGGGCCTTGCCGGCCCGCGTCGGCGGTATACCGGGCGCCGCCCGAACCGAGAGGGTGGTCAATGGGGCGCTGGCCAGAGTTTCCAACAAAAGGCTTGTGCCCGAATCTAGTTCGCCGCGGCTGAACACACCGGGTAAACCTGCTACATCGAGCTCCCGACCGGCAACGCTGATCTGGTTCCAATCCAGCCAATCTGCGATGGCAAAGTGCGTAAGCGGTGTTACGTCTTCTGCACACCAAACCTGACAATGCCGCGCACTGTCAATTTTGTGCACTTGGGGCAAGGCCTCGCGCAGCTGTTTTACCGCGCCGGCAATACCCTCTTTTTTCTCCCCCAGCACCAGCAGGCGGCCACCGGGGCGAACCAGCCAACGCGCCAACGACAACCGCACATCCAGTTCGGCGCGGGCCTTGGGCAAAAATACCACAACAGAATCAAACGCTGTGGCGGTCAGGGCGGGAGCGTCATAGCCAAAGGCCACCGGCCAGCTGTCGGCCTGTTCCAGGGCTTGGGCGTATCCGGCATGTTCGGTCATAGCCAGGCCATTGCTGCCCAGCGTTGCCAGCTCGGTCAGCAAACTGGGGGCAATAACGCCTAGCAGGGCAACCTTGCCGGTAAGATAGGAGCGATTACGAAGCAGAGCTTCGTGGGAATTAGGTAATACAGACATGGGCGTTCCGTGATTCAAGCTTTAATCAGGCGGCCGGAGCGCACCGGGCGAAGTACCATTTCATCCACCGATTGCTGGCGGGTATGCTCGCTGGCGACAGCGCTTGATATGGGCATACCCATATCCCGCATTATGCCGTCGCGCAGATCGTACACGAAACCGTGCACGGTTAAGTCTTGGCCCCGCTTCCAGGCGTCCTGAACAATGCTGTTCTGGCACACGTGGTCCACCTGTTCAATCACATTCAGTTCGCACAGGCGGTCGGCGCGGTCTTGCACACTGGTGATGGGCTCTAGAATGTGCCGGTAACGATCACGCACGTCTTGCACGTGGCGCAGCCAGTTGGCAATCAGGCCAAAGCCCTCGTTTAGCAGGGCGGCTTTTACACCGCCGCAGCCGTAGTGACCCACCAAAAGAATGTGTTTCACTTTCAACACATCAATCGCAAACTGCAACACCGACAGGCAGTTGAAGTCGGTATGCACCACGACGTTGGCCACGTTACGGTGCACAAACAACTCGCCGGGCATCAAGTCCACAATCTGATTGGCTGGCACCCGGCTGTCGGCACAACCAATCCACAAATATTCCGGGGCCTGCTGATTTGATAACCGATCAAAAAACTGTGGGTCCTGTGCCTTAATACCCTCTGCCCAGGCCCGGTTTTTTTCCAGTAAATAATCCAGTTGCCCCATCTACTTGCTCCGATTTTTGAGTTAAGGCGGAGGATTGAACGGGAATTGCTCCCGTTAATCAATACCTAGTTCACATCAGAAGCCATTTCTGCCGTTTCAACCGGTGCCTGGTAAAGAGTTGTCTGCGCCAGGTCGAGTAATTCCCGAAGAGCTACAGAAAACATGGCGTATTCCGGCTCGGGACAGCGTTTCAACTCGACCAACATCTCCTGCCAGCGATCAATCATCGGCTGGTGACGGGCCATCCATTGGTCCACGCACAGGGCCACATCATCCGGCTCGCCTGCTTGCTGCAGCACGCCGGTGGTCAGCGCCCGCTGCTGCCAGTTCAGATCTTCACGGAAACTTTCCCGCGCCAGCGACTGCCAGTGGCTGGCTGGCACCAGCGCCGAGATGGCGCCGGCAAACCAGTTTAGCTGCAAACGCTCGCTGACTTCGTAGTACAAGCTGGCCACGGTTTTCAATGGCACGTCTGTCGCTTCCTGGGCTTCGATAATACCCAGCGACGAATACAGATAGTTAGTGCCAGCCAGCACCGATGCCAGATCTTCCGGCACTCCGGCGTCCACCAGAGCCTGATGGCGTTTCTGCCAGAGTTTACGGGTTTGCCCGTTCAGATAGTCCGGCAGGCCTGCGGTAATAGCCCAAACACTGTCGGCAAAGCGTTCAATGTGGTGGGCAATCGACAGTTCGGCACGGCGATTGCGCAATAGCCATTTCACAGTGCGCCGCATCAGCCGCATCATCTCTTGCATCAATTCTATCTGTAACTGGGCGCTGACGAGGAAATCCAGGTCTTCAATACGATCCCACCAGGTGTCAACGCGGAACAGATCGCGAGCAATAATCCAGGCCAGGGCTATCTGCGCCGAATCGGCACCGGTCGCCTGCTTGATGCTGTCGACAAAAATGATGCCCATGTGGTTAACCATATCGTTGGCAATCTGGGTGCCAATGATTTCCCGCCGTAGCTGATGCTCGCCCAACTCGTTGGCAAATTTGCGATTGAGCTCCCGCGGAAACACCTTGTACATTTCCCCCGCCAACAGCGGGTCATCAGGCAGGTTGCTGGCCACCAGGGTCTGCTTCAAGTCGGCTTTCACATACGCAATCAACACCGCGAGTTCCGGCCGTGTCAGACCTTTACCCGCCTGCTTGCGTTGGTTCAGAGCTTCGTCGTCGGGCAAAAACTCCAGCTCGCGGTTAAGTTTGCCCTCTGTCTCTAAGGTGTTCATCAGCCTACGACATTCTTCAATGCGTTTGGGGGCGTCATCGCTGGCGATGCTCAGGGCTTGGGTCTGGCGGTAATTGTTCTTCAGCACCAGCGCAGACACGTCTTCGGTCATGCCTTCCAGCAGCAGGTTGCGCTGTTTGGCTGTCAAGTCGCCCATAATAATGGAGCGATTGAGCAAAATCTTTATATTCACTTCGTGGTCTGAACAGTCCACACCGCCGGAGTTGTCGATGAAGTCGGTGTTCAGGCGCCCGTCTTTGAGCGCGTATTCAATACGGCCACGCTGGGTAAGGCCCAGGTTACCGCCTTCGGCAACCACCTTGCAGTGCAGGTCGGCGCCGTTGATACGAACGCCGTCATTGGCTTTATCGCCGACATCGCTGTGGCTTTCACCGCCCCCTTTGACATAAGTGCCAATGCCGCCAACCCACAGCAGGTCTACCTGCGCTTTGAGGATGTGGGCAATCAGCATGTTGGGCGGCACCCGGTCTGCTTTGATTCCTAGCAGGGCTTTAATTTCAGGGCTCAGCGCAATGGATTTCGTACTGCGACTGAACACGCCGCCACCGGCGGATATCAATTCGCTGTTGTAATCAGTCCAGGCCGAACGCGGCATTTTAAATAGGCGCAGGCGTTCTTTATAACTCTTGGCTGCGTCTGGAGACGGATCGATAAAAATATGGATGTGGTTGAACGCCGCTACCAAGCGGGTTTTTTCCGAGCTCAGCAGGCCGTTGCCGAACACGTCACCGGCCATGTCACCAATGCCCACCACGGTAAACTCGTCTCCCGCCGGGTTAATACCCATTTCGCGGAAGTGTCGCTCTACCGATACCCAGGCGCCGCGGGCGGTAATAGCCATTTTTTTATGGTCATAACCGTTGCTGCCGCCAGAGGCAAAGGCATCGCCCATCCAGAAGTCGTAGTCGGCAGACAAGCCATTGGCTATGTCGGAGAATGTCGCGGTGCCTTTGTCAGCGGCTACCACCAGGTAGTGATCGTCTGCGTCTTGGCGCACCACGCTGAGCGGTGGCACAATATTGCCATCAACCAAGTTGTCGGTAATGTCCAGCAACCCGCGAATAAAGGTTTTGTACGCTTCTTTGCCTTCGGCCTGGAAAGCCTCGCGGTTAGAGGCTTTCGGCAGCTGCTTGGCAACAAAACCGCCCTTCGCTCCCACAGGCACAATCACCGCATTTTTTACCTGCTGCGCTTTTACTAGGCCCAGCACTTCAGTACGGTAATCTTCAAAACGATCCGACCAGCGCAGGCCTCCGCGCGCCACTTTACCGCCGCGCAGATGCACACCTTCCACTCGCGGTGAATACACGAATATTTCAAACATCGGCACCGGCAATGGCATGTCCGGAATGCCGCTCGGATCCAACTTTACGCTAATGTAAGACTTGGGCTGGCCAAACTCGTCGGGCTGGTAATAATTAGTTCGCAGGGTGGAGTGAATCAGCTCCATATACAGCTTAAACACCCGGTCTTCACTCAGGTTTTCTACTTCTTCCAGCCCGGTGTTGAATTCCACCAACAGTTTCTGCTGCGTAGCCTCGCGCTTGGCCGGGCTGTAGCCGTTATCCGGATTAAAGCGGGCCTCAAAGTAGGCCAGCAGAACTTCGGTCAGGTTCTTGTGGTGGAACAGGGTTCTGGCAATAAAGGTCTGGCTGTTGGAAAAGCGGATCTGGCGCATGTAGCGGGCATAGGTACGCAGCAGCGCAATCTGGCGCCAGCTCTTGTAAGACGATTTCATCAGGCGGTTAAAAGCGTCGTTCTCGGCATCACCGCGCCACACGCGACGAAAGAGTTCGTCAAACAGCGGGCGCAAACGCTGAAGGTCGACCGTGGCACCGGAAACCGTGCGCAGAGTGAAGTCGTGCAGCCAGACTACTTCGCCATTGCGACTGGTCATTTCAAAAGGGTGTTCGCTGAGCACGCGGAAGCCAAAGTTGTCGAACACCGGCATGACGTCTGACAAAGGTACCGGATGGCTTGGATAGAACAATTTAAAGTGAATGGTGCTGTCGTCTTCTTCCAGCGCCCGATAAAAACTCATGGCCATGTCGCCGGTTTTCGCGGCGGTGGCGACGTATTCCAGGTCAATTGCGGCGCGGCGTGGTGAAAACATTTCCAGGTAACTGGCGGGAAAACCAGCACTCCAGTTACGCTTCATTTCGCTGCCCTTCTCTTCGCCCCAAGCTTCGGTAAGCGCTTCTAACAGCCCGTCACTCCAGGACTGCGCCAGCCCGATTACCTTTTGTCGAATCTCGGCCAGTGGCAGCTGGCGGTTTTCCATAGGCGGCACGCGAATGGTGAACTGTACCCGCGCCAGGACCGATTCGGAGAAATAAGTGACAAATTCAACGTCTTCTGCGCCCAGGGTTTGTACCAGAACCTGCTCGACTTTCAGACGCAGCTCGGTGTTGTAGATGTCCCTTGGGAAATAGGCCAGACAAGACACAAACTGGCCGTACACGTCTTCACGCATGAACAGTTCAATGCGTCGACGTTCCTGAATGTACAGTATGCCAGTGGCCAGTTTCAGCAGTTCTTCGGTATTGAGCTGGAACAGCTCGTCACGGGGCAACACCGTCAGAATCTGGTCAAGCTCTTTGCCGGTGTAGTCGTCACGGGGGAAGCCGGATTGCGTCATCACACTTTCAAATTTGCGGCGAATCAGTGGAATCTGGTCTGGCCGCTCATTGTATACTCGAGAAGTATAAAGGCCCAGAAAGCGCCGTTCACCTACCACCTCACCCTTCTTGTTGAAGCGTTTTATGGCAATGTAGTCCGGGTAGGCCGGGCGATGCACGCGCGAGCGCTGGGCGGATTTAGCAAAAATAAACACATCGTCAGTGCGGGTCATTTCCTGACCGGTGCGGTTGGGCAACTCACTTAAACGCACACACACAGGACGTTCGTTCGTCACCCGCAATATGCCAAGTTCGGAGTCTTTTACCCGGCGCACTTCCACGCCATTTTTATCGGTTACAAAGTCGTACTCGTCATAACCCAAAAACGTGAAATGGTCTTCTTGCAGCCACGTCAAAAATGCCTGTGCTTCTTTCTTCTGCTGTTTACTGATACCACCAGCGGAATGCTCCAGCTCCTCGCGACTTTCGATCACTTTCGCATTTACCCGGGGGAAATCACCCACAGCGATGCGAACTTCGTGCAATACACTCTGCAGCACCTGCTCCAGCTCAGCCATTTCTTCAGGCGCGCTGTGGCGGTCGATTTCGATCGCAATAAACGCCTCTTGCGCAAACTCAGCCGGTGCGGCTCCGCTGGCATCTTTACCGTGAAGACCCGCCAGCTTTCCATCCTTGTCGCGGCTGATCTGTAGTACCGCGTGCTGAATGGAGTGGGTACCAATTTCGCGCTGGTTAATGGCAATGCGCAAAGAATCAATCAAAAATGGCATGTTCGGATGAATAATAAAGATCATCGTATGAGTTGATGCCCACCCATCGCTTTCCAGATCCGGATTGAACACTGAAACCGGGGTCTCGTCCTGTTCGCGCTGGCGCAGAAACTGCCATGCTGCCATTACACCGCCATAAATATCTGAAAATCGCCGATTGACCAATTCTTCCAGAGGTATCTGCGAGTAATGCTGGCGGGCAAATTCGCTGATTCGAGTGGCTTCCGTTTTGGCAATCTTCTCGCCAAACGCCTCTTCTAGCTGAGAAAAAAATTGTTCCTTACTGGCCACTGTCAGCGCATTCATAGCGTACCTCTGGTTCGTGTGAACGATGGAGCTGGTGTTTATACCGCTGTTGTCGCACAAGGATATGCCAAGCGCTTGATTTTTGCCGGCATCTCCGCAAAATTACGGCAACTACTTATCAGTCAGATTGTTGTAGCATAGCTGTCTTTTATCGTTACCGGTCACGAGTACCTTGCCTATGTCATCATCGTTATCATTGCAGCAAATCTTTCTGGATCTTCAGAGCCAGCTTGAAACCCGTATTATTGGCCAGAAAACCCTGGTTAACCGCCTATTGATGGCTCTGCTGGCTGATGGCCACCTGCTGGTAGAAGGCGCCCCGGGGTTGGCGAAAACCACCGCCATCAAAACCTTGGCTGAATACATTGAAGGCGACTTTCACCGCATCCAGTTCACCCCTGACCTGCTGCCTTCTGATGTGACCGGCAGCGAGATCTATCGCGCAGAAACCGGTCTTTTCGAATTCCAGCGCGGCCCGGTGTTTCATAACCTGGTACTGGCCGATGAAATAAACCGCGCCCCGGCCAAGGTGCAATCAGCGCTGTTGGAAGCCATGGGCGAACGCCAGGTCAGCGTGGGCATGAACACCTTCGCGCTGGAACCGCTGTTCCTGGTGATGGCGACGCAGAATCCGATAGAGCAGGAAGGTACTTACCCCCTGCCGGAAGCCCAGCTCGACCGCTTTCTGATGCATGTGTTGATTGATTACCCCAACGCCAGCGCCGAGCGCCAGATTCTGCACCTGGCGCGCCGCGACTTTCGCCAGCCTGCGGCCGCCGTTACCCGCCGTGTGAGTGCCAGCGAGGTGTTTGCAGCGCGCCAGCAAGTGGCCAACGTACACATGGCAGAAGCTGTTGAAAATTATTTACTGGCGCTGGTGTTAGCTACTCGCAAGCCAGCAGAGCTAAGCCCGGAACTGGGGCGCTGGGCCAGTTTTGGCGCCAGCCCGCGGGGCACTATCGCATTAGACCGTTGCAGCCGTGCCTTGGCTTGGCTTGATGGGCGCGACTATGTAACCCCGGACGACATCCGCAATGTGGCTTTTGACGTGTTGCGCCACCGAGTGCTACTAAACTTCGACGCCCAGGCTGAGGGCATCAGCACCGACGATTTCTTACGGCGACTCTTAGACTGCCTGCCGGTAACGGCATAGTCCGCCCATGACTCAAGATAACGCATCCAATGTTTCGGCTTCTGCCGCGCAGGCTTCGCTTCCACAAGCCAAAGTGGCGCATGACATCGCGTTGCCATTGGCGGCGCTGGTAAAGCTCCAGGCAGAAGCCCATACGCTGCGACTACCGTCGGCCAAAGCCACCCGCAGCCGCCAGGCCGGAGCTTACGCCTCGCCACAAAGAGGCCGCGGTATGGCGTTTGCTGAAGTTCGGCAATATCAGCCAGGCGATGACATTCGCGCCATTGACTGGAGAGTAACGGCACGGCGACAACAGGCCCACACAAAAATTTACGAGGAAGAGCGAGAGCGCCCGGTTCTGCTGTTATGTGACTTAAGCCCGTCATTGTTCTTTGCCAGTACCGGCGCCTACAAACAGGTGCGCGCCGCGCAGGCTGCTGCCATGCTGGCCTGGGTTGCGCTTTTTGGCGGCGACCGGGTAGGCGGCCTGGTGTTCAATGGCCAGTTGTTGATGCTGCAGCGCCCGGCAAGGCGTAAGACCTCGGTGCTGCGACTGCTAGACAACCTTGCCCGCCTACAACATCAGCCCGGCCAGTTCCACCCCACCCCAAGCGCACCACTGGCAGAGCCGGGGTCGCTGGATAATGCACTAGCTGAAGCCTGTCGCGTTGCGCGCACCGGCAGCCGAATTTTCATCATCAGTGACTTTATGCAGCTTAGCGAAAACAGCGCTGGCTTGATGGGCAAGCTGGCTCAGCACAACAGCGTCAGCGCCGTTCATATCAGCGATCCGCTAGAGCAAGCATTGCCCCGGAAAGGCCATTTTGCGGTGGCCGGCGCCACCGGGCCGCTGTGGTTTGACGCCGCGGATAATACGTTTCGCCAGGCCTGGCAGCAGCGCATGGATCAACACCGGGAGCGTTTGCAACATTGCCTTCGCGTGGCGGCAGTAACCAGCATTGATGTTTCTACTGACGAGCATCCGCGCTTGGCGCTGCGTGCGCTGATGGCCGGCGGGGGCCGCCTCGGATGATCAATCCTAACGCCACCGATACCGCCAACAACGCGGCCAACGCGCTGCAACAACTGCGCGATATTCATTTACCCGCGGGAGCAGGCTGGTGGCCGCCAGCGCCCGGCTGGTGGTGGTTGGCTGCCGCAGGCTTACTCTGCCTGGTACTGGCCGTGCGCGGATGGCAACGCTGGCAGCGGCGCAACCGGCGCTGGCAAGCGGTACAACGGGAACTGGCGGCACTGCGGACGCAATCGCAGACGCAATTGCAGAAGAGCCCCGCCTGGTTCAGCCAGCTGAACGCATTGCTGAAGCGTGCGGCCCGTGACAGCTACCCACTGCAGTCGGTCGCCGCCCTGAGCGGAGACGATTGGGTCGCGTTTTTACAGCACAGTAGCGGCGATAACGCCGCTGAAGCAGATCTGGTTACCACGATGGTGAGCGCCTGCTGGCAACCCCACAGCAACTGCAAGCCGCAGCAGGCACTGGACTTTGCCGGGCGCTGGCTGCAAGACCATAAAAAACAACTGCGGGGTGCACCATGACACTGGCTTATCCCTGGGTGCTATTGCTTGCATTGCTGCCGTTGGCGCTGCTTTGGCGCCGCCGCATAGTTCAACCCGTACAGGCACCGGTAATGCCCCTGGGGCACTGGTTAGCCGACATGCCGGGGGTATTCAATCATAGCGCCAAAAACCCTGTCTGGCTGCGTTTGCTTACGCTATCGGGCTGGTTGCTGTTAGTGCTGGCGCTAGCGCGACCGCAAGTGGTGGGCGAAGCCCGGCAACTGCCAACAACCGGCCGCGACCTGATGCTGGTGGTCGACATTTCACCCAGCATGGACGAGCCGGACATGGTGCGTCAGGGCCGGCGCATAAACCGGTTACAGGCGGTAAAACAGGTGCTGGCCGAGTTTATTGACCAGCGCCAGGGTGATCGCCTGGGTTTGATTTTGTTTGGCAGCCAGGCCTATGTACAAGCACCCCTGACCTTTGACCGAGCAACGGTAAATATTCTGCTGCAGGAAGCCGGCCTCGGCATGGCCGGGAACGCAACCGCCATTGGCGACGCCGTTGGGCTCGCGGTGAAACGCCTGCGCGAGCGGCCCCTGGAGCAACGAGTTGCCATTGTGCTGACCGACGGCGCCAACACCGCCGGCGAAATAACCCCTGACAAAGCCAGTGAGCTGGCACAGGCCAGTGCCGTGCGGCTTTACACTATCGGTATTGGCGCCGGCGCGGATAGCGCCATAACCGGACTGCTGCAGCGCAATCCGTCGCGGGATCTAGATGAAGCTCTGCTAACCCGGATGGCGCAGCAAACCGGCGGTCAATATTTTCGCGCCCGTAACCTGGCCGAGCTTGCCGGTATTTACGCCAGCATTAACCAGCTCGAACCGGCCCTCCAGGAGGGTCAGTTTTACCGGCCGGTACGCGAATATTATGTCTGGCCGGCGGCGCTGGCCGTAACGCTATGGTTTTTTGCGCTGTTGTTCCGTCGCTACCAAAAGCGACGCCAGCAACCGCTTCGCCACGGCCCAGAAATAGAGAAACAGCCCCATGTCTGAGCTGATGATTTCGCAGTTACAGTGGCTGCGGCCCTGGTGGCTTTTGCTGTTGCTGGCCACACCGCTGGTGTACTGGCTGGCCCTGCGTCGCGGTGACGGCGACAGCGGCTGGTCGGCACTGATACCCCGGCATCTTTTGGCACCGCTGCTGCCGGAGCCGCGACACAGCGCGGCGGGCCAGCGAAAAGTGCCAAAAAGAATGCCACGGATCACAAACCCGCTGGCAGCCGTGCTGGCGTTTTCGCTAATCAGTCTGGCCTTGGCAGGCCCGGCGTGGCGCCAGGCTCCAAGCCCCGCGGCACCGCCCGCCAACAGCTTGGTGATAGTACTGGACCTGTCGCTATCAATGCTGGCCACAGACGTGCAGCCGAACCGCCTGACACTGGCCAAACGTAAAGTTCGCGACATTCTTGCTGCGCGCCAAGGCAGCCTTACAGCTCTGGTGGTGTATGCCGCAGACGCCCACAGCGTAACGCCCCTCAGCGACGACAGCACCACGACCGAATCCATGCTCGCCGTTCTGGACCCAGTGATGATGCCTGCCGCAGGCAATCGCGCCGATCTGGCAGTGCGCAAGGCCATGGAGCTGCTCGAACGCGGAGCGCCGGGCAACGGCCGTATTTTGTTAATCACAGACAACGTGCAGCCCCGCTACCGCGAGGCCATTACCGAGCTGTTGACTGGTAGCCGTTTCCAACTTGACACCCTCACCGTTGGCACCCGCGCCGGTGGCCCAATCCCTCTTGCGGAGCGAGGTTTTATACGCGACGGCGACCGCATTGTGATCAGCCAGGCAGCGCCCGAGACGTTAGCGCAGCTGGCGGCGACGAATGGCGGCAAGAGCACGACCCTGACGCTGGATGGCCTTGACCTCAACGCGCTGGACATCAGCGGTTTAAACGCGGCTTTCGCCCAAACCGACGTGGCACGGCTTGATTCTGCAAAAACACGCCAACATTCACAGTGGCAGGAAGACGGCTACTGGCTACTGTGGCTCGCCCTTCCTTTGTTATTGCTGATCTGGCGCCGCGGCGCTTTAGCGCTGTTCGCCCTGGCCTTGCTACCTACCCTGCCGCAGCCTGCGCAAGCCCTTAGCTGGGGCGAGCTGTGGCAGCGTGAAGATCAGCGCGCGCCAGCTCTGATAGAGAAGGACCCAAAGCAGGCCGCAGAGCAGCTTCAAGCGCCCGAATGGCAGGGCACGGCGCTTTATCGCAGCGGCGAGTTCGAGGCCGCCGGTGAGCGCTTCGCCGAGGTGCCCGGAGCTGAGGGCAACTACAACCGGGGCAACGCTCTGGCCCAAGCAGGCAAGTTGGAACAGGCCATTGCGGCCTACGACAAGGCACTCACCCTGCAGCCCCAACACCCGGACGCCCTTGCCAACCGAACTTTGGTGTCCAATTTGCTCCAACAGCAGCAGCAAGAGCAAGGTCAACAGCAAGACCCGTCATCCGGGCAGAATTCGGAGTCTGACACCCAGGACGGCCAGCCGCAGAATAGCGGAAATGCCGAGAACTCCGAAGATTCCGGCAACTCCGGGAGCCCGGAAAAAGGTAAAAACGAACGTGATCAGCAATCTGAAAACAACGGCGATAGCGCGGAGCTCGATGCCGAACTTGATAAAAAATCAGGGAACGAGCCCGAGAGTGAACCCGGTAAAGAGCCTGGCCCGGAACAGGCCCCGGCAGATACCCGGGAAGCCCCGCTCAGCCAAAGCCAAGAGCAGTATTTAAGGCGGGTGCCAGACGACCCTGGCGGTCTGTTGCAGCAGAAGTTCCTTCAGCAATACCGGCAACGGCAGACACCAGCAGACAGAGGCGACACGCCATGGTAGAGCAACACAGTAAATTTTCGACGCCTTTGCGGCGGCATGATTATCCCAATTACAGCGATTACCGTGGCTTTGGTCGGTTTTTGATCATCGCCTTTTGCCTGCTAGCGTTGCCGGCATGGGCGCAAGACTCGACTACAGATGTGCGGAAGAGTTTTATAGAGCTCTCCACCGACAAAGCCAAACTTTATGTGCAGGAGCAGCTGCTGCTTACGGTACAACTGTACTTCAGCGATGAGCTTGTCCGCGGCGAACTGTCGGAGCCGGTCAGCAATAACGCGGTGATTGAATCCTTGGGCCCACAACAGGAATACTCGCGGGTGCGAGGTGATCAACGCTACCGCATGATTGAGCGCCGTTACGCAGTTTACCCGCAAACCCCGGGCCAGCTCAGCCTGGCGCCTGTCGAATTTGAAGGCAGCTTTCGCGGCGCCAACGGCCGCTTGCAGATCCTGCGCAGCAGCGAACAACTGTTTGACCTCCCGGTGAAAGACATACCGCCGCAATTCAGCGGCAGTGTCTGGCTACCCGCCACAGGGTTAACGCTGGAAGAAAGCGGGCTGCCCAACGATAACCTTGTCACCAGCGGTGCAAATCTGACCCGACAGCTGACTCTGCGCGCCAGCGGCTTGCCGGATGCCACACTGCCGCCCTTCCCGGTTCAAACATCGTCTGGGCTGCGTACTTATCCAGAGCCCGAAAAGCGTGCCACCGACGTCAGCGCCGACGGCCTGGTGTCCATACTGCAGCAAGCCAGCGCATTGGTTCCGGTGCAAGCCGGTGAGCTACGCCTGCCCGAGGTACGTGTTCCCTGGTGGGATACCGCAAGCGATTCAGAAAAAGTCGCGATTATTCCCGAGCGCATGCTGTTAGTTGCACCCGGATCAGGCATCAATACTCAGGCCCAAGCTCAGACGGTCGCCGCTATCGATGAAAAGTTGAACAATTCCACTGGCGACGCAGATCCAGAATCGGATGTGAACGACCAAGGCAGCACCGGCGGTGGTGCCTTCTGGCCTTGGCTGGCGCTGCTTATGGCCGTTGGTTGGGCTATTACGGCAGGTTTATTCTGGCGCACAAATCGCTCGCGTTATCACGCTAACAAGGCAACCAAGAGCAACGCTGGCGCAGACGATTCACAGCTCTATAAGGAACTGCTGGCCGCTGCAGGCGACAACAATCCGGATACACCGCGGCTGCTGCTACGCTGGATGAACCTTCAGTATCCAGACAAGGGATTTCAGAGCTGGCGTCAGGTGGCGGAATTCTGTCGCTTGCCGCCCCTCACGGACGCTCTGGTTAAGCTTGAACAAAGGCGTTATGGCACAGAGCAACCGTTGGGAGACGAAGTGTCGAACAACCCGGCGCAGCTGCAACAGGCAATTCGTGAGCTAATGCGCAGGCCTGCCAGCCAGACGGCAAACAATGGTCTATTGCCACTGTACCCACCTGCCATTGACGCATCGCAGCAGTAACACCGCTCAGATGTAGGCCGTTACAAACCACCGCGGTAGCAAAAGCGTAGGCGGCGCTACCGCGGCAAGACCACGCTCATTCGATCAATAGGCTATCAATCACTAACGTCAGGGGTGTTTGCTCACCAGTGGCTACCGTAGCAGGTGCTGCCAAGCTGCCCTGCCAGTCGCCGGCGCTGGCCATAACACTGCCACTGGGGCTGAGGCGTGCCGTGACCATCACTGTTTCAACCGAGGAAATCGTATTCTGCGGAGACATGGCCATGGAGTCGTCCAAGCGGATTTCCAACGGTATATCAGAGGCTGTGAAGCGTGCAACCGCCAGCGGTGGGCCGCTGTTAACGTTGGCCTGGCGGGCAAACACGAACAGCGTGGTGTCGGCAGGTACGTCGCTCCAGAAAGCCTCGTCCAGACTAACGCTGACGGTGACACCGGGGCCGTCACTTTTTAGGGCTTGAGCCGGCTGCTGATCGGAAGCCTGAATCGATGCCAAAAAACTCTCAGGCGGTGTTTCGCCCAAGCGGTTGTAGGCTTCGGTAATACCGCCCTCAATAGAATCGCGCTGCGGGTGGTCTGGCGCCACCTGAACGATGCGCTGCCAAAAGCTAATCGCTTCGCGGTAGTTTTCCTGGCCAAAGGCACTGATGCCCAGCAAACCAAGGGCATTAACCTCATTTGGATCAAGCTCCAGCGCGCTGGAAATCACCTGCCGCACCTCTGCATTCATCGTACCCTGATACTGAAATAACATCGCTTGGCCGGCCAGGCCCAATGCCATGGCACGCGACGGATCGTCGCCGCCAGCACGCCCTACGCTTTGCTCCAACCGCTGAAACGCCTGTGCCGCCTGAGGGTATTTTTCCATACGCATATAGGTTTGCCCCAGCATGGCCCAGCCGTCCGGGTTGTCCGGGCTGGCTTCCAGCTTCGCCTGCAACTGCGCCGCCAGCGAAGCCATCTGTTGCTCGCGGTCGGCATCGTCACCGGCCCCCAGCTGCTCCATGGTCATAAACTGTTCTACCTGATCCATAGCACCCCAACGCTCATACAACACGAGAGTTAAAGCGGGAATCGCAAGAATAGACACAAGTGCCACCACCATGCCGGTTTTACGGCCAGAGTATGAGGCGGCAGGCGTTTCATTTTCAGGAATGTCATCGAGCATGGAACCACCAAGCTCGGTTTTTAGCTGTTGATAATTATCTTTATCAAGCACACCGGCTTCGTATTCAGCGTCTAGTTCTTGCATGCGCGAGCGGTAGGCCAGCAGATTCTGGTTGCGCTGGTCTAGCTGCTGGCTCCGGCCAGAGCGGTGGACCAAAACCGGATATAGCACAAAAGCCAATGCCAGCACGATTAATAAAGATGCGGCAATCCAAAACATATTGCTCATGAAAGTCCCGTTACCGATGAGAGGAAATCGTTAAATGTGATTGCGGTTTGTTCTGGGCGTTACGCCTTTGGATCCGATTTGCCGCTGTGCCCGTCCATAATCTTCTCCACTCGCGCGCGCTCCTCGGCGCTCAGTTCGCTGTCAGTTTGGTTGTTGCGACGCGAGCGCAAAACAATACCGCCCACAATTAAAAGACCGCCAAGCACTGAAATGGCCGGTGTTGCCCATAACAGCAGAGTGCGTTTTTCTACTAAGGGCTTGTAGCGGATAAACTCGCCAAATCGGCCTACCAGCGAATCCATGATTTCCACGTCGCTGGAGCCGCTTGTCATCATCCGATAGACCTCGTCGCGCATGTCTTCGGAAATCGGTGAGTTGGAGTCGGCGATGTTCTGATTCTGGCACTTGGGGCAGCGCAGCTCTGCGATCATGGTCTGGTACCGCTGCTGTTTTTCATCAGTGTCAAAACTATAAACATCACGCACCACTGCCTGTGTCGGCAATGCCAGAACAATCATAAGGGCCGCTAAACACGCTGGTGCGCAGCGGCTAAAAAGCCTGAAAACTGCCATCAGTACTGGCCTCCCGCCTGGTTTAGGAGAGGCCGTAATGTCTCTTCCCACACCTGTTTGTTGACCACGCCAACGTGGCGATGCAGCACCGTTCCGTCAGCACCAATTACAAACGTTTCCGGAGCGCCATACACACCCAAATCAAAGCCCAAGCTGCCTTTGGGATCATAAACACTGGTGCTGTAGGGGTCGCCCAGGCGCTCTAACCATGCTTTGGCCTCGGTACGCTGGTCTTTGTAGTTCAGCCCCACAATGGGCACGCCTTCGTTCTTGGCCAGCCACATCAAGTCAGCATGCTCATCGCGACACGACGGGCACCAGGTGCCCCACACATTCAATAAGCTGGGCTCGCCCTGAAACACCTGCTGACTGACTTGCACCTCTGGCCGGTGCAGGTCCTCAAGGGCGAACTCCGGCATGGTTTTACCAACTAGGGCTGAATCCAGCTTTGTCGGGTCTTTACCGATACCCGAAAACAGCAATACGCCTAAAACCAAAGCCACTAACAACGGCAGAAACAACAGAACCCGCTTCATCAAGACCGAGCCTCCGACGTTGTCACCGCTGTTGTAACAGAAGTCATTACCGGATTTGCGACAAGAGAATCACTGTCGGCAGGTTTTGCTTTTGGCTCGGTTGCCCGTTCGCGGATACGGTAGCGTTTGTCACTCACCGCCAGGAAGCCGCCAATCGCCGTTATGAAAGCCCCCAGCCACAACCAGCGGATCAGAGGTTTGTACTGCAGGCGAATGGCCCAAGCGTTGTCTGAGATGCGCTCACCAATAGCGACAAAAATGTCGCGGGTAAAGCCCGCATCTATGTCTGCTTCGGTCATCACGCTCATGCCCACCAAATACTGGCGTTTTTCCGGGTGCAACTCAGCCACTTTACGGCCGTCCAACAACACGTCAAAACCACCGTACTGGGCGGTAAAGTTTGCACCCTGGCGCTCGCCAATGTCGGTAAACACAAACTGATAGTCACCCACGGTGGCAACATCGCCCAGCTCCATACGAACGTCGCGCTCAATGCCGTAATTAGATACCACCGTTGCGCCTGCGATGATCATCGCCAGGCCCAGATGCCCCAGCACCATGCCGTAATAGCTGCGCGACTGGCGCTTGAGCCCATGCATCCAGCCCTTACGTGATTTCGACTTGTCCCACAGGTCCCAGCACGTGGCCACAGCCACCCACACCGCGGTGAAAATGCCAAGAAAAGCCATCGTTTTGAACTCGCCGTAACCGACAATAGTCGCAGCGCTGATCAGAATGCTGAGGGCCAGCGGCCACAGCAGTTTGCGCGCCAACCAGCCAGCGTCGGTTTTCTTCCAGCGTGAAAAAACACCAACACCCATTAAAAGCCCGGCGGCGATGGCCAGCGGAGCAAAGGTCAAATTGAAAAACGGCTCGCCAATAGACAATTTGCCCATATCCAGTGAGTCCAGCACCAACGGATAAAGCGTGCCCACCGCCACCAGCAAGGTAGCCGACACCAGCATGACGTTATTCAGCAGCAGAAAAATTTCCCGCGACATGGAACCGTAACGAGCACGCACGTGCACAGTGGGTGCACGAACCGCGTACAGAATCAGGCTGCCAATCACCGTGATGGCCAACAAAACCAGCAGGAAGGTGCCGCGCTCGGGGTCCGAGGCGAAAGCATGCACCGAGGTCAGTACGCCAGAGCGCACCAGGAAGGTGCCGAGCAGGCTCAAGGCAAAGGTCACAATGGCCAACAAAACAGTCCAGCTTTTGAACACGCCGCGTTTTTCCGTCACCGCCAGCGAGTGAATCAGTGCCGTACCCGACAACCAGGGTAGCAG
>JBALXR010000013.1:43093-48189 GCA_036960525.1 Marinobacter sp.
GCGACGCGTTCTCAACCGGATCCCAGAACCACCAGCCGCCCCAGCCAAGCTCGTAATAGGCCCACCAGCTGCCCAAGGCAATGCCGATGGTCAAAAAGGCCCAGGCAACAGTGGTCCAGGGCCGCGACCAACGCGCCCAGGCGGCGTCCAGGCGACCGTTAATAAGTGCCGCAATGGCAAAGGCAAAAGCCACTGAAAAGCCCACATAGCCCATGTACAGCATAGGCGGGTGAATAATCAGGCCAAAATCCTGCAACAACGGGTTCAGGTCTGCGCCGTCTGCGGGAATGTTTGGCAGTATTCGCTCAAACGGATTCGAGGTCATAACAATGAACAACAAAAAGCCAACGCACACGATACCCAGCACCGACAGCACCTGGGATACCATCACCGTAGGCAGGCGCTGGGAAAACACCGCTACCGCCAGGGTCCAGCCCGCCAGCATCAGGATCCAAAGCAGCAGCGAGCCTTCGTGGCCGCCCCACACCGCACTGAATTTGTAATACCAGGGCAATAGGCTGTTGCTGTTGTTGGCGACATAAGCCACCGAGAAGTCGTCCACCATAAAGGCGTATGTCAGAATTCCAAAAGCCACGGCGACAAATACAAACATGCCCGCCGTCAGCGGCCGGGCAAACGCCTGCAAGCTATCGCGGCCAGTGACCGAACCCACCAAGGGCACCACCGACAGCAACACCGCCAGCAGCAGCGCCAGAATGAGTGCAAACTGTCCGAGTTCCGGATACATCATACTTTCCATACTCCACATATTTGCCATACACCACACATTTGCCACACATCCCTAAGTATCGGGCGCTTAACGGGCATCAGTTGGCCAGGGTTTTGGTAGCTTCAGACGCGACATCGCGGCTTTCGGAGGCTTTTTCCAGAGCGTAAGCCACTTCCGGTGGCATGTAGTTTTCATCGTGTTTGGCCAGTACTTGGTCGGCTACAAACACGCCTTCGCTGTTTAATCTACCCATGGCCACAATACCCTGCCCTTCGGCAAACAGGTCAGGCAGGATGCCCACGTACTCAACGGTGACGGATGCAGTAAAGTCAGTCACCTTGAATGCCACTTTCAAGCTTTCCGTCTCGCGCAGCACAGAACCTTCTTCTACCATACCACCGGCGCGAATGCGCACATCCGCCGGAGCTTCTCCCGCAGCGATCTGGGTAGGGTCATAAAACAGATTGATATTCTGGCGCAGGGCGTAGGTGGTCAAGCCTACCGCCACGGCAAGGCCGGCCAGCAGGAACAGCACAATGGTCAAACGTTTTTTACGGATCGGGTGCATGGTTTTTCAGCCACTCAGTCTTGGGAAACATCAACACGGGTGAAGCTGGCCGCAGCCGCTGACGCCGTGCCCGAATCTGGTTTTGGCGCCCGCGACGAACGGGAACCGGCGCGCTGACGACAGCTCTTCAGCACCGCAGTGCGGCGTCTATAAGAACCCACCATCAGCACCGCCATCAATACAAAAAATACACCGTAGCTGGCCCACACATAGGGACCATGGCCTTCCATCACCAAAAATGCACCGAAGGAATCAAACGCCATTATTTGACTACTCCATCCACATGAAACAGGTCCTGTACCCAGCGGGTGCGATGTTCACGTATCAGAATTTCCGTCTGCATACGCAGACACGCCAGCCAACCGAACACGAGATACAGGCCAATAACCGACAACAGCAGTGGCACCCACATTTCCGCCGGCATGCTGGGTTTCTCTGTCAGCTTGAAGGTGGCCGGCTGATGCAGAGTATTCCACCAATCCACAGAATATTTGATAATCGGAATGTTCACCACGCCTACCAAAACCAATATAGCCACAGCTCGGGCCGCCGATTTTTCATCATTAATGGCACGGTCAAGAGCGATCACCCCACCGTAAAGAAATAACAGGATCAGCATCGATGTCAGCCGTGCGTCCCATATCCACCAAGTGCCCCAGGTGGGTTTGCCCCAAACCGCACCCGTAAACAGCGATATAAAAGTGAGCACCAAACCCACCGGCGCTGCGGCTTTGACAAACACATCGGCCAGCTTCATGCGCCATACCAGTGTAACCACCGCGGCCGAGGCCATCATAATGTAAACCGACTGGGCCAAAAACGCTGACGGCACGTGAATAAAAATAATGCGGTAACTGTTGCCCTGCAGGTAGTCTTTAGGCGCAAACGCAAGGCCCCACACTAAGCCAGCGCCAAGACACAGCAACCCCAGCACCAGCAACCAAGGCATTAGCCGGGCGGCAATCCCGTAAAACCATTTTGGTGATCCCAGCTTGTGAAAAAATTGCCACATCAGTTAAATACCTTGCCTCTGTTTGAATCGATTTGTCAGCTGTTTGACAGGCTGACTTTCAGAGCCGCTGCGCTGGCAAAAGGCGCCAGAGTCAAAGCCAACACCAGAAACGCGCCCAACAACGCCAGGTAAGCGCCAACCGGAGCACCTTCAGCAGCGGCGGCAACGGTGCCGGTACCGAAAATCAACACCGGAATGTACAACGGAATAATCAATAGGGACAAGAGTACACCCGCTGATCGCAAACCCAGAGTTAACGCCGCACCAATCGCACCAATCAAACTAAGAACAGGTGTACCAATTAGCAACGTTAGACACAAAATAGCGATAGAGTTCCCGTCCAGATGCACCATTACGCCCAAAACCGGCGTCAACAACACCAGCGGCAATCCGGTTAGCACCCAGTGCGCCATGGTTTTGGCCAACACTAGCAAAAACAGCGGCTGTGGCTGCAGCACCAGCTGCTCCAATGTGCCGTCGTCAAAATCGTGACGAAATAGATGATCCAGTGACAAAAGTACCGACAACAGTGCCGCCACCCACAAAATGCCGGCGCCGGCTTCCTGCAAAAATGAGATTTCCGGGCTAACGCCTAGCGGAAACAGGGTGACCACCATCATGAAAAACAGCAAAGGGTTGAGCAAATCCTGACGCTGGCGAAAGGCCACTTTCATGTCGCGAGCGAACACCGCTTTCATGGCCTCAATCGAACCGACGGCCTGATCCAGGGGTTTAATCGTCATAACCAACGGCCCCCGGTGTGAGTACCAGTCGCTTCGTATCTGCAATCTGTACGTTGTGATGAGTGGTAAACACCACCGCACCGCCTTCAGTGGCGCGCTCTTGCAGCAGGCTTTCGATGGCCGCCACGCCGCTCACATCGATGGCGGTGAAGACTTCATCTAACAGCCACAGGGGTTCGTCCGCAACCAACAGGCGCGCAAGTGCCACCCGCCGTTGCTGACCGGCTGAAAGGTGCCGGCATGGCACGTGTTCGTAGCCCGCCAGACCGGTTCTGGCAAGCGCCTGCATAAGGGCTTTGTTGCCTATCGGGCGGCGACCAGCCATTAGCGCCCGCAGGTTTTCCAGCGGCGACAGCAACGGTTTTATACCCGGCCGGTGGCCCAGATACAGCACATTGCGTAAAAACGACTCGCGCACGCGGGATCGCGGCTCACCGCACCATAACAACTGGCCCGCCCAGGCATCGCTAAGACCGGCCAATATACGCAGCAACGTGGTTTTACCGGAGCCGTTGGCACCCTCGACACGGGTCACAGTTGCGGGCAGTATGGAAAACGACAAATCACGGAACAGTACCCGCTTATCGCGTTCGCACTGTAAATTGATCGCCTGTAGCAGCGGTTCAGACATCCGGGCCCCGTATCCGTATCGATGTAGCGCAGGCTAGCATCGGGTGTATTCAATATTAGCGCGGCGCATTATAGCGAAAGCAGCCGGTGATTACCCATTTCCAGGTTAATTTGGTAGCGATGAAACTTCCCACCAACCCGCCCCAACCCGCACCCCAATCTACGTCGCCCGCCAGCGCCGACAGCCGGCCACCGCAAGGAAGCGCCAACGCGCCGGCCCCTGCCCCGTATACATCGCCCGCGCCAAGCGCCCAACAGGTACTGAACCAGTTACAAGTGGGCCGCAACGAAAGCCTGCTGGCAAGAGTCACCGACGTCATTCAACGCCAGAATGGTGGCGCCGAGCTGTTGTTAGATATACGCGGCAAACCGCTTCAGGTTCAGGCCAGTATTGGCGAAACCAAACTTCAGGCCGGCGATTGGATAAAAGTGCTGCGTGCAGGCAACGAATTGCAGCTGATGGGCAAGCTGGCAGCTTCCTCGGAAGTCAGCCTGGCACAGGCCCTGGTGCAACGACTGCCTTGGCAACAAAGTCTGGACAGCGGGCTGGCGCGACTGATGACAGGATTGCAACAAGGTGTGAAAGCCGACACACCGCCTGGCCAACTGCCCTCGCAGGCTTTCTCGGGCACCGCCGCGCAGCCCCTGCCACAAGCAGCGCGACAGGCTCTGGAAGAATTATTTGCACGCTTACCCGCCAGCAACCAGCTTGCGCCCGGAGCCGGACAGCAAACCGCGGCGGTGCAACAGGTACAAAAATGGCTGAGCGAAAGCGGGCTGTTTGCAGAAGCACGACTGGCGGCAACGCCGTCGGCAGCTCTACCCGATCTGAAACTGGCCATTGGCCGGGTAATCACCGCGCTTCTGGCACAGCAGGGCCAGGAACCGGAACATTTTAACCGGCTAACACCGCTGGCTAGCCCGGCGCTTATTCAGGCGCCGTTGCAGTTTCCCGGCGCATTCGCTACGGCTCAGGCCAGCACCGGTAGCAGCGCCAGAGAAGAGCCGCCCAACGTCGGCCAATTGCTGCGCATTCTGGCCGGCATGCTCAACCGCATTACCGTTAACCAGCTGCACACCCAGGTGTTAAACGCTCGCGGTGGCACAGATGCCAGCGCGCCCATTAATACGCTTTTACTGGAACTTCCCTGGATGAACCCGCAACAGCAACCCAAGCTGGCGCAACTGCGGATTGAACAGCATCCGGGCAAAGACAGCAGCGGCCGCGGGCCGTCACGGGCAAGCGTTGGCGAATGGCGTCTGGTGCTGGCGATGGATCTGGACCAGGCTGGCCCGTTACAATTCGAAGTAAGCCTGCGCCAACAGGCGGTGAGCGCTTTGGTGTGGGCAGAGAAACTGGCCACCTTACGCCAAGTGCACCAGCAACTGCCGCTGCTACGCAGCAGTCTGACC
>JBALXR010000140.1:0-5535 GCA_036960525.1 Marinobacter sp.
GGCTCGTAACAAAGGCCGCATGGGTGCCGCACAAGGGCCGTCGGTGCTGCGCGACCAGTTGAAAAATCTGGCGTGGCACGGTGGCGACATGCAAGTTGTGGATTTTGGCACTGTCACCGTTGACGAAGGTCGACTGGAGGCAGGACAGTATGCGTTGGCAACCGCTGTTTCCCAGGCATTGCCTAAGGTATCCCGGCTGCTTGTTGTCGGTGGCGGCCATGAAACGGCCTGGGGCACGTTCAACGGTTTGATACAGGTTTTTGATCCGGCGTCTACCCGCATTGGCATCATCAATCTGGATGCTCATTTTGATCTGCGAAAGGTAGGCGAACAGGGTCCGTCGTCTGGTACGCCATTTTATCAAATGGCCGAGCAGTTAGGCGCGGATAACTTCCACTACTGTTGCCTTGGAGTGTCACGCACCAGCAATACCTCCGCACTGTTTCGGCGTGCTGATGATCTAGGCGTCAGCTACATGGAAGACTGGCAAATGCAACCAGATCGAATTTCTGAAATAAAACAGCGGTTAAGAGCTTTCTGCCAGGGTCTGGATCTGATTTATCTGACCATAGACCTTGACGTACTTCCACATTACCAGGCCCCTGGAGTGAGTGCGCCCGCGGCTCGTGGTGTGCCGCTGATCGTGGTTGAAGGGATCATCGACGAAATTATGGGCATCGTGCCTTCCCTGCGCCATGGCATGCCACTGGTCGAGATGTGTGAACTAAACCCTATTTACGATGTGTCCGGTATGACAGCCAAAACAGCGGCGCTGTTAGCCAACACTCTGCTGTGTTCCAGAACCCTCGCCTGAGGGTGATCCAAAGAAGTGCAATCAAAATAAGAGGAAATAAAAAATGAAAATGATGAAACTTAAAACGGTACTGCTATCGGCAGCGCTGAGTGCGGGCCTTGTAGCCGGCGCAGCACAGGCGCAGGAAAGAGTCTTCTTCGGCATTGCCACGGGTGGCACGGGCGGAACTTATTATCCGCTAGGCGGCATGTTGGCCCAGGTGATTTCGAACAACGCCGATATTGAAGGCAAGAAGCTGTCTGCAACTGCAGAAACTGGAAACGCATCTGTGGCTAACGCCAGCCTGCTGGGCCGCGAAAGCATCGAGTCTGCCTTCGTGGCCGCCGATATTCTGGACGCCGCTTATAAAGGCCGCAACCAGTTTGAAGGCAAAGCCATGAAAAACCTGCGCGCGCTCGGTGCGCTTTACCCGGAAACTGTTCAGTTGATCGCCCAAGAGGGCATTACCAGTTTTAACGATCTGGAAGGCAAAACCATCAGCTCTGGTTCACCCGGTTCAGGCCAGTGGCAACTGCTGGGCGACCTTTTGGCAGCTCATGGCATGTCACGTGACAGCGTAAGCGAGGATTACTCATCGTTTTCCCAGTCGGCTGAGAAAATCAAGGACGGCAACCTGGATGCGTCGCTGATTACCGCCGGTTCGCCGACGTCGTCTCTTGTTGAGCTGACAAACAGCCATACTGTGAATGTGATTCCGCTGTCTGGTGCCCCGATCAAAGAGCTGCAGAAAACACAGCCTTACTACGCATCAACCGTGTTGCCGGCTGGCACCTACAAAGGTATCGATAAAGACGTTGAGACCATCGCGGTTCGCGCAATCTGGGCTACTCACTCTGGTCTGTCAGACGAAATTGCGTACGCCGTAACCAAAGCTCTTTATGAGAACACTGAGACGCTAGGCAAGGTTCACGTAAAAGGTAAAGAGATCACCTTGGAAAGAGCTCTGGAATCCGTATCCATTCCGCTACACCCTGGCGCCGAGCGTTACTATCGTGAAAAAGGCATCATCGATTAAGTTAAAACAATATTTGCCTCTGGCCGCCGGAATGCTATGTATTCTGGCAGCAACCGGTGCTGCGGCAGCACCGGTTGCTGCACCGAACACGATCGGTCTCAGTATTTCTGTGTACCGTGAGGGCAAGCCGCTCGATTGCGTGGTGCTGGATCAGTCGACATTCGAGCTCTCTTTTATTCACTCGGTATCGCTAACACCGGTTACCGACTATTACACGGTTGTGCAGTCGTCTAAGGGTTTTCAGATTGTGCAAACCGCTGAAACGTTTTTCGCACACGGTCAAGGGCTGCCTTCGTTAGTGAATGAGCCGGATGCCACGGATTTCAGAATTGAGAACGGGCAATTTGTGCTGACAATGTCCCGCCTCATTGAGCAACTTATTGTTCGTACCGATGTGCGCTTCGAAAATCGACTACATACAAGGTCTGAGACGACCAACCTGAATCGCTGGCCAGACAACGGCTTGTTGCTGAAGCCGGTTTCCAGCTGTCCAAAATAACGCTGAGTAAACGCGCATGACCCAATCCAACGCAGTCGGTGCCGATCGCTCCGATTCAGCCACGCCTGAGATGCATCAGGCTGAACTTGATGGCCTAATCAAGAAGTTTGATAACGAATCCAACTTTCGCGATCTAAAAGGCGTGCTGAAATGGCTGGTAACCATTACCTGTGTCGTTTTGAGCGCGTTCCATATTTACACCGCAGGTTTTGGTCTGCTGAATGAAATTTCCCACCGTACCGTGCACATGGCCTTTATCATGGGCCTTTTATTTATCGTCTTTCCGCGCCGGCCGCCGAAGCATTTGAGGGTGAATGCGGTTCTGAGCTTGGTTTACGGTGCTTTTTACTTATTAATCGCCTACCAGCTGGTTTCAGCCCTCGACGGGACGATTCCAGTCTGGTGGGGCTGGGGTATTTACGGCTTTGCGCTATTGATGTCAATTTCAGCGCTGCCCATTGCAGCCTTGGGGGGGCGTAACAAGCCTAGCTGGATTGACTGGCCGCTGATGCTGGCCGGCGCGGGTTTCTCGGCCTATCTGGTTATTTTCTTTAAAGACATCTTCATTGTTAATATTGGCTTCCCGAAATCGTTTGACTACCTAATGGGCGGTATCGCCATCATGCTGGTGATTGAGGGCGCGCGCCGCACCATGGGTGAGTCCCTTTCGATTATCGGCGTATTGGCTCTACTTTATGCCATGCTTGGTCCCCAGCTGCCGGGCATGATGGCGCACCGCGGCTACGATATTATCCGTCTGGTTGAGCACCTTTACCTGGGCACCGAGGGTATTTACGGCATTGCTATTGGTGTTGTCGCGACCTACGTATTCCACTTCGTCTTGTTCGGCGTTTTGGCGCAAGCGTCTGGTTTGGGGCAGTTGTTTATCGAACTGGCCACTGTGGTTGCAGGCCGTTACGCCGGTGGCCCGGCAAAAGTATCGGTGGTGTCTTCAGGCTTTTTTGGCATGATTTCCGGCTCTCCAGTGGCAAACACAGTCACTACCGGCGCATTCACTATTCCAATGATGAAAAAGTACGGTTTTAGCGGGCGCTTCGCGGCCGCCACCGAAGCCGCATCGTCTTGTGGTGGGCAGGTAACGCCGCCCATTATGGGCGCCTCAGCGTTTGTGATGTCCGAAATGTTGGGCGTGCCTTATAACGAGTTGATCCTGATCGCTATTATTCCCGCGGCTTTCCACTACCTCGCAACTTTGTGCATGGTGCACTTTGAAGCACGCCGTTTGAACTTGAAGGGGATGCCGGCGGATCAGATTCCGCAGTTGGGAAATGTACTGGCAAGGCATTGGCACCAGGTTATTCCACTGGTGGTTATGGTGACGCTATTGCTGATGCAGTTCACGCCCTTTTTGGCGGCGTTCTGGGGCATTATATTGACCATAACCTGTTCTTACATTCCGCTGATTCTGCGCCCGCTGGGGTTTATCCGGCTGGATCACGAAAGCGTGCTAACACCGAAGCGCTTGGTCGCCGCGTTAGAAGAAGGCTCTAAGCAGTCTATCGCCATCACCGCAGCCTGTGCCTGTGTAGGCTTCTTGCTGGGTGTGACTACCTTAACCGGGCTGGGCTTTAAGTTCTCTGGCGCGATTGTTGGGCTGGCTGTTGATTTTGGCACGACGTTGGGCGCGTTCATCCCGTTTGACTTGATCACCACTGACAGCCTGACGTTGTTCATTGCGCTGATTCTGGTGGCGCTGGCCTGTATTCTGATGGGTGCCGGTATTCCCACCACGCCAACGTACATTATTCTAGCGGCTATCGTGGCGCCTGCGCTGGACGACTTTGGCATCGCACTACTGGCTTCACATTTCTTCATCTTCTATTATGGGGTGCTAGCGGATGTGACGCCACCTGTGGCGCTTGCAGCTTATGCGGGTGCCGGTATATCCGGCTCAGACCCGATGGCCACCGGCGTAACGGCGTTCCGCTTGTCGATGGGCAAGGCGCTCGTGCCGTTTATGTTCATTTACGCCCCAAGCTTGTTGTTCCTTGATTTCACTTGGACGGAGTTCTTCTTGGCGATGATCAGTGGGATCATGTGTATTGTTGCGCTGTCGGCGGCTTACATTGGTTTCTTCAGTGCGCCTTTGTCTCGCCTGGAAAAAACGGTGCTAAGCCTGGCTGGCCTTTCATTGGTCGCACACAATCCTTGGTTTCTGGCTATTTCTGGTACTTTGGTTGTGCTTATTTTGGGGCGTAACTATCGTATCGGGCACTACCAGCAGCCAACTGCGGCCTATACCAAAGGAGTGTGAAAAGTGAGTGCCAAGGACTATACGGTGCCGGCTCTGCAAAAAGGGTTGAAGATACTTGAAATGTTTGACAGTCAATGCCGCACGCTGAGCCAGGTTGAAATGGCTCAGCGTCTGGAAGTGTCCAGTAGTTCGTTGTATCGAATTGTTCAAACACTGACGGCGATGGGGTATTTGAACAAAATTGGAACTAACACCTATACCTTGGGCTCACAGGTTGTTTCCCGCGGTTTCAGTTATTTGGGCAGCCGAGAAATTGTTGAAGTTGCAGCACCGCTGATTACAGAACTGCGTGACAATACCAGTTTGTCCAGCCACATTGGTATTCGCGATGGCGTAGAGGTGCTTTACGTATTTCGTGCGCTTGCCTTGCAGCGTGTATCTGTCAATGTGCCGGTAGGTACACGATTTCCGTTGCACACCACGGCGATGGGACGGGCTTTGCTGATGGGTATGCCGCCAACGGACTTACAAAGTTTGTTCCAGGGGCAGCGTCTGGACGGCTACCCCAAACCTGCACCGCAAACCATGCCAGAACTGCTCACGTTGTGCGAAAAAGAGCACAGCCAGGGCTGGAATATGCATTATTCGGATTATTCTACGGCGCTGGCCGTGCCCCTTCGCAATTTTACTGGCCAGGTGATTGCAGCCATCAACATCAGCGGGCCAGATCCGGTGATGAGCTCTCCGGGTGACCAAGAGATCCTGCTAGGTCAGCTAAAATTGACGGCCAAAAAGATTATGCGCAGATTAGGTGGCGTGTAGTAAAGAATGATGCGCCTAGTTTAAAACTGGCACATAGAAATCAGGGACAGATTTAAAATCTGTCCCCAAAAATGAAGAAAGGGGATGGATTTCAAATCTGTCACCGGATACAAAGAAAAGGGACGGATTTGAAATCCGTCCCTAGTGTCGATGTTTTACTGAATCTACCC
>JBALXR010000141.1:0-5434 GCA_036960525.1 Marinobacter sp.
ACACATGGGTTGGATGAGGTCGCGGTTCTCGACGTTGTTAGTGGCGAATCCGTGCCTGCCGATGGCAAAACCATGGGTGAGATCTGTATTCGCGGAAACACAGTGATGAAGGGCTATTTGAAAAATCCGGAAGCCACAGCCAATGCGTTTAGCAATGGATGGTTTCACACGGGCGACCTGGCGGTCATGCACCCTGACCACTACGTCGAGATCCGTGACCGAGCCAAGGATGTCATTATATCTGGCGGAGAGAACATCTCAAGCCTCGAAGTGGAGGAAGTGCTTTACCGGCACCCGCGGGTTTCCGAGGCTGCTGTCGTGGCAATAGCCGATGAAAAGTGGGGGGAGGTACCCTGTGCTTTTGTCAGCCTGATTGACGACAGTGAAGAGATAACATCCGCAGACATTATAGCGTTTTGTAGAGAGCACATGCCGCATTTCAAGGCGCCCAGGAAGGTAGTGTTTGGTGAGTTGCCGAAAACTGCGACAGGGAAGGTCCGCAAAAACATTCTCCGGGATTCTCTGGTCCCGTAATAGATCTGACCGCGGTCAGAAGGAGGTTGCGATAGCAACTAGAACGCTTTTTAGCCATTAAAAATAAAGACAACAATGAAGGGGCATTACAATGATAAAAACATGTGCAAAAAAAATCCTGGTTGCGATGACCGCAGCCGCTGCGATGGGCGCCGCAAGCACCAGTTACGCAGAAGAGCCAATTCGCATAGGGGGAATCTACATTCTCTCTGGCAGCGCTGCGACCTATGGTGAGTTTGCCCAAAAGGGCATCAACCTCGCGGTCGATGAAATCAACGCCTCTGGCGGAATTCTGGGCCGTCAAGTCGAGATGGTCTACGAAGATAGCCAGGGTAAAGCGTCGGTGGCCATACAGGCAGCCCGCAAATTAGTGTACTCGGAAAAAGTTGACGCTCTGGTGGGGCTGGACAGTTCCGGTGTTGCCCAAGGCATGGTACCGACAATGCCTGAGTTGCAAAAACCACTCATTATTACCCACGCAGCCACCCCCGACGTTACCGGAAAGCTGTGTAATGCGTTTACCTACCGTATCAGCGTAAACGTTGCCCAGAACATGAAGGCTGCTGCTCTGGTGGCTGAAAAACTTGATGCCACTAACTGGACGACTATCGGCCCGGACTATGCTTTCGGCCACCAGTCTTGGGAGTTTTTCGGAAACTACCTGAAAGAGCTCAAACCTGATGTCAACCTGATGTCGGAGACCAATTTCCCGCGTTTTGGAGCTGAAGATTTTACGCCATTCATTGATCGCGTCATGGACTCGGATGCCGAAGGTGTTCTTATCTCTGTTTGGGGTGGCGATCTGGTCAACTTCATTCGCCAGGCCAACAATCGCGGATTCTTTGAAAAAGACTACGAACTGCTGTTTACCGTTGGTGCAGCAACCGAAGTGTTATCGGCTCTTGGCGACGAGATGCCGGAAGGCGTGCACCTTTCTACCCGGTACTGGTTCGAGGCTTATGATAACGACATCAATGCCCGTTTCGTTAAGGCTTATGTCGATGCCTACGGCGGCCCCCCGAGCTATAACGCGGAAGGCGCCTATGCAGCAATTTATGCCTATAAAAAAGCAATGGAGACAGCGGGCACTACCGATGGCCCTGCGGTTGCAAAGGCTCTGAGTGGTATGAGCATAGAAGCTCCGAACGGTACGGTTACTTTCCGAAAAGAAGATAATCAGGCAATGGTCGGTCCAAACTGGGGTATTTCAGGCCCGATGCACCCTGAGTTCGATATCCGCACATTGACTGATCTGCAGATCTTCAACGGTGAAGATGTGGCTCGCTCTATCGAAGAGACCGGTTGCAAGCTCTGAACCAACGTTATCCAAATGCTTACCGTGGCGCCTTTGCAGGGCGCCACGAAACCGGCCCTAACGCAATGAGGTAATTCATGTCTGGCATCGGATCAGCATTGCTGAACAGTCTTGATATCGGGCTTCTGCTGTTCATTATCGCAGTGGGACTGAATATCGTGTTCGGTGTTTTGAACATCATCAACTTTGCTCACGGAGCGCTCTACATGCTGGGAGCGTACCTGGCGTTTACTTTAATCAACATTGTAGGAATGCCGTTTTGGGCTGCATTGTTATTGGCTCCGCTTGGCGTGGCTATATTAGCGGTTCTCATCGACCGGTTTTTATTGCGGTATATTTATTCCAGAGACATAGCAGACAGCTTGTTACTCACTTTCGCACTTCTATTAATCATTAACGAGAGCGTGCGAATGATCTGGGGCAGTGGAATTCAGGTCGTTCAGCCACCTCAGCTGCTGGCCGGGTCGATGGATATTATGGGCAGCTCCATACCGACTTACAGCCTGTTTGTGATTGTCATGGGTCTGGCGCTACTGACTGGCCTCTGGTTCCTGTTTAACCGGACCCGAATTGGTCGAATCATGCGTGCTGCCGCACTCGATCGCGATATGGCAGAAGTATTGTGTATTAATACCCGGTTAGTAGTGACGGGAGTATTTGCCTTTGGTGCCTGGCTTGCAGCTGTCGGCGGTGTAATTGCAGCACCGATGCGTGCACTGGACCCTGGTATGGGTGACAAAATTATTATCGAATCCTTCATTGTGGTGGTCATCGGTGGGCTTGGGAGCTTCCCGGGGGCCTTAATTGGCGCCATTATTCTCGGATTGATACACGGCTTTGGTGGCCGCTACCTACCAGAGGTAAACATGCTTTTGCCCTTTATGGGAATGGCGCTGGTTCTGCTGTTCAAACCTAATGGCATTATGGGCAAAGGGGCAGCTGCATGAAGATCAAGATTTTGTGGGCCATACTGACTTTAGCGATTGCAGGGCTGATTGCAGTACCTTGGATTGCTTCTTACTTTTATATTTTCATTTTTACCGAAATTCTCATTTTAGGTTTGTTTGCAGCCAGTTTTAATATGATTTTTGGCTACACAGGAATGCTTAGTTTCGGGCACGCGGCTTTCTTCGGCATCGGCTCCTACGCTATGGCATTGGTGCTAATACATCTGGAGTGGCCGTTCGTCGTCAGCTTGCTGGTATCCATGGGTGCCGCCGCGCTGTTAGCCTTAGTCATTGGTTTTTTCTGCGTAAGACTAAATGAAGTGTATTTCGCCATGTTGACGCTGGCCTTTGGCATGATGGTTTTTGCTATTGCATACCAGTGGCGCTCAGTCACCAATGGCAGTGACGGGCTGGCTGGCTTTTCTCTGGGCTCATTCGGGCTGGGGCTTGATCTGACTCTGGCGAACCCAGCGATCTACTATCACGTCGTTCTAGCCATTGTTGTTATTGCCTCGGCGGTACTGTACCTAATTTGTCGAAGTTCATTCGGTATGATCCTTAGAGCTATTCGCCAGAATCCCGAGCGGGTGTCATTTGCCGGCCTGAATGTGCGCACTTATCGGTTGGTGGCCTTCGTGATTGCAGGCTCTTTTGCAGGCTTGGCAGGTGGTCTAATGGCTCCGTTTCTTCGAGTCGCAAGCCCTGAATTGCTGCATTGGTCGATGTCTGCAGAGCCAATACTGATGGCTATCCTGGGTGGCACAGGCTACTTCTTAGGACCGTTCATTGGCTCGGCGGTGTTTGTACTGCTGGAAACCTGGATAACCAGCTTCACAGAGTCCTGGATGCTTGTTCTCGGTATTATCCTCGCCCTGATGGTTATTTTCTTCCGCAAGGGCTTACTGGGCACCGTCCTTGACTGGTGGCTGGAGATAAAAAAATGACTAATCCAATTCTCAATATATCGAATCTTACCAAACGCTTTGGCGGAAACGCTGCGGTTTTGAGTATCAACCTGGAGGTCATGCCGAAGGAGACCATGGCCATCATTGGCCCCAACGGCGCAGGCAAGACTACGTTTTACAACATGGTTTCTGGCAGGATGCAGCCCTCTGAGGGCACTATTACGCTTGATGGGAAAGACATCACTGGCCTGCCGCCCCATAAAATTAGCAGATTGGGAATTTCACGTTCTTTCCAAATCAACAACATTTTTCCTGAGATGACGGTTCAAGAGAACGTTGAAGTGGTGTTGTCGGCTTACCACGGCCACAGTCGCAAGTTGTTTAATATTGCGTCTCGTAACACTGGCATTCAGCAGGAAGCCGTCGAACTCCTCAAGCGCCTGGGTGTTGAAAGCCTCAAAGACCAGCGTGCCGAGGTCATCAGTTATGGTGACAAACGTCTGTTAGAAATAGCGATGGTTCTGGCGACGCGACCAAAATTAGTTCTGCTGGACGAGCCAACAGCAGGAATGACGCCAGAGGAGACCCGGCGAACCACAAGGCTGATCAAATCTTTGGCGGACAGTGGCGATTATACGTTCCTGATCACCGAACACGATATGGACGTTGTCTTTGATCTAGCAGATCGCATTCTGGTTATGCACCGTGGTGAAAAGCTGTTTGCAGGCACTCCAGCGGAAGTGAAGATCCATCCTGAGGTTCGGCGCGCTTACTTGGGTGAGGAAGAAGACGAAGTGACCGAGGAGACCAGCGCATGATTCTTGATGTTCGCAATATCCAGACGTTCTACGGCGAAAGCCAGGCGCTTCAGGGCGTCACTCTTCAACTGGAAGAAGGTGAGACTGTTTGTCTGCTAGGCCGGAACGGGGCAGGAAAAAGTACAACACTGAAAAGTATTATTGGCTTAACACCTCCGCGATTTGGTGAGGTGATTTTTAACGGCAAAAAAATTCAGGGCTGGCCGCCACATCGAATTGCCCGTTCAGGCATTGGTTATGTGCCCGAGGATCGCCGGATTTTCCCCAGCCTGAGTGTTCGCGACAACCTCGAAGTGGCCGCTTATCAACGCAAGGGGGTTGCCGCCCGTTGGACCGTGGATAATATCCTCAAAAAATACGAAATGTTGGGAGAGCGAGAAGATCAAGACGGAGCTACTTTGTCTGGCGGACAGCAGCAAATGCTGGCGGTAGCTCGTTCACTGATGACTCAGCCAAGGCTGCTGTTGCTGGATGAACCCAATGAGGGGCTGGCCCCGGTTATTGTGCAGCAGATCGGGGAGTTGATTGATGATCTTAGTCAGACCACAACCATACTGTTCACGGACCAGAGTGTTCGATTCGCACTGAAACATGCTCGAAGAGCCTACATTCTGGAAAAGGGGCAGGTTGTCCATCAGGCCACTAGTGACGAACTGCGAGCTGACCAGGCTACTCAGGACAGGTTCTTGTCGGTTGCATAATCTGGTTTGGAATAATCGCTGCAGGAGCCGATATGATTGAAAATTATGAAGCGTTTCGCGGCGAACTGAGCCTGTCGAAAGAGAATGTGATCCGTGATGTTTACCGTCAAAACAAAGACCGCATAAGCATTAAAAAGGAGGCAACTGCGGTCAAAAACCTGACACGAATTATTGAATCGACCCTTCGACTGGCCAACTCCAAGGGTTTTCATGC
>JBALXR010000142.1:0-5349 GCA_036960525.1 Marinobacter sp.
GAGCTAGACAGTGCCTCGTTGCGTGCCCGCTTCAGCACGGATGACCAGGGGCGTTATGCCTTTTGGACAGTGACACCGGCTCCGTACCCGATTCCTACCGATGGCCCGGTGGGCAAAATGTTAGAGCTGACAGGCCGCCATCCTTATCGACCAGCTCATGTGCATTTCATGTTGATGGCCGAAGGATATGAAACCCTGGTGACACAGGTGTTTGCAGAAGGCGATCCGTATCTGGATTCCGACGCCGTTTTCGGGGTTAAAGATTCACTGGTCAGGGAATTTCAGTTACTGCCATCTGGACAGGCGCCGGATGGCCGCAACATGTCGGCACCTTACCGCCACTTTAAATACGACTTCGGTTTGAAGGCAAACTAAGAGTCGAGACTTCAGAAACCATTAACTCGCAAAAGGTAAATAATATGACCGCTATTGATCAGAACGCCATAGAGACATTGTTCACAAAAGCCAGAACTCATAACGTTTGGCAGGATCGGCAAGTGAGCGAGGAGACGCTTCGCGAACTTTATCGGGTAATGCATTTTGGCCCGACGTCCATGAACTGCCAGCCACTTCGGGTGCTGTTCTTGACGGGAGAGGCGGCTAAGGAACGGCTCAAACCTGCACTCATGCCCGGCAACCAGGAGAAAACCATGAAGGCGCCTGTGGTGGCTGTGTTGGGCTATGACACTGAGTTTTATCAGCACCTGCCGCGAATGTTCTCGCACAATAAAGATGCCAAGTCGCTGTTTGAAGGCAAAACGGATTTTATAAACAGCACGGCTTTCCGCAACGCCTCCATTCAGGGCGGCTACTTCATATTGGCAGCTCGCGCACTGGGGCTCGATGCCGGCCCGATGTCGGGCTTCAACAATGCAGCTGTTGATGAGGAGTTCTTTCCTGACGGCAAGGTGAAGAGCAACTTCCTGTGTAACCTGGGCTATGGCGATCCTGAAGCATTGTTCCCACAGCAAGATCGATTTAAGTTCGAAGAGGTTTGCCAAATTCTCTAAAAGTAGTAATTGCCGCCAGCCTCCTATTGGCGCCTTGCGGCAGTCGGACCCGTAAATGTCAGCTATCTTTGGTCGTGTTCGCACGGCCTTTTTTTGTCTTTCAAAAAGTGTGAGGTCTGAAAGGATGTTTGATTGGCAACTCATTTGTCTAATAATCGTGGCGGTGTTGATCACCGGTATATCGAAGTCCGGATTTGCTGGCGGTGTTGGGGTGGTGGCGGTGCCCCTGATATCGCTGAAAGCAAGCCCAGCCTTCGCGGTAGCCGTTATGTTGCCGCTGTTGATCGTGATGGACGTCTTCAGTGTGCGGGCCTGGTGGCGGCATCGTGTAGGTTCTGTGGTATGGCTTATGCTGCCTCCGGCGGTGCTGGGTGTTGTGGCCGGCTATTTAACTTACGGTGTTTTCAATGAGGACGTGCTCAAGGTGCTTCTTGGGGTCTTTTCAATCCTGTTTGGTCTGTGGGGTCTGTTTAAACCCCGGTTTGATCGTGCAGCGCCTGACTGGGTGGGAAGGCTTAGCGGCGGGGTCGCCGGTTTCACGAGCTTTATTGCCCATGCCGGGGGTCCGCCACTCAATTTTTATTTGATGCAGTGCCAGCTATCGAAGGAGCAGTTCCTGGGAACGGCCGTGGTTTTTTTGGCTGCCACCAATCTGGTTAAGTTGGTGCCTTACAGTTTGCTTGGCTTGCTCAACGTTGAGAGTCTGACGCTGGCTTTGCTGATGATTCCAGTCGCCTGGCTAGGGGTGCGTCTTGGGCTTGTTATTCAAAAACGCCTGAGCCCCGAGCTATTTTTTCGGATAATCCTCACGCTATTGATCCTGCTGGGCGTGCGGCTGATCGTCGATGGTATTGGATAACGGTTGTTATGTAGAAAGGTCGTGAGGTAGTTTCGACGCTGAATCCATTGGGATCCTCGAGGTAAGAATGAATGATGATCTGAACATGTGGCGCCCAGAGGGGCCTTATGAATCATTGCCACAGACGCCCAGGCCCAAGCTCTCCAACACAGAGTTGGAACGGTTCATCGACTTCATTGAGCAACTCGAAGACGAGACTGAACAGGCGCTCTCCATGACCTATGGATATCGCGAGATGCGCATGATGATTCATATCATGCGAAACCACTTAGCGGGAAGGCTCACAACACCAACCTCTCTTGCAGACGCCTCCGGCATGTCATATGGCACTGCAAAACGTGGTATCGAGAGCATTCTGAAACGCGGGCTGATCCTGTCGAGACCCCGGACCAAGTCGGGCAAGACGTTCTCCCTACATCCATCTGCAGCGCTGATTGACGAATGGGAAGCTTATGCCATCCGCATCAAGTCACTACTGGGTGAAACCTTCTCGGCAACCTCAGCCTCCAGCCCGGACAGCCGGATTTCTTTGGGTCATGTTAGTGAACCCTCGACTGTCATATCTCCGTCCACCGTCCTTATTAAGCGGCTTGAGTTGAAAGGGGGATTGCGTACCTTGGTTCATGGCGACCCGGCTTTTATGGCGATGCACAATCTAAAGCGGCAACTGGAGTCGTCTTTCGGTGTGGATATAAAGAACAGAGCGAAGTCGATCGATGGACTGCGGGAGGAAATCCTTACCAACGCGCGGTCGGGGAAGTCTCGGTACGATATTGTTGCCTGTGACCTGCCCTGGTTCGGCGAGTTGGCGTATCAGGGAATGCTGATGCCGCTTGACGCGTTGATCGAACGAGATGGTTACGACTTATCCGATTTCCACTCCGTTGCCATTCAAAGTTCGCGTTATGCCGGCAAGCAATACGGTATCCCGGTTCAGACAACGCCAGAGCTGCTTTGTTATCGAAAGGATATCCTCGAGCGAGCAGGGTTGGAGCCTCCAACAACGACCGAAGAGCTTGTTAATGTGGCTAAAAGGTTGCACGACCCCGCCAATAAACAATACGGCATCGCATGGAATGCTGCGAGGGGCACGCCATTGGGCCATACGTTCGCTTTCTTGATGGCAAAATTCGGCCAGCCGATCATCAACCTCAGACGAACTCAAGATGGCTTTGATTTTCAGAATGTGTCGCGAGAAGAGTCTCGCCCTATGTTTCTGTCGGATGCGGCTTTTTACGCCTGTGAATATATGTTGGATATACTGAAGTATTCTCCGCCGAACATTCTTAAAATGGCCTGGTACGAGCGTGCCAGATCATACGCTTCGGGCGAGAGTTGCATGGCCTATAATTACACGCTGCTTGCCCCCTTGTTTGAGCTTAATCCAAAGTCCCCGGCTTGGCGCAACACCGGATATCTTCCGCACCCGGTCAGCAAGCATGGGTTGCCGATTACTCCGATAGGGGGCTATGCGCTTGCGATTCCTTCCAATCTTTCTGAGGAGCGGGTAGAGGCCGTTTGGAGTGCACTGAAATCGCTTACTTCTGCCAGTCTCTCGAAGCTTTCTATTATGAATGGCAGCTTGGTTACGCCTCGTTTTAGTGTCAGTCGCGACCCGGAAGTTTCGTCGTTGTCACCGCTTATAAAAGCGGTTGACGAGATGGCCCGGAAAGGCATGCTCCAGGCTTGGCCACGACCTCCAGTACCGCACATTACACCGATCATCGCCATTGCCGGTAACGAGATTTTCGAAGTGCTGGCTGGTCGCCGCTCTATTAAGCAAGCACTGACGGTGGCGCAAAATCAAGCGGATCAGATGATGAAGCGCGAGGGGTTCTATTGATTCCAACTCATGCCACCGCGGTGTAATGCCGCCGCGGTGGCATGATTTTTATTGCATGATCATGCCGCCATCAATCATCAATAATTGCCCAGTCATGTAGTCCGACTCTTGGCTGGCCAGGAACGAGGCGGTGCCGACCACATCTTCCGGATAGGAGTAGCGCTTCATAAGAATCATTTTTTCGGCAAGCTCGTCCATTGACTGACCCGGCTCTTTGAATTTTCCAATGGCCACCAGGTCCTTGTCCAACTGCTCCCATAGTTCCGTGCGTACTACGCCAGGGGCATATCCGTTGACCGTGATATTATGATCGACCAGGGCCTTGGCACCGCCGTTAATCATCGCAAGAACAGCATGCTTGCTGCATGAATAGGGCACCACATCGTCAAAGGCTTGGCGTGACAGAATCGAGCCGACATTCAAGATCTTGTATGGGCCATGTTCCTTGCCTTGCTTAATCATCTGTTTGGCAGCTTCCTGCATGCCTATCAGGCACCCCAGCCCATTGACGTCCATTATCTGCCGCCAGTTTTCTTCGGTAATATCAAGAAACATAAGCGGCTTGTTGATGCCGGCGTTATTGACCATTACATTAATGCTGCCGAATGCATCGACGGTTGCCTGAACAGCAGCCGTCATCTGTGCGCGGTCAGTGACGTTGAGCTGAGCGGCTATGGCTTTACCACCCTTTTGCTTGATGCGCGCGACGACTTCTTCACACCCTTCGAAGTTGAGATCTGCTACGCACACACTGGCACCTTGTGCCGCATAGTGTTCCGCCACAGCTGCTCCCATGCCACGAGCTGCTCCGGTAATCAAGCACGTTTTTCCTTCAAGTCTAGTATTGTTCATTGTTTTTACCTAAGCGTTGAATTGTTGGGTGGTCATGTAATTGCAAGTATTGATAGTGTTTGATGGCCATTGCATTCGAGGTTGAATCTACAAGACTAAAAATTTTTTATTGTTCGATTATTTCGCTATGTACTTGCTTGAGAACATTGTCGCCACGATAACGCTTAAGAGATAGTTGGCATGTCTTCGATTTTGACCAAAATGGATTTTTCACTAGTAAGAGGCAGAGTGGTTGTTATCCAACCTGGTGACAGAGACAAAGCTTAATGTCTGTCTGGCGCCTTCAGCACCCGTTATTTTGTCGCCAGAAGACGAATGGCACTGGCCGCAGCAGAGGTTCGGTTTTCAACGCCGAGTTTGCGAAAAATCTGCTCTAGATGCTTGTTCACTGTGCGCGGGCTCATGTCGAGGATTTGTGCAATTTCCCGGTTGGCTTTGCCATTGGCAATCCACAACAACACGTCGGATTCGCGCAGGGTCAGCTGGAACCGCTCCCTCAAAGCCGCTGTGGCGCTGGACTTGTTCTGCGGCGTTTTCAGCCGCAGCAGGTATTCCCGTCCGTCTACCAGAGCCAGGTATTCCACCGTGTGTTGGGTGTCTAAGGCGTCCAGCTGCATTTGGTGCCCCGGATCTGGGTTGTGGCTAAGCCACTGCGCGAGTTTGGCGCGAACGGGCTGGAAGTCTGGGTGACCGGTGCCCGGCAGACAGCGGCAAACCTGCGGCGTGCCCCAGAGCAGGTTTCCGTCCCGGTCCACGGCAAACAGGTTCTGGCCGGCTGTGTCTAG
>JBALXR010000143.1:0-5344 GCA_036960525.1 Marinobacter sp.
TCTTTGGAGCGCCGCAGTAAGCTGGGTAAAGCCGCGTTGGAGCTGTTCTTTCGCGAGTTGTTTGATTGGGGGGAAATTCAGACCGACCCGAACTTCGGAAACTATCGCATTCGCTTGGCCGGGGAGCCGGGCGCAGAAGCAGACCACGATCGTATCGTACTGCTTGATTTTGGCGCGGTGCAGCGCTATAGCGATGACTTTTTACAGCCGGTTATCCAAATGATTCGTGCCTCTTATGAGAACGATTTGGGTGCTGTGATCGATGGCGGCGTGCAACTCCGGTTTATGAGCCGTGATTGGCCCACTGAGGTTCTGGAAACCTTTGGCCGGGTATGTATGTCAGTGTTGGAACCGTTGATTGGCGACCCTAGCGAATGGCCACCCGAGGCTGTGAACAGTGCCGGCCAGTATCGCTGGAAACAAAGCGACCTGCCTTCACGGGTAGCACGACAGGCCGCGCGTTCTGCTATTAGCCGTTATTTTCGCGTGCCACCAAAAGAGTTTGTGTTTCTGAACCGTAAGTTGATCGGAGTATACACGTTCATTGCCGTTTTGCAGGCGGAGTTCAACGGCGAGCCCACGCTACGGCATTATCTTTACCCTGAGAACACCAAGCCCGACACCAGTGCCTCGGTTTCGGGGCCGTAGGCACTGAGTACCAGCCACAACACAATGGCATAGCGCAGGCCTTTGCCGATGCCAACCAGAATCACAAAGTTCAGCCAAGGCACGCGCATAATGCCGCCTACCAGCGTAAGCGCGTCGCCGCCAATCGGTAACCAGCCCAGCAGTAACGACCATTGGCCAAAGCGGTTAAAGCGGTTGCGGGCATTGTGCAATTGCACTTCGGTCATCGGAAACCAGCGCTTGTGCTTGAATCGATCTACTTGGCGTCCGATCATTCCGTTCACCACAGACCCCAGCGTATTTCCGGTTGTGGCCGCAAACCACAACCAGAATGGCCCGTAGCCCTGGGCTAGCAGGGTGCCCAGCAGGATTTCCGAATATGCAGGTAGCAGTGTCGCAGCGGCAAAAGCGGTGGCGAACAGGGTCAGGTATACCACGGGTTCTCCGTTTAGGGATTTATTGGATCAGCTTTGGCTTTCAGCATAGTTGGCCAAACGGAATACTAGACTATCGTGGCTATTCAAACAGTCAATTTTCATTCTCCGGCAGCCGTGCCATCATGATTGTATAAATAGAAAAAACATCGATTAAGCCAATAGCCATCAAGCTAACAGGCAGGCATTAATAAGGGGAGCAAGTTATGGAAAAAGTCACAATTTTCGGTCGTACCAGTTGCGGTTTTTGCGTAGGGGCCATTCGTTTGTGCGAAGTTCGTGGTTTCGAGTTTAAGTGGGTAGATATGATTGAGGAAGACATTACTAAAGCGGATATTGCACAGAAAATAGGCAAGCCTGTACATACCGTGCCGCAGATCTTCGTGGGTGAGCAGCACATTGGAGGCTATGATGAATTTTCCACTTTTGTCCGTCAGCAAGAAACTGCCGAGCATTAATCGCGGCTAATTGCCCATTCCGTCCAGAACCTGATTGGCCCAACCACGGCTTTCCAAAAAATAGTGGTTAAGTTTAGCAACTGCTTCGTCACTGGCATTGGTCAGGCGGCCCTTCTCAAAAGCTTTTACTAAATGAAGAGTCTTGCCAAGTGGCCCCTCGTGAGCAAGCAGTGCTTGCTTGACACTTGGAGCGAGAGGAAGTTGGTCACACAGTAGTTCAAGCTTTTGGCCGAGCAGCACATCAACCATCGACAGCAAGCCCACCATAAAGGCGGGTTCTTTGTTCTCCTTGCAGTCTCGTTCAGCCAGCCGCGAGCACATGGCTGCTCGGGTAAGTGCTTGTGGCAACAACAGCATGTTGCACGGGTCGTCATTAGCCAGTACCAGCATGGAGACCAGATTACGAAGGCGATCCAGCCCAAGCAATACTATGGCTTGGCGCATGCTAATGATTTGATGAGGTAAGTTGTGGCTTGCAGAATTTACCGTGCGCAGCATTTGCACACTCAGCTGGGGCTCCTGCACCAGTAACCGTTCCAGTTCGTTGTAGTCTGCGTCGGGCTTTTGTAATTCGCCCAAAAGACGGATTTGTGCCGACTGATTGCGCCCGCGTTTGAACGAAGTGGATTGCCGGGTTTCCGGGTGGGCGTAAAAGTAACCCTGAAAAAGAGTAAACCCCATGGCCCGGACCTGATCAAACTCTTTTTTGGTTTCCACTTTTTCGGCTAACAAGGTGATGCCGCGAGCCAAGTAGTGTTCTACCTGCTTTCTGGTGGGCGGCTGCTCCAGCATGTCCAGCTTGATAATGTCGGCCAGATCCAGCAGCGGTCTGGTGGCTTCGGTCAGCACAAAGTCATCCAGCGCTACGGTGTAGCCCTGAGATTTTATGTGTTTCAGCGCTGCAAGGATTTCCTCGTCACCCTCTACGCTTTCCAGCACCTCGATAACCACCTGCTTCGGGCTAGGCGGCAGTAATGCAGGGTTCAGCAGCCATTCGCGGGGGGCGTTGAAAAACAGTTTCTTACGGCCGCAAAGAGATTCTAAACCGGCTTCGTAAAAGGCTGCATTGCAGGCCCGCGCAGTGGCGATAAGGCCATCTTCTATAACAGCGAAACTCGCGCCAGCGGTGGCTCGATAAAGTAATTCGTCAGCCACGTGAACCATATTGGTATCGCAAATTGGCTGCAGAGCAATGCAATAAGAGCTGGTGTTGGGTTTTTGTGAGTTCGTCATGAATCATTAGCACCCAAAGAATAATGCTGGCGTCAAAAGCCAATCGAGACTGCAGCATACAATAGAGCGGCTGCCGCTAAAACACCGGATATTTTATTTGACTGCAAAACTGACAACACGGCCGCCCCGGGGCGGCCGTGTTGAGTATGGCGCGGTTGTTTTAGAGCTCGAATGCGGTTTTAAGGCGCTTTTCTACCAGTTGGTTTTTCAATTTTGCTACTTTTGGCAAGCCATTTTCAAAAGGTGGAAAACTTTCGCCTTGAATCAGCGGGCTCAGGTAGTCGCGGCAGTCCTGGGTAATGCCGAAGCCATCATCGGTGATGTAGTGAATCGGCATTTTCTTTTCCTGGTTAGCCACTTCGCTTAGCGGTGCCTCGCCCACTCGCCAGCGATAAGGCTTGGCCTGTTCGCGAACGATGATGGGCATTAGCGCCTGTTTGCCGGCAATCGCCATTTCTACCGCTGCCTTGCCGACGGTGTAGGCCTGTTCTACGTCGGTGGCCGAGGCGATATGGCGCGCACTTCGCTGCAGGTAATCAGCTACGGCCCAGTGGTACTTGTAGCCCAGAGCCTGCTTCATCAGATTTGCCAGCGCTGGCGCAACGCCGCCTAATTGGGTGTGGCCAAAGGCGTCTCTGGCCCCGGCTTCAGCCAGAAAGCGGCCGTCTTCATATTGAGCGCCTTCAGACGCAACAATCACGCAATAACCGTATTCCTTCACGCAAAAGTCCACCCGGGCTAAAAAGGCCTCGCGATCAAACGGAACTTCCGGAAACAGAATAATGTGTGGCGGCTCACCTTCGCCCTGACCGGCAAGCCCGCCTGAGGCAGCAATCCAGCCAGCGTGGCGGCCCATCACCTCCAGAATGAACACCTTGGTGGATGTTTCGCACATGGATTTGATGTCCAGGCTGGCTTCCAGCGTGGAAATGGCAATGTACTTGGCAACCGAGCCAAAGCCCGGGCAGCAATCGGTGAAGGGCAGGTCGTTATCAACGGTTTTGGGTATACCGATGCAGGTAATGGGATAGCCCATTTTTTCGCTGATCTGCGATACCTTGTAAGCAGTGTCTTGGGAGTCGCCGCCGCCATTGTAGAAGAAATAACCGATGTCGTGGGCGCGGAAAACTTCAATTAAACGCTCGTATTCGCGGCGGTTTTCGGAAATGTTTTTTAGCTTGTGGCGACACGATCCAAAAGCACCGCCAGGGGTGTGCATCAGTGCGGCAATGGCTCCATCGGACTCAAGACTGGTATCGATCAGCTCTTCTTTCAGCGCACCGAGAATACCGTTGCGCCCGGCATACACCTTGCCGATTTTATCCGGGTGACGGCGGGCGGTCTGAATAACGCCACAGGCGCTGGCGTTTATAACGGCGGTAACACCACCGGATTGTGCATAGAATGCGTTTTTAATGGCCATCTGGCAACTAAGCCTCTCACTGGTTCGACGATGGCGCGCATGATACGCCAATTACTGGCAATTTTCATGACTGGTAAAACCGAAACACTCAGCAGCGCACGCTTGACGGGCCGCAGCGTATGGGGGACGCTTGGCAGCGTTTTTATCAGAAGGCGGTCTGTTTCATGCACATTCATATATTGGGTATTTGCGGCACCTTTATGGGTAGCCTGGCGGTATTGGCTCGCGAGCTGGGGCACAAGGTGACTGGCTCTGATCAAGGCGTTTATCCGCCCATGAGTACCCAGCTGCAGGCTCAGGGCATCGAGCTGATTGAAGGCTACCATCCTGACAACCTCAAGCCGCAGCCTGATCTGGTGCTTATTGGCAACGCCATGTCCCGCGGCAACGTCGAAGTGGAACGGGTGCTTAACCGCAATATTCCTTATATGTCCGGCCCCGAATGGCTGGCGCGGGAAGTGTTACACCAGCGTTGGGTGCTTGCAGTAGCAGGCACTCACGGTAAAACCACTACCACCGCCATGCTGCTATGGATACTTGAGCAGGCCGGGTTTGACGCCGGTTATCTGGTAGGTGGCGTGCCCAAAGATTTGCCGGTGTCTGCGCGCCTGGGCAGCAGTGACTTTTTTGTGATTGAGGCTGATGAATACGACAGCGCATTTTTTGACAAGCGTTCGAAATTTGTCCATTACCGTCCGCGCACGCTGATTCTGAACAACCTGGAGTTCGACCACGCTGATATTTTTGACAACGTGGAAGCCATCGAGCGCCAGTTCCATCATCTAATTCGCACCGTGCCGTCCCAAGGCTTGATTCTGCGCCCGACGCTGGATGTCCATCTGGACAACGCTATCGCCCTGGGCTGCTGGACACCGCAGCAAACGCTGGCGATTGGTGGCGAGGCTGACGGCCCAAGTAACTGGCGCGCCGAATTGCTGAGCGACGACGGCAGTCATTTTATGGTTCTACGCCAAGAGCAGCCGGTGGCTGCGGTAAAGTGGGCCCACAGTGGCCTGCATAACGTTCGTAACGCCTTGTCGGCCATTGCCGCAGCGCGCCATGTGGGCGTTACTCCAGATCACGCCATTAGCGCGTTGTGCCGTTTTTCCGGTGTTAAGCGACGCATGGAGCTACTGGCAGACATCCATGGTGTAAAGGTGTATGACGAC
>JBALXR010000144.1:0-5289 GCA_036960525.1 Marinobacter sp.
CGCCTGATCGGCGTACATCTTCTTGGCCAATTCGCCTGAAACTTCAGTCAGCTTCTCGGTCTTAGCCTGGATGTCGTCCTTATCAGAACCTTTCAGCGCTTCTTCCAGTTCAGTTACAGAAACTTCAATCGACTCTTTCTCGCTGTCGCTGACTTTATCGCCAGCGTCCTTTAAGGTTTTACGCACCGCGTGAACCATAGCATCGCCTTGGTTACGGGCCTGAACCAGCTCTTCAAACTTGCGATCTTCGTCCGCGTTGGCTTCTGCGTCGCGCACCATTTTTTCGATTTCTTCTTCGTTCAGGCCAGAAGAAGCTTTGATCACAATGGACTGCTCTTTACCGGTCGCCTTGTCTTTGGCAGACACGTTCAGAATGCCGTTGGCGTCGATATCAAAAGTTACTTCGATCTGCGGCACACCGCGCGGTGCTGGCGGAATATCAGCCAAATCGAAACGGCCCAGCGACTTGTTCTGCGAAGCCTGCTTACGTTCGCCTTGAACCACGTGAATGGTTACAGCTGTTTGGCTGTCGTCCGCTGTTGAGAACGTCTGCGACTTCTTGGTGGGGATCGTGGTGTTCTTGTCGATCAGCGATGTAGCAACACCGCCCATGGTTTCGATACCCAGGCTCAGCGGGGTAACGTCAAGCAATAGAACGTCTTTTACATCGCCAGACAATACGGCGGCCTGAATGGCGGCGCCCATGGCAACAGCTTCGTCCGGGTTAACGTCTCTACGGGCTTCTTTGCCGAAAAACTCTTTTACTTTTTCCTGCACCAGCGGCATACGGGTTTGGCCGCCTACCAGAATTACTTCATCGATCTGATCGATGCTCAGACCTGAATCTTTCACCGCCACTTTACACGGTTCAAGAGTACGCTGTACCAGATCTTCCACCAGGGATTCCAGTTTGGAACGGGTCAGCTTGACGTTCATGTGCTTGGGGCCGCTGGCATCGGCGGTGATGTACGGCAAGTTCACGTCAGTTTGCTGGCTGCTGGAAAGCTCGATTTTGGCTTTCTCGCCGGCTTCTTTCAGACGCTGCATGGCCAATGAATCGCCGCGCAGATCAATGCCGCTGTCTTTCTTGAACTGGTCAGCCAGGAATTCGATGATTTTCATATCGAAATCTTCGCCACCCAGGAAGGTGTCGCCGTTGGTGGCCAACACTTCAAACTGGTGCTCGCCGTCTACATCGGCAATTTCGATGATTGACAGATCAAACGTACCACCACCCAGGTCATAAACCGCGATAGTGCGGTCGCCGCCTTTCTTATCCATACCATAAGCCAGAGCAGCAGCAGTTGGCTCGTTGATAATACGCTTAACGTCCAGACCGGCAATTTTGCCCGCATCTTTGGTCGCCTGGCGCTGACTATCGTTAAAGTATGCAGGAACTGTGATAACCGCTTCAGTTACCTTTTCGCCCAAATAATCTTCGGCGGTTTTCTTCATCTTTTTCAAAATTTCCGCGGAAATCTGCGGCGGCGCCATTTTCTGGCCTTTTACATCTACCCACGCATCGCCGTTGTCGGCTTTTGCGATTTTGTAAGGCACCATTTTGATGTCTTTTTGCACAACATCGTCTTCGAACCGACGACCGATCAAACGCTTGATGGCGTAAAGGGTGTTGTAGGGGTTGGTGACAGCCTGACGTTTGGCAGACTGGCCTACCAGAATTTCGCCGTCTTCGGTATAGGCAACAATTGACGGCGTAGTGCGATCGCCCTCAGAGTTTTCAATAACCTTAACCTTGCCACCGTCCATAACGGATACGCAGGAGTTGGTTGTGCCTAAGTCAATACCGATAATCTTGCTCATTGAGTCACTCCAAATCTTTCTGAATGCTGGGGCCGGAGGATCGCTCCGGACTGTTTTGGTTAAAAACTATATTGGCGCTTTAAGCTATTTTTCAAGCCTGCTCATCAATTTTTGGTGCATCTTGGGGCTTGGCAACCATTACCATGGCCGGGCGTACAACGCGGCCGTTCAACACGTAGCCCTTCTGCATAACCGCCACAACGCTGTTGGGCTCGGCGTTAGGTGCCGGCACCATAGACATCGCCTCGTGGTATTGCGGATCAAACGGTTCGCCTACAGGGTTTAAGCGCTCAACGTTAAATTTCTTGAGGCCAGAAAGGAACATTTCAAGGGTAAGCTCTACGCCTTGGCGAATGGACGCCACCAAGTCACCAGAGGATTCGTGACCTCCGGTGCTTTCAACCGCTTTTTCCAAGCTGTCTACTACCGGCAGCAGCTCCTTGACGAACTTTTCTACCGCAAATTTATGGGCTTTTTCGACGTCGGTTTCGGCGCGACGGCGCACGTTCTGCATTTCTGCCTGCGAACGCAGCACCTGCTCCTGAAACTCTTGGACCTTTGCCTGCAGTGCTTCAAGGTCAGCGGATGGCGAGCTTTCTGGTGCCGCTTCGGCTGCTTCTGCGTTTTCGTCTGCGGCATTATCTACAGCTTGCTGCAGTTCATGTGCAAATTGCTCATTGCGTTTTTCGTCAGTGCTCATGACTACTCCTGGTGAATAAAACACGACCGGTATGACCACGGTCTACTACCTATATTCGGATACCTGCCATAACGGCCGGAACGAGATCTTTGCAAGTCGATATGGGGCCCCGCGACCCAGTTTCAACCGATGCGCAACGCATTTTACAACAAAGTTGACGCCACAGAGTTTGCAACCATCAAAAAGCCTGTATATATTCACAGGTACTGTATGAAAAAACAGTATTCAGACACAAAGCATATAGATAGAGCGGAGGTTTCGGCATGCTCACACAGCTAACGGTTTCCAATTACGCCATCGCAGAACGGGTGGAACTGCACTTCCATAAAGGAATGACTGCCCTTACCGGCGAAACCGGAGCCGGCAAATCGATTGTGCTGGATGCGCTTGGCCTTGCCATGGGCGGGCGCGCAGACGCCGGCGCCGTGCGTTACGGCGCGAAGCGGGCTGACATTACCGCTACCTTCGATATTTCAGCCATTACGGCTGCGCGCAACTGGCTGGAAAAGCAAGAGTTAGACGATCATAACGACTGCATCTTACGCCGCGCCATCAGCCGCGACGGCCGCTCCCGCGCCTACATCAACGGCCAACCCTGCCCGCTAAGCCACCTAAAAGAGCTGGGCGGCCTGCTGATGGACATTCATAGCCAGCACCAACATCAATCCTTGCTGCGCAAGGATATTCACCGCACCTTGCTGGATGAATACGCCGGGGCCGACGAGCTGGCCGGGCAAACCCGTCAAGCCTGGAGTGGGTGGAATAAAACCCGCCAAAAAATGGTCGAGCGCCAGAACAACGCCGATGAAACCGAGGCCCGGCTGCAACTGTTGCGCTATCAGGTAGAAGAGCTTGACCGCCTGGGTCTGCAAGAAGGCGAGCAGCCGCAGCTGGAACAGCAACAACAGGAGTTGAGCCAGGCTGACATCATTTTGCACCACAGCAATCAGGCGGCTTTACTGTGTTCAGAAGACGACACTAGCGCTGCCGCACTGGTGCGTCAGGCGCTTCAGCAACTTGAGCAGCTGCCAACTGAAATTCCAGCACTGGCCGACACCCTGCAAATGCTGAGCGAAGCGCAAATACAAATCAGCGAAGCCGGCAACAACCTGCGCCGCTTTGTTGATGATTACGAAGCGGATCCGCAGCGCCTCACAGAAATAGAAGAGCGCTTGAGTGCGATTTATCAGATGGCGCGCAAGCATCGCATCATGCCCGAACAACTGTTCGAACTGCACCAGCGGCTAAACGGCGAACTGGACGATCTGGACGGCGGCGCCGGCAGCCTGGAACAACTTCAGGCCGAGCTGGACGAGCAGCGACTGGAATACAACGCGCTGGCCGACAAACTGACACAGTTGCGCCAGCACGCGGCGGTGAATCTGGACATTCGCGTAGCGGCAGAACTGGCTCAACTTAGCATGCCCAATATGCAGTTTGTTACGCAGCTGGCAGACAACCGTGACGAGCCGGCGGCACATGGCCACGAAGACATCGAATTTCTGGTCAGCGCCAATCCCGGCCAACCGGCGCGACCACTGGCGAAAGTCGCCTCGGGCGGCGAGCTGTCGCGAATCAGTCTGGCTATTCAAGTGGTGGTAGCGCAAACCTCTACTACACCGACACTGGTGTTCGACGAAGTAGACGTAGGGATTGGCGGTGGCACCGCCGAAGTGGTGGGCAAGCTGCTGAGGGCACTCGGCGAAAACGGTCAGGTATTATGTGTCACCCACTTGCCGCAGGTGGCAGCCCAGTGCCATCAGCATCTGTTCGTTAGTAAGTTCACAGATCAGGAAGCAACTTTCTCGAAAATCGAAACCCTGGACGACCAGGGCAGGATCAGCGAAGTCGCCCGCATGCTGGGCGGCGTAGATATGACAGAACAGACCATTGCCCACGCCAAAGAAATGTACAGCAAGGGACAGGCAACCCATCACTAAAAGCATTCCCCCTATTTACTTTCCACTCTCCACTCCGAGAGTTTTCGGGGCGGGCCAGAAGCCCGCCCCTTTTTTTGCGCATGGGCAAATGCTTGAGCGTGAACTGGCTTATGATTTAACAGGCTTTACGTACAAAGTCAGGCTGTGATCGACAATCTCATAACCGTGCTCAGCCGCAATGATTCTCTGTCGATCTTCAATCACCTGATCAAAAAACTCGATGACCTTTCCAGTTTCAGTACATACGATGTGGTCGTGATGGTCTTCGCTGGCCATTTCGAATACTGCATGGCCGCCTTCAAAATTGTGCCGCAGCACCAGGCCCGCCGATTCGAATTGGGTTAACACCCGGTAAACGGTCGCGAGCCCTACGTCGTCACCCTGCTCCAGAAGCTTTTTGTATACATCTTCTGCGCTCATGTGATGCTGCGTGGCGCTTTCAAGAATACCGAAGATTTTTACCCGCGGAAGAGTAACCTTCAGACCGACTTTTCGTAATTCGGCGTTTTCAGATGGCATATTACTATTCACTCGTTGGTGTGCCTTGCGGCTTCCGGTATGATGGGGCCGCCATTTTAGGATCAACCCGTGCGACATCTGCCATTGGCAGGCATTTTCAAGATAGAGGATTTCCCCCGGCGATGCAAAAGCTCATAGCTCTTATTCTCACTCTTTTTCTGGCTGGCTGTGCCTTTCCCGGCGTTTACAAAATTAACGTCCAACAAGGCAATATTGTCACCAACAAAGAGCTGAACGCGCTGACGGAAGGCATGCCCCGCAGCCAGGTTCACGCGGTGATGGGCACACCGCTGATGCTCAATCCTGTAG
>JBALXR010000145.1:0-5255 GCA_036960525.1 Marinobacter sp.
GCTATCTGCCATTTGGTCGCGAAGAGGCCAATCTGTTCTTTAACGTCATCGCCAAACGCTACGAGCACGGCAGTGTCATCGTCACCAGTAATCTCCCGTTCTCACAGTGGGCCAGTGCCTTCGATGGCGACACGACATTAACCGCTGCGCTATTGGACCGGCTGTTACACCACGCGCACATCGTCCAAATCCGGGGAGAAAGCTATCGATTGAAGGATAAGAAAATGGCGGGTACCGCACCGGTCTCAGCCAGCAGCAAAGACCTATTAACCAACACGTAAATGCCAAGGGTGGGTCAGTTTTAAACTGGCGATATTGCCGCTAAGTGGGTCAGTTTTAAACTGGCGTTGACAATGCGGCATACTCCAGCCTTCCGCCGTTATGGCCCGTCAGTTCACCGTCTTTATGCAGGTACTCGTGAAGCTGTTCCGAATCGGCATCCAGTACATAAATGTAGCCGTGGCGCAGAAGGCGATAACCAATGGAGCGGGAGCTCAATGTATATGGGTAGCCCGGGTCGGTATCGACAGGTGCAACTTCCACTCTGCCGTAACGAACAGGCAATAGATGAACCGTTTTCAGCAGTGGACAGGAAGCAGGCTCATCAATAGGCGTACCCGGTTGCTCCCAGCAATGCAAATCGCTGCTTTCCCGGTCATTAGTGGGGCGTTGTATCCTTGCCATGGTTCATCCTTGATCCATCGGAAATGCGGGTTCATTGGCGGCATTGCCGCCGGCCAGATTGGGCAACGCTGCAAACAGAAATTGCATCGCGTTTCGTAAGCTGCGGCACTCATTAACGAGGGCCTCATCCAGTATGTTGCGAAGCGCCGGGTAGGCATCACACAATTGGGGGCCACCCAATTGCATACGCACAGGCTCCCCGAGGCTACTCCATATCTGCAGTGCATCTTTGCGTCGATTGAAAGCCCTGAAGGCCTCGTTCAACTCCGGCGAAACGGTGATCTCTTTTATTTGATCATCGGGCGTGCGTGGCTGAATAGCCGGCGGCTCGATTGTGCGCCACTGCTCACGGATAAGATCCGGAACGATCAGCCGGCCCACAACTCCCTCGGAAGAACAGGTCAAATTGTTCCCAATAACCGACCGCGCCAACGCAGGATGAGCAATACGCATCAGCTCTTCACAACCTGGCGCTGTTTTGATCTGCAAGAGAGACCGCATCCAGCGAGTAAAGGTAATACGATCTGTGGCAGACACCATCAAATAGCCATGCTCGTGTGCAGCTCCCTGCTCGAGGAAGCCTTTCAGTACCGGGTCATCGGGCCCGCTTATCCAAACAAGCCAAGGGGACAGGTCTGAAATCGCCTCCCAGCGAGTTGAAGTGTACAAGCACTCAGCACTGATCGGCTGATCGCCAGCCCATTGGTAAATCTGTTTGCCAAGCTTCGGGATAGCAACACCATCCAGAATAAGTGCGACAACGGAATGGTCAGGCCAGGGTAAGTGGTCAAAAGGAGATTGAGAAATTGGACAGCAACCTTCGTTCATGAACCCTGCTCCTCACACAGAGGGCATGTTGCGTTGCCCTTTCTGAGTGCCGCCGCCTGGGATTCGACATTGATCGGTCGGGCATTTTCCCGCTGCTCTACCTCGTCCAAAGCCGCTTGCGCAGACATATTGGGCTGATCGCCGTCAATACCCTGCGGCATTCCCGGCACCAAAATACCCTGCCCCGAACCACTCCCCGGGCTCCCCCCGGAATTAATCCTGATCCCCGGCCCGCTCAGTGTTACCCCGCTGGGGTCAAGTTTCAGAAAGCTGCCGCCCGCGGCCAGTGTAATTTCGACTCCAGCGTCGATAACCACTTTAGAGCCGGCCTTTTGGTGTACCTCGGTACCCGCCTCGCTGAGCGTGGCACTGGCGGATTGCTGATGGAAAGTTCCGCCCATGTTCTTACTGCTGTCGCCGCCAACGGACTGGCGTTTTTCGCCGCCAACGGTGATGTGCTCGTTGCCTTTTACGTGGTTGAACCGGTCATTCTCAACGGTCAGGTGGCTGTCGTTGTTGATCACTTCCTTACGGTTATTTTCCGTCAGCAAATTAAGATCTTTCTGGGCATGGACATAGATCTGCTCCTTTTCCGCCTCATCCTCAAAGCGCAGTTCGTTGCTGCCCTCGCCCTTGTGGGTCCGGGTTTTCAGGGTGGTGCGGGTTTTGTGCTCTGGCAGCGCGTATGGCGGTGTATTGGTGGCGTGGTAGGTGCGCCCGGTGATAATAGGCTGGTCCGGGTCGCCGTCGAGGAAGGAGACGATGACTTCGTTTCCGATTCTTGGTATCGCCATAAAACCATACTGACCACCTGCCCAGCCCTGGCTGACTCGTAGCCAGGCGCTGCTGTGTTCATTATTTTCTGAATAACGATCCCACGGGAAGCGCACCTTTACCCGGCCAAATTCATCACAGTGAATTTCCTCACCTTCCGGGCCGGTGACTATAGCAATCTGCGGGCCGCCCATTCGCGGCCAATGTGTTGGTAAAGGCCGCCAGATTTTGTCAGCAGGAACAGCGCTGAATGCATTGTGATAAGTGGTCGGTTCAGAACCGGCTTCTTCTTGCAGCGCTTGGGGTTGTTTACCGGTGTGAGTGACGGCTGTAAGCAACCAGTCCCGATTCAGGTGGGGGTTGTCATGCTCGATTAACGCTACTTTGGCGCCACAAGTAAAGTCTGCGCGGTTACTCTCGCCGTCGGCCGTGCTGGCGTCGTTTCTGAGGGCATCCAGTCGAGCCCCGGTAAATGGCTGGCCGCTGGCGTCGGCTTTGAACCGGCCCGGGTCGTCGAAGTGCTGATAATCCGGGCGCTGGTTGGGACAGGCTGCGCTTTGCTCGTGCATTTGCCCGTAGGCAGGGTTCTTGAAGGTGTAATCTTTCATGGCCACAGAGGCGACGCAGACACGCTCTTCATGGCGAAACCTGAACACGGCAGGCCGTTTGGTGCTTCCCCCCGCTTTACCATTGTATTCGGCGGTTTCAAGCCGGGGCGCGTCGCCGTGATGATCGGCAATGATCAGGCCTGGCTGGTCGTTTCCGTCTACGCTGCCGTGCTGGTAGCGATAATGCCAACCCTCCTCGGCGCCCAGTCGCTCAACAAATGCCAGATCGCTTTCCCGATGCTGTACACAGTATTCCCGTATCTGTGGGGCGCGCTTAAGATCAAACATAGTGTTTACAAGGGCCCGCTCTTCCAGCAGCGTGCGCACGATTGTATCGGTTGTCTGCGTCTGAAATATGCGGCTGTTATGCATCAGCTCCAGGCGCCATAGGGGAGGCTGGATGATAAACTCATAGCGAGTGCGGCGGTGGCCGGAATCGCCCCGAGCAAACTCGCTCACTAAACCCGTGAAGCGGCGTAAAGGAGTGCCATCCTGCCAGACGACCAAATCCACAGATTGCTCCAGAACATCGGAGGCATCAACGTTTGCATCAGTGCTAGACAGTTCAAGGCAACCGTAAAACAGTTCGGAAAGCCGCTCGGTCAGCGTAAAACCGACCACGGAGAATAATTCAGAAGGGAGATCGCCAATACGGGCGGTAAACTGCAATCCGTTTGCCTGGGGCATGTCTTCGATCCCTGAAGATTTGTGTTTTTTCGAGCTCATCCTGAGCCGCCGCCCGATTATAGCCTTCAGGTTCGGGAATGTAACCCTGCGGCCCAGAGCCGGGTAAAACATGAAACGTTGGACACAATACCTTTACGAATAGCAGTGCTTCACGCGTTCTGTGCGATAGCGTCCGACAGTAATGCTTTGTAGGCCGGCTTCAATGCGCCAAGACTGAAGCGCTGGACATCCGGCACTGTTAATCGGTCACAATGGCCACCCAAAGCCTGCTTTTCAATCAACGCCGCTGCATGAGCCGCCTCGGCCGGAATGTCGTCGCCACAGTCCGGATACAAATATTCCGCTGCAAACAACTCCGGGTAGGCTTCCCTTGCCGGCACAATGGGCACACAGCCAGCGGCCACAGCCTCAAGCACCGCCAGCCCCTGAAACTCATGTAACGCGGTTGAAAGAATCACGTCCGCACTCTCCAGCCACTCGTAATACCCGGCACGGCTCGATGCGTATCCAAACTGCACAAGTCGATGGGAAAACTGCTGTTGAATAGTTGTCATGGCTTCGGGGACTTTGCGGAAACTTTCACCAAGAACACACACCTGAAAGCTCACCGCTCTGCGCTCAAGTTCCTGCAGAATCGCGAGCAGCCGGTCAGGACCCTTGTCGTATTCCCATCGCGCCGCCCACACAATTCTCAGGGGCAAGGCACCAGGCCCGGGCTCAAGGCCATTGCGCCATAAACGCGCACCCGCCTCAAGGTTCTGGCGTTCCGCTTCACTGAGGAACACGGGGTCATCAATGGGAACCGGCAGAACACGGGATTTCGCAGAAATGAGCTCGAGGGTTCCCTCCGGGATACCATCGGGCAATCGCCGGAAGAGTTTCTCAACACCGTCAAGAAAGCTACGCCGGTTCCAGTCGCTGTTGAACAGCACTGCCTCAGCAGCAATAGCGCTGTATAGGTTCACCATTTGAGGATCAATGCTGTTGTGCTGCCCATCGGATGACGGATAGGCAAACTGGTTTTCATGCATGTACAAAAGCGCCGGCGTATGGGCCAGGTTCGGATGAAAGCCCCGCACCGACGCCAGATCAACCATGGAAGTGACCAGCAGCAGATCCCAACGCTCCTTCAACAGCGGCTCGCTCAGCCAGGTCAGCGCGTTACCTCGAATCCGCCAGCGGAAAAATCTCGGCGACAGGGCAAGCACATGCCATTCAAATTCCGGCTGACTGAGCACCAACTGCTCTCGCCAGCGTTTATGACTGCCTGCGTCATAGGCCGAGAGCAGGAGTATTCTGGGTTGTCGAAGGGCGAGCGTTTTTGGCATGAAAGCATTCTGCCCTACTCGCGATTAGACAACCAGACACTCTGATAGGGCTTCAGTGTGATACTGCCTGACAGGTTCTCTATGGCCATACCCGATATCAAGTCAAACCAATGATCGGTGCCAATCAGGTTGATATCACTCAGAGCTACCTGCTGTATTTCGTCGCTGATATTGTGGATGCAGAAAATAGACTGATCCCGTCGCATGCTTTGGCGCCAGAAACCGAACAACTTTAGCCCCAGGTGCAAGGTGAACTGGGTGGCATTGGGATGAAACGCCGGTTGCTTGCGGCGAATTGCAATCAGGCGTTTGAGTTCGTGATAGGCCTTGCTGTGATGGCTTAGTG
>JBALXR010000146.1:0-5207 GCA_036960525.1 Marinobacter sp.
GTTATATTTGCCAGGGCGAAGCAATCAATGAGCATGGCCACAGGGTCGAAGCCTTTGCTGAAAAGCCCGATATTGACACCGCCAAAGCCTATCTGAAGTCTGGCAACTACCTTTGGAACAGCGGTATGTTCATGTTCCGCGCAGGGCGCTATTTGGAAGAGCTGGGCAAACATCGCCCGGACATTCTCGCAGCCTGCAAGGCAGCTATGGAAAACGTGCGCCAGGATTTTGATTTTACCCGGGTAGACGAAGCCCGCTTCGCAGAGTGTGCAAATGAATCGGTAGACTACGCAGTGATGGAAAAAACCGACGCGGCTGCAGTTGTGGCGCTAGACGCAGGCTGGAGCGATATCGGCTCCTGGTCTGCACTGTGGGATGTCAGCCCAAAAGACGCCCAAGGCAACAGCACCAGTGGCGACGTAATGACACTGGACACAAATAACACACTGGTGCGGGCCGAAAGCCGCTTGCTTGCGACCCTTGGCGTTGACGACCTGGTGATTATCGAAACCAAAGACGCCGTACTGGTGGCCCACAAAGACAAAGTCCAAGACGTAAAAAAACTGGTGGCGCAGCTGCAAGCAGACGGTCGCCATGAGCATTTGAACCATCGTGAAGTCTACCGCCCCTGGGGCGTGTACGACTCCATCGACAGCGGCGAGCGCTATCAGGTAAAACGCATTACCGTAAAGCCAGGCGCCAAGCTGTCAGTGCAAATGCACCACCACCGCGCCGAACACTGGATTGTGGTCAGTGGGACGGCAAAAGTGACCAACGGCGAAAAAACCTACCTTGTTACGGAAAACCAATCCACCTACATTCCTGTCGGCCAGGTTCATTCGCTGGAAAATCCGGGCGTCATCAATCTGGAGCTGATTGAAGTGCAGTCCGGCTCTTATCTCGGAGAAGACGACATTGTGAGATACGAAGATAGGTACGGGCGCAAATGAGAAAACTGAAATACTTTTTTATAACCAGTGTTCTTGGCATCGCTGGCTTTTTGTCACTGGCCACGGCCCAGAAGCTAGGCCGCATGATGGGGTGGTTCTTATGGAAACTGCAAACCCAGCCACGTGACGTCACGGCAACCAATTTGGCAATTTGCCTGCCAGAATTGACGTCGACCGAACGCGCCGAACTGACAAAAGCCTCATTGGCCAGCACCGGAATGACGATGCTCGAAGTACCCTTGATGTGGGAGTGGCCGGTCGAAAAGTGCCTTGATCTGGTAAAAGAGACGCAAGGCCTGGCGCTGATTGACGAGGCAAAGGCCGATGGCAATGGGTTGATCCTGCTCGCACCACACCTTGGGAATTGGGAACTCGCAGGCCTATTCTTCTCTTCGCGCTACAAAATGGCCGCTCTGTACAGCCCTCCGAACATGGCAGAGTTTGAGGACTACATGATTCGGGTTCGCGGCCGTCTGGGTTCGGAGTTGGTGCGCGGCGACCGCCGAGGGCTGGCACGACTAGCCTCTATTTTACGGGAAGGCGGCGTTGCCGGAATTCTTCCGGACCAGTCACCGCGAGGTGCTGGAAACGCCTTTGCGCCCTTTTTCGGCATGGAGGTTAAAACCATGACTCTGGTTGCGAAGCTGATGCAACGCACCGGCGCAAAAGTGCTGATCACCTATGCTGAAAGGCTCAACAACGCCGAGGGTTTTCGCATTGTTGTGCGCGAAACAGAGCCGAACATAGACAGCAAAGACCCGGTGCTGGCCACCACGGCACTGAACCGATCCATAGAGCATTGCATTCGCAAGATACCGGCGCAGTATCAATGGGAATACAAACGTTTGAGACATCGGCCACCCGGGGAGATCAACCCCTACAACCCCGACAGGGTGTGCTAAAAACGATAAAATGCTAAACACCGCACATAAAAATCCTTTGCTAACTCCCTAATATTCAATGGATAAATCTATGACTCCCCCTAGCCGATGGCTTGTCGCTCTGCTTTTTTGCTTTGGCATTGGTGGCTCCCTTTTGTCTTCAAACGTTTTGGCGGGGGCAACGCTGCTTATCGCGATTGGGGGTATGGTGATCGGCTATCGTAAGATTCTTTACGCCAACGGCTGGGACAAGCCCAAAGAACTGCGGTTACTGCATTTTGCCTTCTGGTTTTTTGTTCTTATTAGCACAGCCTCCTGGGCTCTGGAAGGCTTCAGCTACGAGGGTGGCAAAACCCTCGGTGCTCACGCCCGTTTCATTTTGCTGTGGCCACTGCTTCTGGCGCTCACTTACGCACGCATTGGCGCAACCACGGTGTTTGCGAGCACCGCTGTGCTGTCAGTATCCACGGTAATTTTGCTAGCAGCGGCCATGATCTCCGATAATAGTTCGCTGGGGCAGATGCTAAATGGTCGTTTTGGAGGAGGCATAAACCCCATTAGCTTTGGCAATATTGCGCTCTTGGGAGGCATGATCACGCTAACCGGCGGCATCTACTTCTTGCACACCCGGCGCCAACCCGCGGGCTTTCTACTGCTATTTTTGGGTATCGCCAGCGCTATTGTTGCCATGCTCTCGCAAACCCGCAGCAACCTTGTTGCCCTGCCGGTGTTTTTGCTGCTGTTAATACCGCTGTTCGGGAAGCGACTGCGCATTGTCGCGGCCGCCGTTATCCCCGTTATTCTGGCCGGCGCTCTCATGGGTAACGATCGCATGGCAGGCTCCATCCGCAACCTGATGCAGAACAACACCCCCGACTCCGGCATCGAAATTCGCTTTGAAGTCTGGGGCCATGCCTGGCAGATGTTCAGCGAAAACCCACTAACCGGTGCAGGGCTTGGCGGTTACACCCGCGGCATAGAGGCTGCGGTAGCGTCCGGAGAGTCGTCCGGTGTTTTGCTGCAATGCTGCACCGGTCATGCTCATAGCGATTTTTTCAACGTCGCCGCCACAAGCGGAATTCCGGGCATCCTAAGCTGGGCATTCCTGCTATTAATACCTTTGGCGCTATTTGGCCGGCACCTGTTCAGCACCCACAAACCCAGCGCCCACCTTGCGGTCACCGGCACCATGATCAGTACCGGCTATTTGTTGTTTGGACTAACCGAAGCTACCTTCAACCGCACGCTGTTTCTGACCTTTTATCTGCTGTCGATTGCGGGTGTCGCCGCTGCACTGTTCCAAGAACTTGGCGCATCGTATACCGGCCGACGATCGGTAAAAGTGTCGGCGACCATCATCACTAAAAACGAAGAACATCATATTGCCGACTGCCTGCAGTCAGCGCGGCTGGTGGCGGATGAGATTATCGTTCTTGATAGCGGCAGCACCGACAGAACGGTAGAGATTGCAAAGCAATATGCGGATATCGTAGAAGTGACAGACTGGCCAGGATTTGGCGTTCAAAAACAACGAGCTCTAGAAAAAGCAACCGGTGACTGGGTATTGTCTCTGGATGCCGATGAACGCATCAGCCCGGAGTTGGGCCGTGAAATTAACCACCGGCTCGCGGCGCCCGATGCAGACGCCTACAAACTGCCCTGGGCGGTGACTATTTACGGTACCCGCCTGGACTTCGGCCGCAGTGGGCGCGCGCCATTAAGGCTATTCCGCCGTGCGGGCGTAAGCTTTTCCGATGCACTGGTGCACGAACGCATCCTGATACCCAAAGGCCGGAAAACGAAAACACTTCGCGGCCGACTGACCCACTATACCCATCGGGATTTTGGCCACTCACTGGAAAAAAGTGCGAAGTATGCGTGGCTGGGGTCTCTGGAGAAACATCGCAGAGGTAAGAAAACCCGAACCATGCTCTACCCCACTCTCAGAGGGCTGATGACATTCGTTCAGGTGTATTTCATTCGCTTTGGCTTTCTGGACGGCGCCGTGGGCTACCTGACCGCGGTGACCTACGCCCAGGTTACTTTTAATAAATACGTGGGGCTTTGGACTCTCGATCGCCGCCCTTCTTGCTCTGATCGAGAATAGCCCCGGCTTAACTTACAGCAGAGAATCAGCCCACGGGGCACATTCAAACTAGTCAAACTTTGGTGACATCTTGATTAAGAATATGGAATCTACTGTAAAAGGACGGGGGTTTTCGCTCGCAATGTTTACCTGCGTATTAGGATTTGTCCTGTTCAAGAGATTTTACCGGGATCTGGGTGACGTTTTCTTTTCTTTCGTTGTGATCGGTACGCTTTTATCCGTCTATTATAATGCCCGCACAGTGAGAAAAGACCCGGTTGTTATTGCTTTCTTCGTATCTCTATTCGTTCCGATTTTGAGCTGGGCCAACAGCAGACTTCAAATCCCCGAACTTGCCAAGGCATTACCCTCTCCATTTTTTTTCTATAGCTTTTTCTTCTTCTGGTTTATTGCTTATTGGACGCAAGGGAAGAACAAGAGAATTGCAGCGATCCTTTTTACATATTGCCTCAGCGTTCTCGGGATATACATCAGCCATTCAGCAGATTTCTTCGGCGAGCTTTTTCGCGGCCTCGGCGGAGCGCGTATCGACTTCAGTGTAGTAAATGCACAATACACTTCACTTTTTGCAGGTTTTGGAGTGATTGCCGCAGCATTTCTATTTCTTGTAAAAATTAATCTCAGGTTCACACTGGAAATTATGAAGAAGTCGATTGCTACAATCTTTATTGCTTTCTTTACCCTTATTGTAATTATCACCCAATCAAGGCAAGTCTGGCTTGCCTTGATTGCATGTCTTTTTCTAACACCTCTGGTCTATGCTGCAATTTCACATTCCCGAACATCAAAACGAACAATGCTCATCACTTATCTAGCATTTGCACTCATAATAAGTGCTGCGTCGAGCCTCGATATAATTAAAACCCGCGTGTCTGCAGATGGATACACGCTGTCAAAGATCGCAAACATGGAGTTTGAAGCTATTCCCGATAACACAAGCATTGGATTGCGGATTCATCTCTGGCTGGAGGGATGGCAGTGGATCAAAGAACGGCCGATACTGGGTAGCGGCGAAGACTCAAGAGAACTGGTTATTAGTGAATCAGAACGCCTTCCCGAGTTTGTGAAATCTAGCTTCACACACCTGCATAACTCGCACATAGAAACCATTTTGAGCTTTGGCTTAGTAGGAGCTTGCCTCGTTTATTTTTTAATATTATGGCCTCCTATTTTCACTTTCATGGCAACAACACCATCAGTGAGAAAAACATGGAAGACGTTTTCGTTCATTGTTACGACTTTTTGGATAGCCGTAAATTGTTTTGAGTC
>JBALXR010000147.1:0-4747 GCA_036960525.1 Marinobacter sp.
ACGGCAGTGCTAACTGCAGCCGGCTTGGTCGGCTCGGACGTCTCAGGCGTCACTTCTTCAATTAGCTGCAAGTCGCCAGATTCGCTAACACGGCCTGCTGCTACGGCGGCTTTTGGCCCAGAAGCGCTCTGATAATCTGGCATGGCAGCTTGAGGTGGCGGCTCGGTGCTCACTTCCGGAAATGGCGGTTCTTCGGGAATGTTTATCGAGGTGGAATTGCGCCCGGAATGGGGCTCGTCAAAGATCATCGGCACAAAAATAACCGCCAGTGAAATCAGCACCAGGGCACCGATGATCCTCTGCTTTAATCCGTCCACAATCATGCTCCCGGGTTGGTAACGGCGACGTTTGGATACAAAATGTTACGAGCCGCCGCCACAGTAAAGAACGAACCAAACACAATCACAATATCATTAGCACGGGCTTGGCCACGGGCTTCAGCCAGCGCCTCCGGCACCGAGTGCCAGTAACCTGCAGGCTCAATGCCGCACTGCTCAAACTGCGCATTCAGAGCCTCGGCGCCGTAGCCGCGGGGAGCTTCCTTCAACAATCCGGCCAGATACCAGCTATGAACCACACTGGCCATCGCTTTGGCAACGCCTTGCACGTCTTTATCCGCAAGCGCACCGTAGACCGCGTGAATGCGGGTTTCCGGGTGCTGTAGCAGGCGCAATCGGCTCGCCAGCCAGCAGGCAGCGTGGGGGTTATGCCCCACATCCAAAATCACCAGCGGCGAAGTGCCTACCTGTTCAAAACGCCCGGGCACCGACACTCCAGCCACAGCTCGCTCGATCTGTTGAACACCCAGATTGGGCGCCAAAATGCGGGACGCAACAACCGCTGCCGCAAGGCTTTTCACCGGCAGGGCAAAATCTGGCAGGCGGAACTCTTCGTCTCCCAGCTCCAGGGTCACCATCGCCGGCTGGCTTGAACACTGCACCAACTGATAATCGCGGCCCAGCAACGCCAAATCCACCTCTTGCGATAAAGCTTGCTGCAATACCGAGCGCGGGGGATCAAAATCGGCATAAACCGCAGGGATACCCGGTCGCAACACTCCGGCTTTTTCAAAGCCGATAGACTCACGGTCGTTGCCCAAAAAGCTCGCATGATCGATATCAATCGACGTAAGAATTACAAAATCCGCGTCCAGCACGTTCACAGCATCCAGACGACCGCCCAGACCAACTTCCAGAATCCAGTCGTCTACATCGGCTTCAGACATGGCAACAAACGCAGCCAGAGTGCCGAACTCGAAATAGCTCAACGACACTTCTGCCCTGGCCTCCTGAACCCGTTCAAAAGCGCGGATCATTTGCGCGTCCGAAATCTGCTCGCCCAGTAGACGTATCCGTTCGTTATAAACTTGAAGATGCGGCGACGTGTAGGCCGCCGTGCGGCGGCCTGCTTCAAGCAACAGCACTTCCAGAGCTGCAACCGTGCTGCCCTTACCGTTGGTGCCAGCCACGGTAATAATGCGGACCTCGGGCTTAACCGGGAACAGTCTTTGCAAAACCACCATCACCCGGTCCAACCCCAGCTCGATTTCAACCGGGTGAATGGCCTCAAGGTAACTCAGCCATTGGCCCAGACTGGCATTGGCGTCGGGGGCCGTTATGTTCGACGCGTGCTGACCCGGCTTATGCGACTGAGGCATCGTCGTCCGGCTTTTCAGTCACTTCTATTTCAATGGGCGCTTCGGTGTCAGGTTTTTCCAGATTGCCGAATTTCGCCAGCAGGTGTGCAATGCGCTCACGCAACTGGTGACGGTGCAGAATCATATCGATGGCACCATGCTCCAACAAAAACTCACTGCGCTGAAAGCCTTCGGGCAATTTTTCACGCACGGTCTGCTCAATCACCCGCGGACCGGCAAAGCCGATCAGTGCGTTAGGTTCGGCAATATTCAGGTCACCCAACATCGCCAGGCTGGCAGATACGCCGCCAAATACCGGGTCAGTCATCACCGAAATATACGGCACGCCTTGCTGCTTCATACGTTCAAGCACAGCGGCGGTTTTAGACATTTGCATCAACGAAAGAATGGCTTCTTGCATACGCGCTCCGCCGCTGGCAGAAAAGCACACCAAAGGAATGCGCTCTTCCAGCGCCACATTGGCCGCCCGGACAAATTTTTCGCCAACTGTCTGGCCCATAGAGCCACCAAGAAAATTGAACTCGAAGGCGCAAGCCACCAGTGGGAGCCCTATGGTGGTGCCCTTCATAGCCAACAAAGCGTCTTTTTCGCCAGTCGCTTTCTGGGCCTGGCTCAGGCGGTCTTTATAACGTTTTGTGTCTTTGAACTTAAGGCGGTCCCAAGGTTCCAGATCTGCGCCAATTTCTTTGCGGCCGTCTGCATCCAGGAAAATATCAAGGCGGCGGCGGGCAGCCACTCGCAAGTGGTGATTACACTTCAGGCACACATCCAGATTTTTTTCCAGCTCGGGCTTGTAAAGAAAGGCGCCACATTTCGGGCACTTTTTCCACAGGCCTTCCGGAACACCGGTCCTCGTCTTGGATTCCGAGCGGATCTTGCTCGGCATTATTTTATCTAGCCAACTACTCATGATTTAATCCCGTCTGTAGAACCTGTTTTGATCGTTCTATTGTAAACACCCGCTACCGGCCAACAATTACACCATCGGATAGCGTGTTTAATTACCCCATTCTCGCAGCATGCCATGCTGTGTAAACGTCTCATTCAATGAAACATAGTACATATAACGCCGGACTGGCCCAATTTGTCCAATCGCGCACCCTGCCCCCGCGCTATATTTAACGGAGCCATAAGTTTATCAAGACCCCGCGCTTCTGGTCGCAGCCACGAAGTCTGCCATCTTTTTGGCGCATTTGATGCCTTTGCCGTTTTCCACCCCACCACTGACGTCCACCGCCCAAGGGCGGACCTGATGCACGGCCGCGGCAACGTTATCGGATTGCAAGCCGCCGGCCAGTATCAGTGGCAATGGCCGTTGCTCAGGAATCAGTGACCAGTTGAATCCATGGCCGGTGCCCCCGTATTGCTCGGGGTGCCAGGCATCCACCAGTAAACCGGCGGAATTCCGGTACGCCTCAAAGGCCTGTTCAATCTGCCCTTGCTGTCGCACCCGTATGGCCTTGATCCAGCGGCGCTGGAACTGTTCACAAAAAGCAGCTGATTCATCACCGTGGAATTGCAGCAGATCCAGAGCCACCTGTTGCAACACCTGCCTTACAAAATCCGCCTGCGGATTCACAAACAACCCCGTTACGCTAACAAAAGCCGGTATCCGCGCGGCCAGCTGTCGCGCCAGTTCAATACTGACAGCCCGCGGGCTAGGGTCATAAAACACCAGGCCGATTGCATCAGCGCCGGCGGCCACTGCGGCGTCGATGTCCTCTAGGCGCGTCAGGCCACAGATCTTTACACGGCTAGTCACAGTTGGGCGACCTTTGTTTACGGTGAATATGGGTGGCCGCAACCGGCCGATTCTGCTCCGCACTAAACCAGGGCCCAGCAAACGCCGGGCCACAGCTGGGCTGGGGTATTCCAAATTCGGCGGGATAACCCACGTCTACCAGGTACAAACCATCAGGCAGTGCGGTCACGCCAGCTTGCTTGCGATCCTTCGTCGCCAGAATCTGGCCAATCCAATCCGGCGCGCGCTCCTGGCAACCTACGGCCATCAAAGCCCCGGCAATATTCCGCACCATATGGTGCAAGAAAGCATTGGCCTGGACGTCAATCACCAGATAATCGCCTTTGCGCGTTACGCTGATGCTCTGCAAAAATCGAATCGGGCTGCGAGACTGACAGCCAGCAGCACGAAAAGCACTAAAATCGTGTTCGCCAACCAGTGCCTGGGCCGCCTGGTGCATGTTTTCGGCATTCAAAGGCCGATAGTTCCAACTAACCTGGCCGCGTTGAATACCTGGGCGCACCGGGTTGTTATAGATAATGTAGCGATAGCGACGGTAAACCGCAGAAAACCGGGCGTGAAAGTCACCCACGCACTGGCCAGCCCAGCGTACGGAAATATCGAAAGGCAGGGCTGTATTAATGCCCATCACCCAAGAGCGGATCGTGCGCAGTGACGGCGTATCAAAATGAACCAGCTGGTAACTGGCGTGAACGCCAGCATCGGTACGGCCCGCACACACCAGTTCTACGCCGTGATCGGCGACTTTACTGGCGGCTTTTGCCAACTCTTGCTGCACAGCGCGAATACCGGATTTTTGTTGCTGCCAGCCGTGGAATTCACGTCCATCGTATTCGAAGACCAATGCAACACGGCCGTTGCCGATGAGTGTATCCGCTGTAAGCGCTTGAGGTTTAAGAAACAAAAGTCAGCTCGATGTGTTGTCTGGGTGTTAAAAGACAAAGCCGGCGGTCAGAAGGCTCTGAGCACCGGCTTTGTTCAACGGATTATAACCAATCAGGACAGATTTTTAAGCAGTTCCTTCGCTTCTGCCTTCTGTTCAGCGGTACCTTCGAGCTCCACTTCCGTCAAAATATCGCGGGCGCCGTCGATATCGCCCATCTCGACGTAGGCCTGCGCCAAATCCAGTTTGGTTGCTGCCTCGTCGGTACCAGCCAGGAAGTCGAAATCATCGTCGTCACCCAGGTCGCTCTCATCAATCGATCGAGGCGCGCCAGGTGCCACAATGGGCAGGTCTTCTTCTAAAAGATCTTCTTCAAACAAGTCGACTTCTGGAAGGTCTTCTTCTGACAAGTCGTCCTCAGGAAGGTCATACGCCGAAAGGTCTT
>JBALXR010000148.1:0-4649 GCA_036960525.1 Marinobacter sp.
GAAGACGGCGATCTGTTGCGCCCCGGTCTGGCTTTGCTGGCACCTGGCGGCAAACAGATGATGGTTGAAAACCGCGGTGGCCAGGGTCGGATACGCATATTACCCGGCGATGATCGGCTCAATTATAAACCTTCAGTAGATGTCACCTTTGGTTCGCTGGCGCGCAGCTTTCCTGGTAAAACCTTGGGCATTGTTCTAACGGGCATGGGCGCAGATGGCCGGGAAGGCTGCCGAATGATGAAACAGAGCGGCTCGATTGTGTGGTCGCAGGATGAAAAAAGCTCGGTGATTTACGGCATGCCTATGGCAGTGGCTAAAGCCGGCTTGAGCGACGAAATCCTGGCGCTGAACGACGTTTGCCAGCGGCTCAAAGATGGAGTCAGCTGATGGATGTGCTTAGCCTTCTAGGTGTTATCCTGGCTTTTGTAGCCATTCTAGGGGGTAATCTGCTGGAAGGCGGTGCACTCGCGTCGCTTTTCAACGCGCCGGCGGCGCTGATTGTTATTGGCGGCACCCTGGCGGCCACCATACTGCAAACCTCTTGGCCGGTGCTGAAACGCGCGTTCAGCCAATCTCGCTGGGTATTTGTGCCGCCGTTTGTCAGCCTGGAAGACGGCCTCGATAAAGTTGTGAACTGGAGCGTTATTGCCCGCAAAAAGGGCCTTCTGGGTCTTGAGGGGCTAGCGGAAAACGAACAGGAGCGCTTTGTACAAAAAGGCTTATTACTGTTGGTGGACGGCGCCGAAAGCAATACCATTCGCAGCATCATGGAAGTAGAGCTGGATACCCGAGAACAGCGGGATCTGGATTCGGCGCGGGTGTTTGAAGCTATGGGTGGTTATTCGCCCACCATCGGCATTATTGGCGCGGTGATGGGGCTGATCCAGGTAATGACCAACCTGGAAGATCCGGAGACACTGGGCAGCGGCATAGCCACCGCTTTTGTTGCGACTATCTATGGGGTGGCGTTGGCTAACCTGCTGTTTTTTCCGGTGGCCAATAAACTGCGCGGGCTGGTGCGCGAACGCACCCGCTACGAAGACATGATGATCGACGGCCTTATTGCCATCGCTGAAGGTGAAAACCCGAAATCCATCGAAATCCGCTTGCGTGGATTTCTTCCCTGGTAGCGAGTGTTAATTGCTTATGCGACGCCGCAAACCACCCCAAGATGATCTTCATAGTAAAGAGCGTTGGCTGATTTCATACGCCGACTTCATTACTCTGCTGTTCGCGTTTTTCGTGGTGATGTATTCGGTGTCTTCGGTTAACGAAGGCAAATACAAGGTGCTGTCGAATACCTTGACCGGTGTTTTTAACGCTCCGGAACGCTCGGTTGTGCCTATTACCGTAGGCGATCAGAAGGTTGTTGGTGGGCGCGCTGAAACCGATGCCGTCATCGCGCCGGTGGTTACCGAAGCACCTCCCAACTTGCCAGCACCAGACAACGCCAGCCGGTCGGATGCTCTTAAGGAGCTGGCAGGCCAGCTCGGGCTGGAGTTTAGTGAACTGATTGAAACGGGCGTGATATCCCTGAATGCAGACGATGAGTGGTTGCAGCTGGATTTGCCCAACAGCCTGTTGTTTGGCAGCGGCGGCGCCGAACCCCATTATGATTCCTTTGCGGTGATGGAAAAAATTGCGGGCGTGCTGCGCGACACTGACAACGCTATTCGCATTGAAGGTTTTACCGATAATCAGCCTATTCGGAGTGGCCGCTTTCCGTCAAACTGGGAGTTGTCGGCTGCCCGCGCGTCGGTTTTGGTGCGCATGCTGGTGATGGATGGTGTAGACCCGGCACGGCTGGCTGCGGTGGGGTATGGCGAACATCAGCCGGTGGCACGGAACGATACCGACGAAGGCCGTCGCCGTAATCGTCGCGTGGTGCTGCTGATTTCCCGTGATGCCAGTATTCGTGGTGCGATACGCTGAACCTGGCACGATTTCTGTAGTCTTTCTTTTAAAAAGAGTGAACAGCGCTTTTTCAGTAGCGAACCACAACATAACGGCAGTGTATTGCCGTGTGAAATGCCTAGGACAGGCAGGAGAGTCAAACGTGCGAACTTGGGCAGTGGCCAATCAAAAAGGCGGGGTGGGTAAAACCACCACCGTGGTTGCCTTGGGCGACTTGTTGGCCAGCCGTGGCAAGCGAGTGCTGATGCTGGATATGGATCCGCACGGTTCGCTTACCAGCTGGTTTGGCTATGATCCGGACCGCCTCAAACACAGCCTGTTTGACCTGTTTCAACATCAGGGAAAAGTACCCGAAGGATTGCCCGCACAGCTGATTACCGACACCGGCGTGCCCAACCTTTCATTACTTCCGGCCAGCACTGCCCTGGCAACCCTGGAAAGGCGGATGACCGGTGCTGAAGGCATGGGTTTGGTGATTTCCCGCGCACTGGCGCAGCTGTGGGATGATTTTGACTATGTGCTGTTGGATAACACCCCAACATTGGGCGTGCTGATGGTTAACGGCCTAGCGGCGGCAAGCCATTTGATTATTCCGGTGCAGACCGAGTTTTTGGCCATTAAGGGTCTTGAACGCATGTTGCATACCCTGCAAATGATTAGCCGTTCGCAGAAAAACCCCCTGAGCTATACCATTGTGCCAACCCTATTTGACCGCCGAACCCAAGCCTCGAATAAAAGTTTGAATATGCTGCGTGATACCTATCCGCATCAGCTTTGGCGTTTTGCCATACCGGTAGACACAAAGTTCCGCGATGCCAGTCAGGCCGGACTCGTGCCCTCAGCGGTAGACGCCAACACCCACGGGGTGCGCGCTTATCGCCGCCTGCTTGACGATTTATTGGCGCAAACCGGTACCTGGCTGGAGCCGTCTGGTGGCTGACAAAAAAATGACACAGCTGGCGGACCCGCAAGCCGCCATCGCCAGTTATCTGGACGACTTGCTACACATAGCCACCGATCAGGCGCTTCAGCAGGACACGGAGGCGCAGGTCATTGCTGCCAAACCGTTGGTGGCGATAGCGCCAGCGCCGTCGCCGGCAAAGCCTGCAGCAGTGGTTGTTGAGCCGTTGGTGCAGGCTGTGGCTGCTGTGCAACTGACGCCAACCGCTGGGCCGCAGGCCAAGCCGGAGTGGGCCGAAAAGCCATTTGAATGTCTGATTTTTACCGTGGCAGGCTTGCAGTTGGCGGTACCCCTGGTGTTGCTGGGAGCCATTCACCGTATCGAAGAGGATATAATACCAATGCCCGGCAGCCCGCCCTGGTATATGGGTATTCGCTCGGGCCAGAACAAAAACTTGCGGGTGGTCGACAGTGCCGAGTGGATTATGGCGGGTCGGGCGCCAGCAAACGCCCGCGCTAATTATCGGTTTGTGATACACCTTAACAACAGTGACTGGGGGCTGGCTTGTGATAATGTAGCCCAATCCTTTACTTTGAGCCCTCAGCAGGTGCGCTGGCGCACGTCGCGCAGCAAGAGACCCTGGCTGGCTGGCACAGTGATTGAGCAGATGTGCGCGCTGCTAGACGTTCAGAGTATGGCGAATCTGCTGGCTCGCGCTGAGCGCGAGCAACATCTGGATTTAAGCTAAGCAGGCTCGGTGAGTGTTCAGTGCGAGCAAAGGTTAAGCTGGCACGATTTATGCCCCTTAATTAGCATCTAGGGGTGCTAATGATGGTTTTTTGACGATCACGCTGCCCTTACGGCAGCCGTAGATGGAGATTCAACACAATGGCAGCCCCAAGCGGACAACAAAATCAGACCAAGGACGATGAGGTACTGCAGTACGTGACCTTTCGTCTGGACGATGAAACTTACGGCATCAACGTAATGCAGATTCAGGAAGTACTGCGTTACAGCGAGATTGCACCGGTACCGGGTTCACCGGACTACGTTCTGGGCATCATCAACCTTCGCGGCAACGTGGTTACGGTGATTGATACCCGTCGGCGTTTTGGCTTGAACGATGCCGACATCACCGACGCCAGCCGTATTGTGGTGATGGAGTCTGCCGATCAGGTAATGGGAATTCTGGTGGATTCGGTGGCCGAGGTGGTTTACCTCAAGTCCAGTGAAATTGAAACCGCGCCCAATGTGGGCAGCGAAGAAAGTGCACGCTTTATTCAGGGCGTATGTAACAAAAATGGCGAACTGATCATTCTGGTCGAGTTTGACAAGATGCTGACAGATCACGAATGGGCGGATATCTCGACGCTGTAAGGTCTTAGGCCGGCAGTGAACGCAGATCGACGCCCGGAAGCACACCAAGGAGACGTTGCTATGTTTGCTGATGTATTTGCCGAGACTCCCCAATGGGTGCCCTGGATTCTGGTCGCTACAGCTCTGTCTTTGCTGGTCGCGCAAATTGTCTTGCAAGGGCGGCAGCTACGGGGGTTGCAGGCGGCCCTAAAAAGTCGCTGTGACATTCTTGGTCGCGAACTGCATGCCACTGCCAGCACCGGCATGGGGGTAGGTCAGCGTTTGGTCGCCTGCGAGCGTCAACTGCACGAACTGCGAACCACCATCGAAGAAATGCGCCAGAACGATCCATTGCGGGTGTCTTATGACGAAGCCGCACGACTGGTTGATCTTGGCGCCGATATTGACGACCTAATGAACACCTGCGGAATTTCCCGGCCCGAGGCAGAACTGGTGTCTGCCCTGAAGAAGCGCCAGG
>JBALXR010000149.1:0-4605 GCA_036960525.1 Marinobacter sp.
CTGGAGTATTCCGGCAGCACCCGCGGCACAATAAAACGCGTGTCGTCTAGCAGCATTTGACGAAAACGCTCGGTGGTGTCCGCCTCCAGGCGGTAATCTACCTCGCGGTGCATCATTACCCGCACTTCTTCCAGCCAGTCGTCGAATTCAGGGCCAAAATTGACCAAGCGGGCCATTTTTAGCAGCTTGGCAACGGCGTTTAGATCGCTGTCGACCGCATCACCCACACCGGGGTACTGCACTTTTAGCACCAGCTCAAGACCATCACTCAAGCGCCGGGCGCGGTGAACTTGGCCTAGCGAAGCGGCGCCAATTGGCTGAGGCTCAATGTCCAGCTGAGCCAGGCGCTCATTGCCCAATTCCGATTGCAACACACGCTCGATGGCCGGCCACGCCAAAGAGGTGGTCTGGTCTTCCAGAGTATGCAGGGCTTCGGTCACTTCATCGGGTAGAAAATGCTCGCCGTACAAGGCCATCACCTGGCCAATCTTGACCACACTACCTTTTAACTGTCCTAGCTCGTCCACCAGAAAGCGGGCCTGAGAGGACAGCATGGCTTTGTGACGTTGTTCGCGGCGATCCTTACTACCCAGCCAATTGGTCGCCATGTGGGAAGCCATGCGGGTGCCGGCAAACAGGCCAGCACGGGTGAGGCTAAGCCTGCGTTCGAAGCTGCCGGTTTTTATGCGTGAGACAGAATTGTCTGATCCCTTTTTTGCCATAAATACTCTCCAGCCCTAAATATCTCTAGCTCTAAATATCTCGAACTTAAATACTCTTTCACTTCGATACTCACTCAACTGCTCTTTAACGTCACTATTTACTGATTCGAATGTTTTTTAGCCTACCGCTGTCTCGTCTCGGCGCAGATTTACCAGCCCTGCTGCCAGCTTACCGAGCCCTCGCCTGTGAAGCTATGGCCCAAAGCGGCAATCAGTTGTTCAGCAAGCTGCTGCTCTGTTTGTGCAAATGTGGCGTGCTGCGCAAAATCCTGAACCTGGCACATCGCCAGACCGGCATAGCCACACGGGTTGATTCGCATGAAGGGTTCCATATCCATGGCAACATTCAGCGCCAAGCCGTGAAATGAGCAACCGCGACGTACACGCAAACCTAGCGAAGCAATTTTCGCGCCGTCCACATAAACACCCGGCGCATCGGCTCGCGGCGCGGCATTTATACCCAGCAATGCAAGAGTGTTTACGATGGATTGTTCAATATGGCCGACCAGCGCGCGAATACCCAGAGCACTGCGAGTTAGATCAATCAGCAAATAAATCACCAGTTGGCCCGGGCCGTGGTATGTCACTTGGCCACCTCGATCTACCTGAACCACCGGTATGTCACCAGGCGCCAGAATATGCTCGGCCTTACCCGCCTGCCCTTGGGTATAAACCGCCGGGTGCTGCAGGCACCAGAGCTCGTCAGCGCTGTTTTTGTCGCGGCTGGCGGTAAATGCCTGCATAGCGTGCCAGGTTTCCAGGTAGGGCTGTTCGCCCAAAGAGCGCACGATCAGGTGGCTCACGGTTACAGCACCATATGCACGCGGCCGCTGGCTTTGAGCTCGTTAAACAGCGCCTGCAGTTGTGGCTCACCAGTTGCAACCATGGTCAGCCGCACCGAACAGAAGCGGCCGTTACGGCTGTCGTTTAAGGTCACGGTACTAGCATCCAGCCTCGGCGCATGACGTTCAACCACTGCTAGCACAAACTCCCTGAAATCCGGAGCTGCATTACCAATCACCTTGATCGCGTAATCGCAGGGAAATTCTATTTTTGGCGCTTTTTCGTCGCTCATCTTACTGTCCGGCTATGACGTTGTGGCTTACTGGAACAACTGTACAAAAAACAGCTTTACCATGTCCCAGATACGCTTGAAAAACCCGCCGTCAGGCACATCCACCAGCGCCAGCACGGGCTGGTCTACCAGCACCTCGCCCTGGAACGAAACTTTGATGCGGCCCAGCTCGTCGCCAGCACTGACGGGCGCTTTCACTACGGAGTCCAGATCTATCACAGACTCCAGCTGGTTGCGGGTGCCGCGGGAAATGGTTACATACACGTGTTCGCGCACGCCAACCGACAATGTGTTGGCAGTACCACCCCAGACCGGCGACTGAATCAGCTCCTGGCCGGCGCTGAACAGGCGCTCGCTCTGGTAGTAACGAAAGCCATAGTTCAGCATTTTTTGCACTTCTTGTGAGCGCGACTCCGCACTGCGAGCGCCCATTACCACCGCTATGAACCGGGTTTCATCGCGTTGTGCCGAAGCTACCAGACAATATCCGGCTTCTTCGGTATGGCCAGTTTTCAGCCCGTCTACGCTGTTGTCACGCCACAGCAAACTGTTGCGATTTGGTTGGCGAATGTTGTTGAAGGTAAAGTGCTTTTCAGCGTAAATCGGATAGGTTTCGGGGTAATCGTTGATCGTGGCTTGGGCCAAAAGAGCCAAGTCATGAGCCGTTGAATAGTGGTTGGGTGACGGCAATCCGGTGGCGTTCTCGAAATTGGTATTGGTCATGCCAAGGAGTTCGGACTGCTGATTCATGATGTCGACAAACGCGCCCTCGCTACCGGCAACAAATTCCGCCAAGGCCACCGAAGCGTCGTTACCGGACTGAATCACTACCCCACGTAACAAATCTTCTACCGTTACGCTGGTGCCTTCACGCACAAATGTGCGGGAACCTCCGGTTTGCCATGCAGTAACGCTGATGGGCACCATGTCGCTCATGGCAATACGGCCCTCATCTAGCTCGCGCTCAACGATGTACGCGGTCATCATTTTAGTCAGGCTGGCGGGCGGCAAGCGCTCACTGCTGTTGTTTTCCATAATGACGTGCCCGCTTTTGGGCTCCATCAACACGTAAGAACTGCCAGCAATCTGCGGCGGTGCCGGTATCAGTACGGTCTGGGCCAGAGCGTTGCCGGCAACGGCCAGCAACAATGTGTATACAAACAAAGCGGAACGGAACAGAGATATAAAAGCCATGGTTTTTTTCATTTATCAGTCAGTGTATGGATAAGATTTACCGGCGACTTTTTCGCGTGGATCTTCTGCCTGAATCAGCCAGCGCGAATTGGTCAGCGACAGGTTCGTTAATGAGAATCCGTCAACGAGAGTCCGTCAGCAAAATGGTTTGATAAAAGCCGTAGGTCTGCAGCAACTGTTGGGCTTGCAGGGCGCTCTGTTCATTGTTGAAGGGACCAGCCTGAACGCGGTGAAAACGTCCGCTACCCGTGTCAGCCACTTTAACCCGCATGGGTGTCTGCACCTTATTTTGAACTTTTCGGATCAGATTTTCGGCCGCAACGTTGCTCGAAAATGACGCCAACTGCACGAACACACCCTGCGCAGCAGGCGCAACCGCTGTTACGCTATCCGAACGTTCTGGCTTGGGCTCTGAATAGCCCGTCGGCTTTTTCACAGCTGACACTTGAGCACTGCCGGCGCTACCAAACGGTTTATTGGCCACAAGCATGGTGCCGTCCGGGCTCACTGTTATCGCCGCTACCTCCACTTTTGCAACACCTTGGCCTTGGTAACCCAGTCGTTTGGCTGCCGCGTAAGATAAATCGATCATCCGGTCGCCATGAAAGGGCCCACGGTCATTTACCCGCACAATGACAGAGCGGCCGTTGGCAAGGTTGGTCACCCGCGCGTAACTGGGAATGCGTAGTGATTTGTGGGCAGCGGTCATCTGGTACATATCGAACACTTCGCCGTTCGAGGTTTTGTGACCGTGAAATTTTTCACCGTACCAGCTTGCCATACCCTCGGCCACGTAACCGTCGTTATCGTCCATCACGCTGTATTTTTTGCCCCACACGGTGTAAGGCGATGTGTTGCCTGCCCGCCTCGGCTCTTCGAAGCGCGGTTGCGCATCTTTTAACCCAGAGGCGTCAAAATTGCCGTCAGGCGCGCGATCCTGGCGGATCGTATAACGGCCGGAATGGTCTTTTTCCGAGGGAGCAGAGGCACAACCTGCCAGCATGGCCAGAGCCCCCGCCAACAGTACCCACAGGGCAGACTTAATGATCACAGTGGGATATCCCCCATAATTGGAAACCGCAAAAACGGACACCGCCCTATTCTAACGGCTGCAGCTGGTACTACGCCATTACCAGGCAGCCATGGTTTCGATCCGGAACTGTTCACGAACAGATCATGCGGCGGTGGGTGTGAATCGACATCAACACCCCGAAGGCCGCCATAAGAGTAACCCCGGAGGTACCGCCGTAACTGACTAGGGGCAGCGGCACGCCGACCACCGGCAACATACCGCTGACCATACCAATATTGACAAAAATATAAATGAAAAACGTCATGGTCAATGCTCCTGCCAGCAAGCGACTAAACGAATCCTGAGCAGAAACTGCAATGTAAAGGCAGCGCAGAATAATCAAAAAATACACCGTTAGCAAAACCAGCATGCCGACAAAGCCAAACTCTTCAGCCAGCACCGCCACGATGAAGTCAGTGTGACTTTCGGGCAGAAATTCCAAATGCGACTGGGTGCCGTGCAGCCAACCCTTGCCATCGTAGCCACCGGAACCGATAGCGGTTTTAGACTGGATGATATTCCAGCCCGCCCCCAGCGGGTCA
>JBALXR010000014.1:0-11258 GCA_036960525.1 Marinobacter sp.
CGATATGTCGCCGGACCGGCTGTCGGTGTTCAGCTACGCCCATCTGCCAGAGCGGTTCTACCCGCAAACACGGCTTAAGGGCGACACTATGCCCACGCCGCAGCAAAAGCTGAGCATTTTGCACAACACTATTAATCGATTGCTGGATGCCGGCTACGAATACATCGGTATGGATCACTTTGCCAAGCCGGATGACAGCCTGGCGGTGGCGCAGCGCGCCGGTCGCCTGCATCGCAATTTCCAGGGTTACACCACCCACTCGGATTGCGATCTGGTGTCGCTGGGTGTGTCGGCCATTGGCCAGACCGATGACGCATACTTCCAGAACAACCACGACCTGCCATCCTGGGAGGCCGCGATAGATTCAGGCCAGCTGGCCATCACCAAAGGCGTGAACTTAACCCGCGATGACCGCCTGCGGCGCTGGGTCATTGGCCAGCTAATCTGCCAGTTCCGTCTGGATCGTCAGCAATTTTTCGCCTATTGGAACGAGGATTTTGACCAGTATTTTGCGGATGAACTGTCTCGCCTGAAGCCGATGACGGCCGACGAGTTAATTGCAGATAACGGACGCGTGTTGCAGGTTCAGCCCGCTGGAAGGCTGCTGATTCGTGCCATCTGTCAGATTTTTGATGCCTATCGCAAAGAAGGCGCTACCCAGCGGTTTTCGCGAATCATCTGATTGTAATAGCGGCCATTGGCGGCCTTGGCAAAAGAACCAGTCCGCCAGCCGGTCATCGAGTTTCGTGCTTTTATCGTCTTACGGCTTTACTCTTCGCCACAAAGCTCTTCCTACAATTCGCACTTTGTCCCGAGTGGCCATTCGGGCCAGGTTGGTTTTTACTACGCCTTGAGTAAAGCGGGTGGGCTTGCTGTAGTCGATTCGTACATCCACCAGCACAGGATGCCCGGCTGCTGCTCTGGCAAGAGCGTTGTCTAGCGCATCACCGACATCTTCGTTACCGGCCATGGAAACATAGTCTGCGCCGCAGGCCTGGGCGAACGCCTGGTAATTCACCAGGCCCAGTACGGTGCAGGTTTTCTGGTTGTAGGGAATTTGTTGGGCCTGCGCGATCTGCGACAGTTCGCCGTCGTTGAAGACGAAGATCATCACGCCGGTTTGCTGGCGTACCGCGGTCACCAGCTCCATGCCCGTCATCAATAATGCGCCATCTCCTACTATTCCTACTACCTGCCGTTGCGGGTTGGCCAGTTTGGCGCCAATCGCGCCGGGCACGCAGTAGCCCATGGCGTTGAAGTCGCTGGGGGACATGTAGTTTCTTGGCCCCAGTATGGGCATCAGTTCGGCCACCAGAAACGTATGGTTGCCGTCGTCTGCTACCACAATGGCGTCGTCATCCAGGCGTTGACTTAGCTGGCTGAAAAACAGTTCCGGATTCACCCGGTCACCACTGTCGTGATCCATCCATTCTTTGCGATAAGCGGCTTTGTCTGCGGCAATCTGTTTCGCCAAGTCAGTGCTGTCTGCCGCTTCTGATTTTTGGGCTTTTACGGCTGCAAGCAACGCCGGTAACAGGCTTTTGGCGTCGCCCTCCAGGGTGATGCTGGCAGGGTAGTTGGCGCTGAACACCTGCGGGTTTATGTCAAGGTGGATCAGGTTTTTCGGTGGTTTTATACCGTAGCTGCCGGTGGGTATTTCCGCGAAACGCGTGCCGATGGCGAGTAGGCAGTCGATCTTGGCAAAGGCATTGGCGGCGGCCGGCACGGCGTAATTGCCCATGCCCATGCCGGTGTGCAGGGCGTGGTCGCCGGGGAAGGCGCTCAGGCCTTGCAGGGTGGTGGCAACCGCGGCGCCAAGGTGCTCGGCCAGTTCGATCAGTGCCGATTGTGCGTCTACTGCGCCCCAGCCGGCGAAAATTCCGGGCTGGCGCGCGGCGATCAGCGCTTTCGCTGCGGTATCTATTTGAGCCTGGTCGGGCAGGGGGTGGGCGTGTGGCTTCTGGTAAGCGAGCATGTCGTCGACATCGCCCAAAAAATTGCTGATGTTGTAGGGTATTTCCACAAACACCGGCCCGGGTTCGCCACTGATGGCGGTGTTATAAGCCTGGTAAAGCGTGGGGATGATGTCGCGGTGGCTGGCTACTCGCCAAGTTTGTTTGGTGATGGGTTTCAGCAACGCGTGCTGGTCCATTTCGTGCAACTGATAGCGGTGGCCGCTGGCGGAATTTATGCCACCTGAAATAATCAGCATGGGGATGCCGTCTATACCGGCCTCGCCAATGCCGCTGGCGGCGTGGGTTACGCCGGCAGCCGGTACGATCAGCAGGGTGCCAATATCGGCGCCGCTTCGGCTGACGGCGTCGGCCATGAACGCGCCGCCGCATTCGTGGGTGACAAGCACTGGCGTTACGGTTTCGGAGCGGTTCAGTTCGTCGTAAATTTCAGTGGTGTGCACGCCTGGTATGCCAAATGTGTGGCGAATGCCCAGTTGTTCCAGTGCGTGTCTTACTAGCGTAGCGCCTGTTTTTTTCATTTTTTGCCTTTTCCGGAAGTTTGCAGCGATGTTGCTGCACCAGACTGGGGTGGTTTGAACTCACCTTCAAACTGGGCAGCGCCAACCGTCTCCTATCCTGAAATTTTGCTCTTACCGCCTTTTGCTGACAACGCTTTGGGCGGCAGCTGTGTTCATATTTTTCCTGCAATACTCTGCGCAGCTCTTCTTCCGTTCTGTATGCAGTTTGATAGAAACGTGCCTTCCAGTGAGCGTATACCGCTGATGCCTCCGCCACCAAATCCGGCCGCCTCACCGGCGGCGTATAGCCCGGGCAATGGGATTGCCGTTTGTTGAGAGTACTCTTGAGCAGGTGTCGGTTTGTATGCCACCCAGGCTTTTGCGGCTGATCAGGCGTTCGCGAATGGCGATCAGTGGGCCGGCTTTTGGGTCTAGTATGGGCTGCATGTTGCAGGTGCGCATCCGATCGGGCATCCATTGTCGCAGCTGTTGTAAGCGGCGGAGCTGATCGTCGTTGTGCAGTTTTTTTCCGCGGGCGATATTGCTGTCGTAGGAGTGGATGTCTGCAAGCATGCCGTCCTGGTCTATGTATGAACCACCGGTGAGAGCGTTCATGCGCTCGATCAGTTCAGTGGGGTTTTCTGCGCTGATTACGTCGGGGCATTTCTTGATCAGCCAGTCGGTTAGTTTTGGGTCGCCGCCGCGCAACGCATGCCACACGATGCGCAGCAGTTTTTTATCGCGAAAATCGGGGTTGGCGTCGGTGCCGGATGCAGCCAGTTCACGCACGGCAATGCGGTAGTTCATCACCTGCCAGGAGTATTGGCCGGGCAGGTTGCCAACGGTTTTGCACAAGTCGTGGGTGTGGAAGCCGTTAACCAATGGCATCTGGCGAGCCGTCCAGTAATGTAACGGTATGCCCGCAATCTAAAAGTTCCAGCGCGGTTACAATGCCGCCCAGGCCGGCACCGATCACGGCGACATCGGTTTGATAGTGTTGCATGGCGTTTTATTATTGGTCTTGTTAAAAAGTCTCGTCAGATGAGCATAGCAAACGCGCAAAATTTGTGTGAAAAATAAGCGGTGTTAGTGTGCTCCAGACAATAAAAAACCCCGCGATTGCGGAGTTTTTTGGTTCTGCCAGTGCTTTGATTTACATCCATCGTGCCTGAAGCGTGTTTGACGTGCGACCGGGCCCACCTTAGCCGCCGGTCATGTTCATAAAGCGCAGCACCTGCACCTCGCCATTAACGGAAAAGTGGTGTTTTTCCGGTTTCAGATCCATTGCCTGGGCGATGGCATCCTGCAGAGGTTGGTCAGAAGTGGGGTTGGCGCGCAGTACTCGTCGCAGGTCCACAGAGTGTTCGTTGCCCAGACATAGCAGAAGACGGCCCTCCACCGTAACCCGTACCCGGTTGCAGGTAGAACAGAAGTTGTGGGAATGGGGAGAAATAAAGCCGACCTGAATCGGGCTGTCGGTCATGCGGTAATAGCGCGCCGGGCCGCCGGAGTCCGCGGTGGCAGGCAGCAGTTCGTGATGACGGGTGATGATCTCGCGCACTTCGTCGCTGGTGCAAAGGGATTCACCGCGATCGTGTTCTGAAATTTCGCCTAGAGGCATTTCTTCAATAAAGGTGATATCTACCTGCTTGCGGCGGGCGTATTCAACCAGTTCGGGTATATCCTGATCGTTACGGCCTTTCATCACCACCGTGTTCAGTTTAATACCACGGAAGCCGGCCTCGCGGGCTGCGTCTATGCCATCAAGCACCTGCGACAGTTTGCCGGTGCGGGTAATGCTTCGAAATTTATCGGCGTCTAGCGAGTCCAGGCTGATATTCAGGCGATGAAGCCCTGCTTTACGAAGCGGTTCTGCCATGGTGGACAGCTGATTGCCGTTGGTGGTCATGGCGAAATCACGCAGGCCATAACCGCCGATTTCTTCCACCAGATCAACAATGCCTTTTCGTACCAGTGGCTCACCGCCGGTCAGGCGAATTTTTTCGGTGCCCAGCTCCACAAAATTATGGGCCAGCCTGGCGATTTCTTCCAGGGTAAGCACTTGTTGGCGGGGCAGAAAGGTCATGTCTTCCGCCATGCAATAAACACAGCGAAAGTCGCAGCGGTCGGTCACAGATAAACGTACGTAATTGATGGTGCGCCCGAAGCGATCTGTCAGCTTATTGTTAGACATTGGCACAGTTCCCGTGGCAGCCAGTTCGACTTTTTAAAAAGTTATAGCACATAGTATCGCAGATCGGAGCGTGAAATCCGATACCTTCGGCGGGGTAGCTTTGCCTGACGTTTGCGCGCACATCACTTAGATCATTCGCAGGTCAGGGAAATGGTGCTTTTCTTTAAGATATATATAAAGTAGATGTTTAAGAATGGCAGATGATGAAAAGATGGAAAAGATGTTTTTTTGTGCCAATAGCGCGCCCGTCAAGCCGTTCTGGCCAGCGCCAAAATGCTGGCCTGCTCGACGATGACCTTAAGCTGGGTTTTTTTGTTCTGGCGAGGCGCGGGGACGCTTGCTCTAATGATCGTGGGGATTACGCTGGTGGCCGTTGCATGCTATTTGCTGCCCTGTCCGACTTATTGATGTCTGTTGCATGTTAGCCGGAGTTGTTTATGCAGATCACCCGTTATACCGATTATTCGCTGCGAGTGCTGGTTTACCTGGCGGCGTGTGGCGACCGGCTGGTTACCATTCAGGACGTAGCCGATGCCTATGATATTTCCAAAAACCACCTGATGAAGGTGGTGCATCAGCTCAACCTTAAGGGCTACATAGAAACAGTAAGAGGCAAAAACGGCGGTATGCGGCTGCGGCGTTTGCCGAGTTCCATCAATATTGGTGCTCTAGTGCGCGATACCGAGCCGGATTTCAATTTGGTGGAGTGCTTTTCCGCGAACAATCAGTGTTGCATTACCCCGGTTTGCGGTTTGCAATCGATGTTACGGGAAGCCTTACAAGCCTTTTTAGCGACCCTGGATACCTACACCCTTGCCGATGTGGTGCGCCAGCCGCAGCAATCGCAGTTGCTGCGGCTGCTGCAGATCAGCTAGCGTCGCTTTTCGCGGCCGGCTTCTTTTTTGCAGCCGTTTTAGGCGTTCGTGGGCTGGGCTTTTTCTTTGGCGGTAACAGCAGGGTTCTGAGCTCTTCCAATGCTTCCCCGGTATACACCGCGAGTTTTTGCATGCTGGGTAAGGTATCGCGGCAACCGGTAAAGCCAAAGTTCAACGATCCGGCATAGCTTAGGCAAGTAATGTTCAGGGCTCCACCGTGGGTGATCAGCGACACCGGATACATGGCTTCCAATTTGGCGCCTTCGTAATAAAGGTCCTCGGTGGGCCCCGGAACGTTGGAGATGGTTACGTTAAATACCGGCCGCATGCGCCCGCCCAGTCCAGACATCAGCTGCAATATGTAGGGCGACATCAGCATCATGGTGTATTGGGTCAATGCTTTTTTAGGCAACTTTTGCAAGTGCTCTTTGGCCTTGCACGAGGATTCTTTGATGTGTTTCAAGCGCGTTAACGGGTCAGGTTCGTTGGTGGCCAGGGCAGCAATCATGAAGCTGATCTGGGTGCCGGTGCCCTCGTCATCCGCCGGGCGAATGTTGACAGGTATGCCTGCTGTTAATGATGTTTTAGGCAAATCGTCCTGTTCCAGCAGAAAGCGCCTCAGCGCTGTGCCGCACAAATACAACACAATGTCGTTCATCGAGCTGCCCGAGGCGCGGGCCATGGCTTTCATATCTTCCAACGGGTATTGCTGGGTGGCGAAGCGACGCTGGCCGGTAACCCGATGGTTGATTTTGGAAACCGGCCCGGTGAAGGGTGCGGTCAGACCGTCTTCCGGATGGCGTACCGAGTGAATCAGGCGACTGCTTGCTTGCAATAGCCGTGGCGCCAGATCCAATTGCAGTTTGAGGGCGCCCATAGCTTGGGAAATGGCGCCCGGCACGCTGGCTTCGCTGTCGGTCTTGTTGCCGCGCCTGCTTTCCGGGCGAACTGACCAGGGCGGCAGCATGTCACGCTCGTCGGGGGATTTGCTTAGCACCCGTTGCATCAGGCGCACGCCGCTTATGCCGTCAATCATGCAGTGATGCATCTTCGTGTACAGGGCAAAACGGTTGTGTTCCAGCCCTTCAATCATGTGGCATTCCCACAGCGGCCGCGACAGGTCCAGCGGGTTGGAGTGCAGGCGCGATACCAGTACCCCCAGTTCGCGTTCACCGCCGGGTTTTGGCAAGGCCGAATGGCGTACGTGATAATCCAGATCAATGTGTTTGTCATACTTCCATGTCGGCGCCAGAACGCGGCCCAGAAAACTTGGCCATACCAGCTTGCAGCCCCAGGGAAGCTCAATATTACCGGCTTGCTTCATGCTTTTGACCAGGTCGCCCGTGAAGGTAGGTGAGGCATTTTCGGGCAGGCTAAAAATCTGCAAGTTGCCCACGTGCATGGGTGTATCGTCAGACTCGACCGCTAGCCAAGACGCGTCCAATGTTGCCAGGCGTTTCATTCCGTGTGCACCCCCTACTGTAACTGGAACATGAAAAAAGGGCGGCGAGCCCTGATCTATCATTATATGAGGTAATGTCACGATAAACGAATGCTGACACAAGAAAATTCTGCAGAAACGGCAACACTGCTATCAGCGCCTAAACGCCGACAGCAGTGGTTTTTTACTTAGCTGCGGTCGTCTATCTCCACTTTGCGCGGTGTCATGCTGTCGTTGCGGTAATCAATTTCCAGCTCTTGGCCATTGGCTTTGTTGCCGTCCACTTCGATGTTGCCACGGGAGTCGGCGGAGATTTCTTCAATTTTTTGCATGCCTTCGTTTATGCTGGCAGTGATGTAGTTCAAATCCTGCTCGGCGGATAAGCCCCAAGGCCCGTCGGTGCGCTTGGCTTCGTCGACCGCACCGATGGCGGTTTGTGCGTGCAGGTATCGCTGCCGTTACCGCCGGCGGTCTAACAGGGCCAGCAGTGCAGCCATCAGTCATTTTCTGTTGCTGAAGGACACTGATACTCGACAACCACCGCACCTTCACTGACGCTTTGAAGGCGCACATCAAAGCCCCACAGCCGGTGTATGTGGCGCAGCACTTCTTTGCTGTCTTGGGCTAACGGCTTGCGGTCGTTCACAGTGTGGCGCAGGGTCAACGAGCGGTCGCCGCGCAATTCCACGTTCCACACCTGAATGTCCGGTTCGCGACTGCTTAGATTGTATTGCCGCGCCAACTTTTCACGCAGCGTGCGGTAGCCGGTTTCATCGTGAATGGCGGTCACCAGGTAGGCGTCTTCCTCATCGTCGTTTTCAATAGCAAACAGTTTTAAATCGCGCATCACTTTGGGCGACAGAAACTGCTGAATAAAACTTTCGTCTTTGAAGTTCTTCATGGCGAAATTCAGGGTTTCCCGCCAATCGGAGCCGGCAATGTCCGGGAACCATTCGCGGTCTTCGTTTGTGGGTTGTTCACAAAGTCGGCGTAAGTCGGTAAAGATCGCAAATCCCAAGGTGTAGGGATTTATACCTGAATAATAGCGGCTATTGAACGGCGGCTGATACACCACCGCGGTATGGCTGGCCAGCAGTTCCAGCATAAACCCGTCTGTCACCAGCCCTTTGTCGTACAGGGCATGAATCAGGGTGTAGTGCCAGAAAGTCGCCCAGCCTTCATTCATCACCTGGGTTTGCCGCTGTGGATAAAAATACTGGCCCAGTTTGCGCACAATGCGAATAATTTCCCGTTGCCAGGTTTCCAGCAAAGGTGCGTTCTTTTCAATGAAATACAGAATGTTTTCCTGGGGCTCCCCCGGGAAACGCATTTTTTTACTTTCGGGGTCGCCGTCATCGGTGGGCAGGGGAATAGTGCGCCACAAATCGTTGATGCGGCGTTGCTGATATTCTTCACGTTCGGTCTGGCGCAGCTTTTCCTCGGCGGCGGAAATGGGGGAAGGACGCTTGTAGCGATCTACCCCGTAGTTCATCAGCGCGTGGCAGGAGTCCAAAATTCCTTCCACCGCGTCTACACCGTGGCGCTCCTCGCATTCGGCGATGTAATGGCGGGCAAATACCAGGTAATCAATAATCGCGCTGGCGTCGGTCCAGGTGCGAAACAGGTAGTTGCCTTTAAAGAAAGAATTGTGGCCATAGCAGGCGTGGGCAATCACCAGCGCCTGCATAGGCAGGGTGTTCTCTTCCATCAGGTAGGCAATACACGGGTCTGAGTTGATGACAATTTCATAGGCCAGCCCCATTTGTCCGCGCTGGTAACCTTTTGAGGTATTGAGGAACTGCTTGCCGAACGACCAGTGGTTGTAGCCTACCGGCATGCCCACAGAGCTGTAAGCGTCCATCATCTGTTCGGCGCTGATAACCTCCACTTGATTGGGGTAGGTGTCCAGACCGAATTCAGCTGCACATTTTGCGATTTCTTCGTCGTAGCGCTGGATCAGGTCAAAGGTCCATTCTGACCCCGTCGAAATCGGCTCCCGCGCTTTTAATTCCTTTTGCGGCCCGGGCAGGTTATCAACGCGCGGTGCGCGGTCGTCGTGTTCACTCATGCGGCTTTCCTCTCGAACAGCCGGCGGAAGACCGGGTAAATATCGCCGGCACCGGCAATTTGCTGCATCGCGAATGCTTGCGGAAAACGCGCCAGAATCTTCTCGTATTCGTGCCAGAGCATCTGGTGATTCTGGGGCGTAATCTCGATATAGGCGTAATACTGAACCAGCGGAAGCAGTTTCTCAGCCAACAGCTTGCTGCACACCGGAGAGTCGTCATTCCAGTTGTCGCCGTCGGATGCCTGGGCGGCGTAAATGTTCCACTCGGCCGGTGAATAGCGGCTGTCGATGATTTTTTGCATCAGTTTCAGGGCGCTGGATACAATGGTTCCACCCGTTTCCCGCGAATAGAAAAACTCTTCTTCGTTCACCTCTTTGGCGCTGGTGTGGTGGCGAATAAACACTACATCGATTTTTTTATAGTTCTTCTGCAAGAACAGGTACAGCAAAATAAAGAAGCGTTTAGCGATGTCTTTGTGGGTTTGCGTCATGGAGCCTGACACGTCCATCAGGCAGAACATCACAGCGCTGGTGGCCGGTTGCGGTTGCTTCAGGTGCTGGCGGTAACGTAAGTCGATCTCGTCAATAAACGGAATGCGCTTCACGTTGGCTTTCAGCCGTGAAATTTCGTCCTCCAGAACCTGAATTTGGTCGGCGTGGCTGAACGCAGCGTCTAGGTCATCGGGCGCAATTTTCAGTGCCGCAAGCTGCTCTTCCAGTTCGCGAATTTTACGTCGCCGGGCGCCGCCTAAGCCCAGGCGGCGAGCGTGGGCTCCGCGTAAAGAACGAATAACATCCAGCTTGGCGGGCACCCCCTGAGTGCTAAAGCCAGAGCGCACGTATTTGAACGATTCGGTGTCCTTCAGACGTTTGCGTACCAGATTGGGCAGCGCCAAATCGTCAAACAAGAAGTTCAGAAACTCTTCCTGGGTAATCTGAAAGGCGAATTCATCCATTCCCTCGCCGTCTTGGCTGGCCTGGCCATCGCCTTGCCCCTGTCCGCCACCGTCGGGCGGTTTGGGAATGGTATCGCCGGCTATATATTCCTGATTGCCAGGATGCACCACGTCGTGGCGCCCGCCCTGGCCGTGGTGGAACATCGGTTCCTGAATGTCACGGTTAGGGATGCTCACGCTTTCCCCATGCTCCACATCGGTAATGGAGCGCTTTTTCACCGCTTCCGCCACGGCCTTTTTTATATGATGGCGATAACGGCGCAGGAATCTTTCCCGATTCACTGCGCTTTTGTTTTTACCGTTCAAGCGCCGGTCAATAATGTGGGTGCTTCCCATAACGCTCTCCTTATATAGTGCGCCCGTTACCGGTTAATGGGATTTGCGAACCCGCAGGTACCACTCGGCCAGCAACCGCACCTGTTTTTCGGTGTATCCGCGGTCTACCATCCGGTCGACGAACTGCTTGTGCTTTTTCTGGTCTTCATTACTGGCCTTGGGATTGAACGAAATCACCGGCAGCAGATCTTCGGTGTTCGAGAACATTTTTTTCTCGATGACACTGCGCAGCTTTTCGTAGCTCAGCCAGGACGGGTTGTCGCCCTGATTGTTGGCGCGAGCGCGCAGTACAAAGTTGACCACCTCGTTGCGGAAATCTTTGGGGTTGCTGATGCCCGCCGGCTTCTCGATTTTCTCCAGTTCTTCGTTTATGGAAACCCTGTCCAGAATTTCCCCGGTATCCGGATCACGGAATTCCTGATCCTGAATCCACAGGTCGGCGTAGGTGACGTAGCGGTCGAACAGGTTCTGGCCGTATTCGCTGTAGCTCTCCAGATACGCCGTCTGAATTTCCTTTCCAATAAACTGCACGTAGTGGGGCGCCAGGAATTCTTTGATGTAGCGCAGGTAGCGCTCCTGAATCTCGGGCTGGAACTGTTCCTGTTCAATCTGCTTCTCAATCACATACAGAAGATGCACCGGATTGGCGGCGACTTCGTTGGTGTCGAAGTTGAATACCTTCGACAGTATCTTGAAGGCAAAGCGGGTAGATAGACCCTCCATGCCTTCGTTCACACCGGCGGCGTCGCGGTATTCCTGAATCGACTTGGCCTTGGGATCGGTGTCTTTGATATTCTGTCCGTCGTAGACTCGCATTTTCGAGAAAATACTGGAATTATCCGGGTCTTTTATGCGTGACAGCACAGAGAACTGGGCCAGCATATCGAGGGTGTCCGGCGCGCAGGGCGCACCTGA
>JBALXR010000014.1:11357-41527 GCA_036960525.1 Marinobacter sp.
CAGTGAACTGTTTTCCAGCAGCTTGCGATAGATATCAACTTCTTCGGTTACCCGCACGCAATAGGGCACTTTCACAATGTACACGCGGTCCAGGAAGGCCTCGTTGTGCTTGTTGTTACGGAAGGTCTGCCACTCGGACTCGTTGGAGTGAGCCAGAATCACACCATCAAAAGGCACAGATCCCATGCCTTCGGTGGTGTTGTAGTTGCCTTCCTGGGTGGCGGTTAGCAGCGGATGCAGAACTTTGATGGGCGCTTTGAACATCTCTACGAATTCAAGCAGGCCCTGGTTGGCTTTGCACAAGCCACCGCTGAAGCTGTAGGCGTCCGGGTCATCCTGGGAATAGTCTTCCAGCATGCGAATATTTACCTTGCCCACCAAAGCGGAAATGTCCTGGTTGTTGTCGTCGCCCGGTTCGGTTTTGGATACGGCCACCTGATCCAGAATGGACGGGTAACGTTTCACCACTCGGAACTGGCTGATATCGCCGCCAAATTCGTGCAGGCGCTTCACGGCCCAAGGCGACATGATGTTTTTTAGATAACGAGGGGGGATGCCGTATTCTTCGTGCAGAATTTCGGTGTCTTCAGCTGGATCAAACAGGCCCAGTGGCGACTCGTTCACCGGAGAGCCCTTGATGGCGTAAAACGGCACCTTCTGTACCAGTGATTTGAGTTTCTCCGCCAGTGACGACTTACCACCGCCTACCGGTCCCAGCAGGTATAAAATCTGTTTCTTTTCTTCCAGACCTTGGGCTGAATGGCGAAAGAAGGACACGATATTTTCTACGGCTTCTTCCATTCCGTAGAACTCGGAAAATTCCGGATAGCGTTTGATCACTTTGTTAGAAAAAATGCGCGACAACCTGGTGTCACGTGAGGTGTCTATCAGTTCGGGTTCGCCAATGGCCAGTAATAAACGCTCGGAAGCGCTGGCGTAAGCGCCGGGGTCGTTCTTGCAGATCTCCAGGTACTCCTCCAGAGAAAACTCTTCTTCCTGAGTCCTTTCATAACGGTTTTTGTACTGTTGCAGAATGCTCATGAATGCCCCTCGCTTGCAATGGTTTAGCCGTTCGTAACGCGTATTCCTTATTCAGTATGTTGTTGCCGCCCGTCTGGGCCGGACTGCTCGCAGCTCGCCGTGCGTGCTATGTCTAGTTATAGGGTTATTTTTTGTTTTTGGCTTACTCTAAAAAAGCTTAGTTTAGCTTTGCCAGTTTGGACAGTGGCTTAACGGTGGCGGTTCCGTAGCCAAAATGATAAATCTGCCGAGTCAGCGTTTGTGTAACCGGAACACGCTTTCCGTGGCGCCACCCAGGCCTTTGCGTTTGGCGAAAGGGTCGTCTTTTGCCATGTTGTCCTGGCGCAGGTGCTCAACGGAAAATTCATCGCAGAACAGTTCGTATACCTCGTTGTCAGTCACGTTGAACGGCGGCCCGGTCATTTCACTGCCGTCGTAATCCAGGGTGATCAGCAGAATGCCGCAGCCCTCAGGCAAGATGGCGCTCAGATGACTGGCGTAGCGCTGGCGCATAGGCGGTGGCAAGGCGATTAGCGCAGCACGGTCGTACACCCAACCCACGTTTTTCACGTCTGCCGGGGATAGCTGAAAAAAGTCACCGCACCACAATTCCAGGGTGTCGTCATGGCAGAAGCGGGTAAACGGCGAACCGGGTGTCACCATTGCTTTTTCGCCGGCTTCTTCAAAAAAATCCTTGCAGGCAATGCTGCTGAGTTCTACTCCCAGAATGGGGTGGCCACGATCGTGAAGCCACCAGATGTCATGGGATTTACCGCACAGCGGCACCAGAACCTGGCTTTTCTCCGGCCCTGTCAGGTCTGGCCAGTGCTCGTGTAAATAGTGATTGACCGACTCCTGGTGGAATCCGATCTCTTTGCGTTCCCAGCGGGCATGCCAGAATTCATGATCCATAATCTTGCCTTTTTCGATTGGTTTTTGACGTGTGGAGCAGAATTTCGCCGTATGATGATTCTAGGAATAGTATCAGTATAGGCAAAATCGGGCGGCCCTGGCCGCACCTTGTAAGCTCAGGGAGTGTTTGAGTGGAAGTTGTGTTTCGTTTTTTGGTGGTCGCTTTTCTAGCAACGCTGACGGTGGGGTGTTCTTCGTTCCAGCAAAAAAATCAGATGGACGCTTTTAATGATGCTTACGCGGTAGGCGACTATGACCTTGCGTTGCAAGCGGTGAGCTTTAAAACCGCCAAAGGTAAAGCTGTAGATACCGATGAGCATTTGCTGGAGTTGTTGCATCAGGCCGAGCTATACCGTTTGTTGGGCCGCTATCAGGAGGCTACCAACACCTATGATTTGGCTGAGAAGGGTATGAAGAATCTGGATCTGGCCAATATCCTCGAAAAATCGTCAACAGCTTTTATGGCGTTGATGGTGAACGACTCCGAGCGTAATTATCAAGCGCTGATGTCGGAGGCGATTCTCGTCAACACCTACAAGGGCCTGGCGTTTTTGGCTGAGGGCAATAACGAATTTGCACGTGTCGAATTTAATCGGGCGGATGACCGCACACGGCGTGCGGTTGAATACTTTAGTAAGGAAATCACCGAACAGCGGGCGGCGCTGACCCAGCAGGCGCAGAGCGGGCAAAACACGGCCGCTATGGTTCGCAACAGCCTGAATAATCAGAGTCTGCGCAATGTGGTATCGCAGCGCTATGAGGCTGATTCTGAGTGGTCGGTGCTGCCCGAGTTTATTGTACCTGCCAGCACGTATTTGCATGGCCTGTTCTTCCTGGCTAACGCCAGTGGCCGTGCCGATTACGAGAAATCTGCCACGTCTCTCACACGTGTTGCCGCGATGAACAGCGCTAGTGGTGTTCTGCAGCGTGACGCCAAATTTGCCGAGGCATTGGCCGCTGGCAAGCAGTCGATAGCTGAACTTGGCCCCCAGGTGTGGGTTGTTTATGAAAACGGTCTGGGCCCGGTATTGGAAGAGACCCGGATTGATGTGCCTTTGCTTATTTTTCATGGCAACCAGCAGGCACCCGCTTACTTTGGCATTGCACTGCCCAGATACAGAGATCGCGCGGCCGTTCCGGGGAGCCTGGGCGTGCTTGGCGGCGCTGATGGTGCGGTGCAAACAGAGCGCATATCGGACATGGGGTCGGTGATTCGCACTGAAATGAAAGAGCGATTTACCGGTGTTTTAGCACGGGCAGTGTCGTCTGCCGTGATAAAAGCGGTCATCCAGAACGAAGCCGCCGAAAAGTTTGGCGTTTGGGGGCAGCTTGGTGCAGCAGCGCTGACCATTGCCACTACCCAGGCTGATTTGCGCAGCTGGCAGGCGTTGCCTAACCACTGGCAGGCCGCTCGGATCGACCGCCCCGAGAGTGGTAAACTAATGCTAATAGGCACAAATGGCCGTTCTTTGGGTACTATTGTTCTACCTGACCAGCCGTTTACCCTGCTGTATGTAAAACGGCCTACTTTGGCTGGCCCGGCCAGCGTTGTCACGCTTGATTTGCAAGGGCGTAACCCGGCATCAACGGTGCAGCTGTCGGGGAAGGATTTTCTGACAGCTAATCAATGAGCCGAATCAGGGACAAGCTATGAGAACTCAAGCTATGAGATTTCAAAAACAGATCATCGCCTTTAGTTGTGCACTGGCATTGGCCGGTTGCGCTATTCAGCCACCTGCCGAAACAGCGGCTGCCATTGACCGCGAGCAGCTTCAGATCGACCCGGAAGTAAACTATTTTGTGGCCGTAACAGAGCTGCTAAGCCAGCGTATTGCTCAGCCTGGCGGAGAAACCCTGTTGCAAATCCAGTACGCTATTGAGGCACGCTCCAACGGCGATCTGGCTTGGAAAGTGACCTGGTTTGATCCCAACGGCATGGTCGTAAAAGGCGTTGGCGAGGGCTATCGAAAAGTCTCGCTATTAACCGGTCAAACCCGTTATTTCACCGCAACGGCGCCCCACGCCCGTGTTACCGATTATCAGCTCCATCTTCGTGAGCCCCAGCAATAAGGATTCTGTATGTTTAAACTTCCCATTGTGTTTTGTATCAGCATGCTCATGCTCGCCGGCTGCGCGACGCCTACCCGATATATCGACCCGGCTGCTGACGATGGCCCTGTAACCATGACCATGGATTACCGGGATTTCGAAAAAGCGGCCACCGAGGCCGTTGATGACATGCTTGCCAGCGGCGCCGTTAGTAAACCCAATGGCGAGCGTTACATCATGGTGGTCAGCCGCGTTACTAATGACACCATGCAGCGTATCGACACAGATCAGCTCACCAAGAAGATCCGTGTGGCGCTGCTGCGCTCCGGAAAAGTTGTAACCACGACAGCGGTAGGCCTTGATGGTGCTGAAGATGAGATGAGTGCGCGCGTGCGCGAGCTGCGTGATTCTGAAGAGTTTGACCAGGCTGGTGTGCAACGCAAAGGCACTTTGATAGCGCCAGACCTGAGCCTGTCGGGCAAGATTCTGCAGCGCAATCACAAAGCAGGTAAAGAGCAGCAAGTTGAATATTACATTCAGCTGTCACTGACCGACCTGGCTACTGGCTTGGCAACTTGGGAAGTCGAAACGCCCATCATCAAGCGCGGACCTAACGATTCTGTTTCTTGGTAAACGGCTGCGGCTGAACGTGCAGTTTCTTGCGCGCGAGCGGCCGGTTTTCGACCCGGCACGCATTTGAACCATACTTGAACTTGTATGCCCCTGTTTCAAGCAGGGGCGCTTTCTCACTCTGGCACACGCCGGCACATTCTGGCAACGGGACGAAAAGTGGCCTCTCTTCAAATACAAGAACGTCTTGCCGCTGCTGAAAAATGGATACTGGCAAATCCTAATCCGCCGCATAGCTGGCCCTGGACCTGGCTCTATAAAACCGGGCGCTCGCTGTATGCGCTGATTCGCGACTTTATCGGCGGCCAGCTGACTCTGCACGCCATGAGTCTGGTTTACACCACATTACTGAGCATAGTGCCGTTGCTGGCGCTCAGTTTTTCAGTGTTGAAAGCTCTGGGCGTGCACCAGAAAATGGAACCGTTCCTGTACCAGTTCTTCCAGCCGCTGGGCCCCGATGGCATAGAGATGGCAGAGCGCATTCTGGGCTTTGTGGACAATATGAAAGTGGGTGTGCTGGGCTCGGTGGGCCTGGCGATTCTGGTGTACACGGTGGTTTCGCTGGTACAGAAAATAGAGCGCTCGTTTAATATGATCTGGCGGGTGCCACAGATGCGCTCTCTGGCGCAGCGCTTCAGTAACTATTTAAGCGTTATCATGGTGGGGCCGCTGCTGATGGTGTCTGCCATTGGTATCAGCGCCACCATTTTCTCCTCAGCGTTTGTGCAAACCCTGATTGAGATAGAACCTTTCGGCTCGGTTATTTTACTGATCAGCCGCTTTACACCGTTCTTTCTGGTAGTGGGCGCTTTCACGTTTGTATATGTGTTCATTCCCAATACCCGAGTGAAAGTGCGGTACGCGTTTATGGCGGGCCTGATTGCGGGTGTTTCCTGGCAAGCGGCCGGGATGCTGTTTGCGTCGTTCGTGGCCGGGTCTGCCAAATACGCCGCTATTTACTCCAGCTTTGCCATCGGCATTATTATGCTGATCTGGATCTATCTAAACTGGATGATACTGCTGCTGGGCGCCAGTTTGAGTTTTTACCTACAGAATCCGGGCTCTGTGGCCAAGCGCCATCAGGTGCAGCTGGCGCCGGAGTTGCAGGAACATGTTGCTTTGGCATTGATGTGGATGGTGGCCAAGCCGTTTCATGAGGGCCGGCCCGCGCCGCGGCAGGAAGTGGTTGAATACGAGCTCAGAGTTCCGGGGGAGGTCACCCGTAATGTTAGCGACAAACTCATCCGCGCCAAACTGCTGACGCTCGCAGGTAGCCAGGGCGACTGCCTGCACCCGGCGAGGTCGCTGGAAAGAATTTCGGTGGGTGACGTACTCAAGGCCGTACGTAACGATGAAGATAACGTGGTGGCCCAGTTGCCAGTGCTGCTACCAAAAAGCCTGTTTGGCCGATCCACGAAGGGCGACGAACTTACCTTCGCTGAACTGCTCGCGGGCGACCAAGGCCAAAGCCTGAAAGAAAGTGGCCAAAATCTGAAGCCAGAACCTGAAACCGAATAAGCAGGGCGGTAAAGCTCAGAGAGTATCATAAATGCTCTGTCAGCTATCGGTATGTCAGTCACGCTCCGCATGAGCCTTTTCGGTGTCTTCCAGCATGGGTTTCAGGGCAGCCTGAACCCGCTGAATTTCGCTGGTGTTCAATTGCACCAGTGCCGGTAGGTCTTCTTCTGCCAGATTGCGTTGGCGCCCGTGTCGCAGTGCTTCGCGAGTGCCAATCACAATGCCGTCAGTTAGGGTGAGGTCGTCGCTGCTACGAGGGCTTCCCGGGGGGTGCAGAAGGCCCTGATAGCGGTCAGACAATCCCCAGGTGCTAGCAATTAGCCGTGCTACCGGCCATTGGTAGTGCATCAGAATCTGGTGCAAAGCGGCTGGCTTGGGCTTGGGCAGCTTGCCATCTGCAGCGGCCGGAATCAGTCGGTGAACCTCGCGGTAAAGCGTGATGTAAGCCAGGGCCGGCAGCAACCCCGCCATAAAATAGATGCTGGCGTCTTTGCCCTGAATGCGGGCAATAGTTTCAGCGGCGCGGGCGCAGGCCATGCCCCAGCGCCATGTGCGAGCGGAAAATGTTGCTTCCTCGCCGTTGCGGGCTGAAATCATTGGTCGCATCAGTGCGGCTGAAACAACGCTGCGAATTCCGTTCATGCCCAGCATGAGAATCGCTTGATCCACGGTTTCAATGGTGTTTGTGTCGGGGCGAAAAAAGGGGCTGTTTGCCACCTTCAGCAGCTGATCGGTGAGCGCTGGATCACGCAGGATAATATTGCCCAGATTCTGGCGCGTGGTGGTGTCATCCGACAGCGCACTCATCAACATAGGCAGGCTCATTGGCTGGCGCGGCAGTTCGCTGAGCTTCCCGGCGCGTAAGCGCTTCGACATCGCTTCGATCATCGCCTCCGCGTCTTCCAGGCCGGCCCCCAACGTTTGCGGCCGAGTATCCAGCAACCAACAAAAAAGGTGCTGGTGCAGTGCCTCGGCGAGCGTATTATGGGTTTCCGCCTTGGTTTTGCTACTGGAACCGCCTTTGCTGCCGGGGTCACCCTTGTGGAGAGAACCATTGCCGAGGGCTGGCTTCTGCGTCGCTGTGCTGGCGCGGCTAAAGAAACCGGTAATCCAGGAAAACAGTCCTGGCATTTAAACCTCCGGAGCAGAGTGCGGGCGAGTGGCTGGCTGTGTCAACAGATCAAATGCAATGTATCCGACGCTTTAAGTATAGATCTAAAATGGCACTTTTCCCACGTTTACAGCATGTTGAATGGCCTACGCCAAGGCTTGCCCAAACACCAGAAGCAGCTGGCCGATACCTGCCAACATACCCAGCGCCGCACCCACCAGAATCAGTTTGATTTCATCCTCCTGAAAGCACGGCCGCAGCAAATCCTGAAACTCGCCGGACGACAACGCCATCATGCGCTCTACCATAATGGATTCAATGGCTCTTGCACGGTCTTTCTGAAAAGCCGGTTGGCTTAAAGCGCTGCGGGACAGCTCAACGGCTTTGCTTTCCAGCTGGTTGCGTAAGCTTGCAGCGGCAACGGGGCCCAGCGCCATGTGAGCCAGAGTTTGATTGACGCCTGCGTCTGCGTTAAGCAGCGGCCGCAAACGTGCTTTGATGATATCCAGCGCCTGCCCGCCGCGGGGCCCATCCAGTATGGCATCTATAATGCTGCCCACCGTGAGTATGTCGTGGGCCACAATGTGGCAGAAAGATTCAGCCACCTCTGACTGCCGTTTCAGAAACAGCCCCTGAATGCGCCAACGGCCAATTCGAACCGGGTACAGCGGGCGGAAAATAACGTTCAGGGCAATCCAGTTGGTGGCAAAGCCCACCAGTAATCCGCCCAGCGGCAGCACCCACCACACTGGAAATACGTACCACAGCAGCATCTGTAGCAGGCCGAAGCCAAAACCCAGATACAGGCCTGACTTCACAATAAAGTGAAACTCGCGGTAGCCGCAGGTCAGAAATATGCGGTTGAGCAGGGTTTTATCGGCGGTGAGCCGGTCTATCACCATGGTTTTGATATCTAGCAGCTGTTCGGCGTTTTGCGCTATGTCATCCATAACCCGCATCACCAAGGCAGGCAAGGCTTTGCGGGCGCGCTCGTAAACCATGCGTTTGGCCGGACCTGGCAAGCTCTGCCAGAGCGCCGGCGACTCGCGCATCATCAACTCGTTTACATAGCCTTCAAGTCGAGGGTTTATGGTGTGGGTCAGTTGGGTGGCGAGTACGTTGGGGTCTAGCTGCTGAAAAATTTCTGGCACAGTGCCAATCTTGGCGATGGTAGCGTCTACGCTGATGAGCGCCATTTTGCGGGCTTTGGAGGGAATAATACCCTGCCAACCCAGATACGGTGGCCAGCCGAAAAATCCGATGGGATAAAACGTCATTTTAATGGCCAGCCAGTTGGTGACCCAGCCGATTAATGCCGCGATTACCGGGATGCTGAGGTACTGCAGGAGTTCGATAGCCGTGGTCAGGCTTGTCATCCGGACGTCTTAACTGTGTGGCGTGTGGGCGATTTGGCCAGCATTGTAAAGCACATAAGGGGCTCAGGCACCAAAATCACCCCACAGCCACTGGCAGAGTGCGATGGCGGCAACCGGCGCGGTTTCCGTGCGGAGCACTCTCGGGCCAAAGGCAACCGGGAAGAAACCGGATTTTTCAGCCTGGGCAATTTCGTCGGCGCTCAGCCCGCCTTCGGGGCCAATCATCAGGGCAACGCTGCCGGGCTTTGCCAGCGAATCCAGTGACTGTTCGGTGCGGTGGTGCAGCACCAGGCGCAGATCGCAGCGCTGGCTGTATTCCAGCCATTCGGTGATGTTCATCACCGGGAGAATGTCTGGCACTCGTGCGCGGCCGCATTGTTCGGCGGCGCTGATGGCTACCGAGCGCCAGTGGCTCAGGCGCTTGTCTTCGCGGTCGCCTTTCAGGCGTACATCGCAGCGTTCGGTGGAAAGAGGCACGATTCGCGTAACGCCCATTTCCGTCGCTTTCTGCACCGCGTAATCCATGCGGTCACCCTTTGACAGGGTTTGCCCGAGCACGATCTCCAGCGCAGATTCACGGCTGTTTGCAGAGGGTTGCTCCACCTGAACCGTTACGTTTTTCTTGCTGGCGCTGGCAATCAGCGCGGGGTAGTCCTGGCCATCGCCGTTGAACAAACTCAGCGCCTGGCCAGGTTGCATGCGCAATACCCGGCCTACATGTTGTGCGGCGTTGTCGTCCAGCTGCGCTTCTGCGCCGGCCTGTAACGGGGTGTCGGTGTAGATTCGTGGTATTCGCAACGCAGTTTTCCTTAAAGGCGCGACCTAGTCGCGCACAGCGATGTTAATGCCCTCCGTGGCTACCCGAGCCAGATGCTGAATCTGATCCTCGGTGATCACGTAGGGCGGCATAAAATACACCACATTGCCCAGTGGGCGTAACAAAGCCTCGCGGGTGAGCGAGTGCTGGTACACTTTCAAACCGCGCCTTTCCTTCCAGTGGAAGGGCGTTTTGTCGGCTTTGTTTTTAACCATTTCAATGGCCAATGTCATGCCGTGTTGGCGAATATCACCCACGTTGGGGTGATCGGCCAGATGAGCGACCGACTCAGCCATACAGGTCGATAAGCGTCGATTATTCTCGATGACCCGATCATCACGGAAAATGTCCAGAGTTGCCAGTGCTACGGCGCAGCCAATGGGGTTGCCGGTGTAACTGTGGCTGTGCAAAAACGCCCGCATGGTTTCGTAATCGTCGTAAAATCCGTTGTAAACGGTATCAGTGGTCAGCACCACAGACAATGGCAGGTAGCCGGCGGTCAGGCCTTTTGACAAACACATGAAATCCGGTGTGATGCCTGCCTGCTCGCAGGCGAACAGGGTACCGGTGCGGCCAAAGCCCACGGCAATTTCGTCGGCAATCAGATGTACGCCGTAACGGTCACAGGCTTCGCGCAGTTTGGTGTGGTAAACCGGGTGGTGCATGCGCATGCCGCCGGCGCATTGAATGAGGGGCTCAACCACAACCGCGCTGATTTCATGGTGCCTTTCTGCCAGCAGCGCTTCCATCGCCTCGAACTGGCGCAAGGCGAAGGCTTCGTCGGTTTCACCGGGCTCTTTCAGGTAGGCGTCGGGTGAGGGAGCAGTAATCACTTCCATCAACAATGGCTGGTAGGTGTTTTTGTAAAGCGCCACATCGCCCAGCGCTAGCGCGCCCAAGGTTTCACCGTGGTAGCTGTTGGCCAGATTCACGAAGTTCTTTTTGCTCGGCTGGCCCTGGTTTTTCCAGTAGTGAAAACTCATCTTCAGCGCCGCTTCGATAGCCGATGAACCGTTGTCGGCGTAAAAACACTTGTTAAGCCCTTCCGGCGTTACCTCAATCAGCCGCTCTGACAAGTTAACCACCGGCTCGTGGCTGAAACCAGCCAGAATCACGTGTTCCAGTTGGCCGATTTGCTCGATAATGGCGTTGTTGATGCGATCGTTGGAGTGGCCAAACAGATTTACCCACCATGAACTGACCGCATCGATATAGCGGTTGTTTTCGAAATCTTCCAGCCACACGCCTTTGCCTTTTTTAATCGGGATCAATGGCAGGCTTTCGTGGTCTTTCATCTGGGTACAGGGGTGCCACACGGACTTAAGATCGCGGGCTACAAGGTCGGCATTGCGCATTGAGGGGCTCCGATAAGGCGATGGTTCTGACGTTATAAATTGGCGGCTGTTAACCTTGGGCGATAATACAGTTAACAGCGCCGACTGACCACAGTGCTTTAGCCTCCCCCCCCCCAGGGATTTATCAATCACAGTATTCAGGTGCGCTAAACTATTAAAAGCCCGAAACATTGGTTGCGCGAGCTTACCCATGAGCACACCCTCGCTGCTGACTCTGAGATTCATAAAGGTCTTTTGAGTGCCCACACACTAAAGTATTTCTTCAATGGGGTAGACGTATTGAAGGTAGAGGTAAAAGAACAACAATGAAATTACGAGAATGATGACCCCCAGCACCGGCGAACTGACCTTTATGCCGGTCGCGGAGGCCTCCAGCGTTGACATCGCTTGCCCATTATCCCCTTTGCCAGCTTTTTTCATGTCCGCCCTGAATTGCAGCCAGGAAAAATAGATCCCGCTCCCGACCAGTACAATCACCACTACAAAGATGATTCTCGACGATAGCAGTTGCCATTCGAATACAAGTTGGCGGTGTCTAAAACCCTGAGACCGATATTGGTAGTACGATTTGAAGGCTTCCTGCATGGCTTGCAGGCCCTCCTCATCCAGGTATTGCCTTGAAACGGACAGCGGTGGTGACATGGGTTTGACCTGGTCGTTTGCGGCCGCTTCGTCATTGAGGGCCTGTTCCAGAGCATCAACGCGACGGGTGTCTTGGGTTTCGGGCGAATCCTGCCCCAGAGTTACTGATACAAACCCCCACAGCAGAAAACAGGACAGCAAGAGCGCCAGCCACCGGCTCATTATTGCTCTCCATAGGCGGTCAGAAACGCAATGCTCCGTAAACGCCAGTCGATCAGTTCGTAGTAATCCTTACCCTCTTCTGTTTTTTGAAAGGCCGCCATTTCAGCGTCGGTTAATATATTGGTCAGAATTCGCAATAAGTCGTTCGCCAGGGTTTTGCCCCAGTCTCCCAGTGAATCCGGCAGCGCCGGCAGTTCTGCCCCCTGAACCTGCATTGCGAAAGGAGTCATTATCTGACCGTCCGGGGACACATAAACCACCTTGCCATTGGGCTTCAGTTGGCGTTGTGATCCGTCCGGCCAGGACATCACGATCGTACCATCAGCCATGATGGTCCTGGTTGCCTCAGAAGCGCCTACGGGTTGAGGCTCTGTGGCTGGTTTCTGCAACAACACAAAGGAGTCAGGCTGGACAACTTGCAGACGCGTATCCCTGTGTTCAGGTAACAGCAACTTAACGCTGGGAAGAACGTGGACAACCGCCAACTGGATGACGCGCAATTCTACGCATCGGGTGTTGTTGGTTTCGTTGGCTTCCGGTTGCTTGGCGCCAGGATCAACCCGAGCGCATAGCTGGTAGCCACCGGACGATATGTCTGACGGGAGTATGGCTGAAGCGCCATAGCGAATGCTTTGCCGTGCGGGAAGATCGATGGTGTTGCTGATGCGCCCGCCTTTGAGCAACACACCGTCAAAATAATGTTCATCGTAACGGGCATACCCAGTCGGCATGGTTCCCCGGGTAATGAACAGATCCACCATGTAGCCGTCGCTGGAAGTTCGTGTACCGGCAGCCAAAACGTCGCCCCGGTTATAGACAGTCACAGTCAGGTTCTTGCCGATATCTGTTCCGGGCATGGCGGTTTTCGGGGCTTGCAGCTGTACCGTCAGATCGGGAAGGGCTAGAGTTGTGGCGGGCAAAGCGATAAGAACCAGTGCAGCGGCAAGCTCCCGGCATCGATGATCAAGGCTCCTCTTGAGCCCACCCCACAGCTGTCTGATGGTATTCATCCGAGACCTCCTTCCTATGTGCCTGTGGCGTCAAGTCTAGATCATACACTCCGCGTCGGATGACTGGCTTGTGAACATCGCAAATGCACAACGATCCGTATTGTAAGTGTTGATCGCCTTTAAACGAAAGTAGACCAAGTCCGTCCATATAGCCATTATAATGAATGGCCTTGATTGTAATCGTCAGTATGGACACCCATCCTAATAACTATAGGTGGATGCTTTTACATGCACTGTATTAATAGTTAACCAAGCTGGGTACCTAAGTAAGTCGTAGCTCTTAAAACCAGAATTTAAAGCTCACTTTGCTTTGGCCTTGAGCGCGACTGAACGCAGTAACGAAGAGGCCGAGGTGTTGGCGACCATGATAAAAATCGGTTGGGGGCGAAAATCCGGCGCCTTCCGCGAGTTATTTGCCCGCCGTTTATCTCCTGGTCACAGTGCGGAGCAGATTGACTGGTGGTGCGGGCCGCTCGATAGCATCACATTGTAAGCTCAAGTGATTTGGCCAGCGAGAGCAGGCGGTATAAGATAGGTCCTTCATCGCCGGAGCGAGGAATGCTTGATCAAAGGTGATGATTCAACAAGGACGAACTCAACGCAAAGGATGCGACATGAGCAAAGCAGTGGTACTTCTCGGAGACTTAGGCTCCGCCCACGAAGGTTTTCCGCCCACACCGGTGATTGCCGGCTCCCCCGATGTATTGATTGATGGCAAGCCCGTTGCCCGCCAGGGCGACCCGTTAGCACCTCACTCAAAACCCAAACACTCGCCTCATCCCCGTGTTATTGCTGGTGGTTCTTCCTCGGTTGTTATAAACGGAATACCGGCGGCCGTAACCGGCAGCGCGATTTCCTGTGGCGGTGTGGCTATTGGCTCGGGTTCGGTGGTGATTGGGGATGCTCATACGCCGGCGGCATTTTCGGGAGTGTCACCGACGGCAGCGTCAGCCAGAAACTCTGCCGCAGTGGCTGAAACTGCGCCAATACAAGAGAAAGCTGGTACGCCTCAAAAAACAGATGCTACCTCTAACCCATCAGTGTCAAATGAAGCTCTGGGCTTTAGTGGGCGTTCGCGACCAAAAAAATACGTCGTCTCCCGGCTGGAACGAGAAGTCTGATAAGGATTTGAACGAGCCAGGTTTTCATGTGGCTCGTCGGCCCATGACTAAAAATGAACTGCTGACGATGCTGCACGGAGATGCTTCCGCTAAACCGGATAACTTCGAACGCCTTAATCCCGGTATTGGAAGTCGCGCATTACCTGGCGAAATGATTGTCGTCGCCGACCCGAATAGCCTTGAGTGCACGACTGAAGAAAATGATCTGATGCAGGTTGCTCAACACGTCAACTCAGAAGTCCGTCAGTTTGGTGACCAAGAGGCCCAGTTTGTTGTCGATCACTACGACTTGCTGGAAGTCATGACGTCTAATGCTGCCACAGGCCTTGGTGTGGGCGCGACAATGATTGGCCAGCAAATCAAGAGTATCAACTCGACTCTGAATGAGCTGGAAGTTCTGCATCAGGATCCGCCATGCGCAAGCATGGCTCACTCAATCATTCGGAGTTTTTTGAACAGCGGAAACGACTGTTTACCAAGCTGGATTTCGCGCTTGGCAAAGTAGCCCGAAAAGGGATGTCACTAGACGATGATCCAAAACTCAAACGAGCGTTGGGGTTGTCGTCTAAGAGTATAGTTCATGAGTGGAAGGCTTCCGGTATTGGAAGTATTCCGGGTTATAGAGCGAATTACACGAAAGCTTCTAATGCTGCGGATTTTATCAAAAAAGGGGGGCGTTTAGCGATTGCGCTGGATGTTGGGCTCACCGGCTATAAAATCTACGAGGCGTGCTCGATTGGTCGAGCTGAGCAGTGTGAGAAAGTGATCCATACGGAATCTGGGCGTTTGGTTGGCTCAATCCTCGGTGGTTCTGTTGGAGTGTATGTTGCACCGTTACTATGTACCGTGGTCGGGGCGGGCACTATGGGCCTTGGAGGAGTTGCATGTGGGATTATTGCTGCTGGTATTGGCGGTGCTTTGGGCGGCCAGATCTCTGGAGATGCAGGTGAAGACATGGGGCAGTTGATTTACGAGGTTCGAAATCGTGACTGAAGAAACCATTGCCATCTTGGCATATGTCGGCTTTTACAGTCTTTTTTTGGGGCTTCTACCACTTCTTGTTATTATTACCATAGGGTTCAGGTATGTAGTGCTAATTGAAGATCGTGTTGCTGACGATGCTGGAGGCATTGCAACCGCCCGAATGCTATGGCGGGGGGGTGATCAGCCGGTTTATAAGAAGTAGTAACGTGTTTGCATATATTTTGTTGCGAAGCTTCCCCGGCCCTTTCTTCAAGCAAAGAGCAGCGCTACTCGGGGATCCGGATGTCAATTTACCAAAAATCTGGCAAGCCTGGGTGCTAGTGCCGGCTCTGTTTCTCTTCGGCATGCTTGCTATTGCGCTAATTGCGAATGCAATTCTCAAAGCATTAGTATGAGTGCTATTGCTTGAGCTCTGTGTAATGGATATCAAAACGCTCCGCCAACCTTTTCAGTCGCTTGTCAAAGGTCCATAGCACGGCGCCTTGTGTAATTAACGTAGACGCCAGAAGTGCAATATCTACCAGGCCGCAACCTAAACCGTAGAGCTTTTCCTGTTCAATCAGAATCCGCACTTCTGCAATACTTGCCTGGTTCGCCGGTTCCAGCAGACCGATATCAGAGAGTGTTTGTGTGCGCGGTGAGGGCGGCGTGCCGCAAGCGAGTTCGGCAACCACCATGGGGTGTGTCAGAACTCTGTCTGAGAGCAACAGCTTGGTAAGCGTTGTATTGCGATGACGAAAGTGCTCCGCCCAGACGGATGTATCAACCAGTACATTCATGACGCCGGAGCATCTTCATGGCGGCGAGGGATGTCTTGCATTTCGGGTGCGGTACCACCCAGTGCCGCCAGGCGTTTGGCGGCGCGAGTTCTTACAAACACTTTTATTGCTTCCCGAAACAGTTCCGCCTTGTCCATGCCGGGATCAGCCATGCTGAGCGCCTGCTGGTATAGCTCGTCGTCGATGGTTACGGTTGTCCGCATGACACCTCCTGATCTTTAAGTTGATGATTATGTGCATCAAAATTAGCATCAAAAGATGACGTGTTCAAGTAAGGCTTGGCCGGAGTTCCTACTGGCTATATTGACCAGGCCAGCGAGGCACGACCTAAAACGACAAAGCCCCCGAATACGGGGGCTTTGTCGTTATTCTTTAGCTTTTCAATTTTTCAATTTTTCAACTCAACGCCATCAAACAATCAGTGCGCCAGCACCCGTGACAGAAACGCCTGGGTACGTTCATTCTGCGGGTTGTCGAACACGTCGTGGGGTTTGCCTTCTTCCACAATCTGGCCTTCGTGGATGTAAATCACCCGGTCGGCCACTTCGCGGGCGAAGCCCATTTCGTGGGTGACCACCATCATGGTCATGCCTTCTTTGGCCAGTTCGCGCATAACGTCCAGCACTTCGCCGACCATTTCCGGGTCAAGCGCCGAGGTGGGTTCGTCAAACAGCATGACCCGCGGCTCCATCGCCAGGGCGCGAGCAATGGCCACCCGTTGCTGCTGGCCACCAGACAGCTGGCTGGGGAACTTGTCGGCCTGATCGCTGATGCCAACGCGCTCAAGCAAGCGATCTGCAGTGGCATTCGCAACGGTTTTATCGGCACTTTTAACCTTCATGGGCGCCAGCATGATGTTCTTCTTCACCGACAGGTGAGGGAACAGGTTGAACTGCTGGAACACCATGCCCACTTCTTTGCGGATTTCAGCCAGGGATTCCTGATTGCCGCCTTTGGGCGCCAGTTTATGGCCGTCGACTTCCAGGTGGCCAGATTCGAATTCTTCCAGACCGTTCACGCAGCGGATCAAGGTGGATTTGCCGGAGCCGCTGGCGCCGATGATCACCACCACTTCACCCGTTTCTACGGCCAGATCGATATCTTTCAGCACGTGAAGCTTGCCGAAGTATTTGTTCATGCGTTTGAGCTGCACAATATGGGTCATCAGTCAGTTTCCTTCACACAGAGGCCAGGCCGCGCTTTTCCATGTAGCGCAGAACTATAGACAGCGACAGGGTTATAGCGAGATACATAAGGGCCACTACAAAGTACACCTCAAAAGCGGTGAAGGTATTGGCAATGTACACCTGGCCCTGGCGAACCAGTTCACCCACGCCGATAACAGAAAACAGCGAGGTGTCTTTAATGCTGACGATGGCCTGGTTACCGAGGGGTGGAATCATCCGGCGAAACGCCTGGGGCCACACAATAGACCAGAAGCTCTGGTTGCGGGACAGGCCCAAAGACAGGCCGGCTTCGGTCTGGCCACGGTCAATAGACTGCACGCCACCACGAACCACTTCGGAAATATAGGCACCCGAGTTCAGGGCGATGGCCGCAATACCGGCGACAAGCGGATCAATCGGGCCGCCAACAAGATCGGGTAGACCATAAAATATGAACAGCACCTGCACCAGAATGGGCGTGCCGCGGAATATTTCAATATAAGCCGTTGCGGGCCAGCGGAAATACCAGTGTTTGTTAATGCTTAACAAGCCAAAAAAAATGCCCAGCAGAAAACCAATAACAAGGCCGCCGAACGAAATCATCAACGTGTAAGGAATACCCTTCGCCAGGAAGGGTATGGAATCTATGGCGGCTTGCCAGTCAAATTGGAACTGTGATTCCACAGTGAATGTCTCCGCGGGAGTTAGCGAGATAAAACACCGGGGCTCGAGGCCCCGGTGCAATAGAACAGATCGTTAAACCCCGAGCTTACTTAGCTTCGGGCAGAGGGCCAAACCATTTGTCATAAATGGCTTTATAGGTGCCGTCTTCACGAATTTCTTTCAGGGCAGTGTTCACTTCGTCTACCCATTCGCTACCGGCCTTCAGGGCAATACCATACTGCTGGCCTTCATACAGGGCGCCTACGGTTTTTACTTTGCCTTCGCCTTTGGTACGGGCGAAATAGGCCACGTTGGGGGCGTCGTAGAACACCGCGTCAACAGAGCGGGACATCAGCGCAAGGTACATGTCTGCGCTGCCCGGATAGGGCGTTACGCCGGCGCTATCTTCCAGATTGCCGGTCAGGTAGTCGTAGCTGGTGCTGCCGATTTTGGAACCGATCTTTTTGCCTTCAAGATCTTTGAATTCCAGAATTTCGTTGTTATCAACGCGTACCAGAAGGCGCAGGCCTGAATCGTAGTACGGGTCAGAGAAGTCGACGATTTCCTCGCGAGCTTCAGTGATGGTGATACCTGCAATAGCAATATCGATACTGCCAGTCTGCAGGGCCGGAATAATGCCGTTGAAATCCATGGTGTTCATGTCGTATTCAAAACCAGCCCGTTTGGCGACTTCGGCGATGATTTCCATGTCAAAACCGATCATTTCACCGGTTTCTATGTCTAGCATTTCGAAGGGTACAAAGCTGGGGTCGGTCGCAATTTTTAGTTTTTCTGCGCTCACGGTGCCAGCTGCTGCGGTCAGAACCAGACCAGCAGTCAGTGTTTTAAGCCATTTTGTGCTCATGCTTTCTCCTTGGTTTTTATAGAACCCCGGCTGCCGCAATATAAACAACTTTCCGAGCCGGTAAGGGCACGAAATAACCGGAGCGAATTGTCGGGGCTATTTCGAGAGTTACGTTAAGAGCTGTGCTCAAACTTATGTTCAGAGCTATGGTCGGAACTGCACTCAATACATTTTAAACTATTACTCAGACAGTGGTGCAAAATCAAATCCGTAAAACGTGGAAAGGCCTTTCATAAGCAAAAAAATACCCGTATTAGCAAATGGTTATAAGCTCTTACGGGTGTTCTATGTCGATTAAAACGATATTTTTTCGCGTTCGCCCAATCCCAGGTTTTTCCAGATACCCAGGCTGGGCTCCACCTGGTTCAGGGTGTAAAAGTGCAAACCGGGCGCGCCGGCCTTCAGCAGCTTTTCACACATGCGGGTAACCACTTCCTCGCCGAACTGGCGAATGCTTACGCTGTCGTCGCCGTAGGCTTCCAGCTGTTTGCGTATCCAGCGAGGAATTTCGGCGCCGCACATGTCGGAAAAACGCACCAGGCTGGAAAAATTAACGATGGGCATAATGCCGGGAACTACAGGAATGGTAACGCCTGCTTTTTCAAGCCGATCGATAAAATAAAAATAGCTGTCGGCGTTGAAGAAATATTGGGTAATAGCGCTGTTAGCGCCGGCGTCTACCTTGCGTGTGAAGTTCTTCAGGTCTTCCTCGGCGCTGCGGGCCTGAGGATGAAACTCCGGGTAGGCGGCCACTTCCAGATTGAAATAATCGCCGCTGTGCTCGCGGATAAAGGTCACCAACTCGTTGGCGTAGCGCAACTCACCGGCTGCACCCATGCCTGAGGGCAGGTCGCCGCGAAGCGCCACAATGCGGTTAATGCCTTTTTCTTTGTAGGTGTCGAGCAGTTCACTGATTTCTGCCCTTGTGCCACCAACGCAAGACAGGTGCGGGGCGGCTGAAATGCCTTGTTGATGCAGGCTGAAAACGGTTTCCAGTGTGCGGTCACGGGTAGAACCACCGGCACCAAACGTCACCGAAAAGAAATCTGGGTTTACTGCGGCCAGTTCGTCACGAACGCCTTGCAGTTTTATTTTGCCCTGTTCTGTTTTGGGCGGGAAGAACTCGAAACTGAACCGCCGCTTGAATTGTTTTTGGGATTCCATGTTGCTGTCCAGAATGTAGGGTTGGAACCGGGCCAGCCGAAGCTGGCCCGTGATCACATCCGCCATGGCGGCTTAGTGCTTATACAAGTACGTGTAGATAGCCTTTATGACTAGTACTTGTAGCTTTCCGGCTTGTATGGGCCTTCCACCGGAACACCGATGTAGTCGGCCTGCTTTTGGGTCATCTTGGTGATCACGCCACCAAAGCCTTCGACCATGGCACGAGCCACTTCTTCATCCAGGTGCTTGGGCAGAACCTGGACATACACGCCTTTAGCGCGGGCTTCTTCCGGAAGGTCAGCAAACTTGCGCTCAAATAGATACATCTGAGCCAGCACCTGGTTGGCGAAAGAACCGTCCATGATGCGCGACGGGTGACCGGTTGCGTTGCCCAGGTTCACCAAGCGGCCTTCAGACAGCAGAAGCAAGTGGTCGTTAGTCGCTTTGTTGCGGTACACAATGTGAACCTGCGGCTTAACCTCGTCCCATTCCCAGTTCTTACGCATGAACGCGGTGTCAATTTCGTTATCGAAGTGACCGATGTTGCACACAACCGCACCAGACCGCAGAGCTTTTAGCATGTTGGAATCGCACACGCCGTAGTTACCGGTAGTGGTCACCAGAATGTCGATTTTAGACAGCAAAGCCTTGTCAATGCTGGCTTCGGTGCCGTCGTTTTCGCCGTTGATGTACGGTGAAACCACTTCAAAACCGTCCATGCAGGCCTGCATGGCACAAATGGGGTCGGCTTCGGTGACTTTTACAATCATGCCTTCCTGGTTCAAGGAAGCAGCCGAACCTTTGCCTACGTCGCCGTAGCCAATAACCAGCGCTTTCTTACCAGACAGCAGGTGATCGGTGGCGCGCTTGATGGCGTCATTCAGGCTGTGACGGCAACCGTATTTGTTATCGTTCTTGGCCTTGGTGACGGAGTCATTCACGTTGATGGCCGGAATCTTCAGGGTGCCGTCGCGCAGCATTTCCTGAAGGCGGTGCACACCGGTGGTGGTTTCTTCGGTCACGCCGTGGCAGTTGGCCAGAATGGCCGGGTATTCTTTGTGCAGCAGTTCGGTCAAATCACCGCCGTCGTCCAGAATCATGTTGGGCGCCCAACCTTCCACGTCTGCGCCGACGGTTTTGTGCAGGCACCACTCGTATTCGTCGTCGGTCTCGCCTTTCCAGGCAAACACCGGAACGCCTACGGCAGCAACGGCCGCTGCGGCCTGATCCTGGGTAGAGAAGATGTTGCAAGACGACCAGCGCACGTTAGCACCCAGTTCAATCAGGGTTTCAATCAGCACGGCTGTTTGAATGGTCATGTGGATGCAGCCAAGCACGTTAGCACCGGCCAAAGGTTGTTCATCTTTGTACTTGTTGCGCAGAGCCATCAGTGCCGGCATTTCGCCTTCGGCGATATTGATTTCCTTGCGGCCCCAAGCGGCCAGCGAGATGTCACGTACTTTAAAGTCTTCAACGGTGTTCATTTTTTCTGCGGGAGTGCTCATTCAGGTGTTCTCCAGTTCATTATCGATTAAATGCCGGCTGCGTCTTTCAGGCTTGCCGCACGATCGGTTTTTTCCCACGGGAATGTGGTAAATGTTTCGCCATTTGCGGTGACTTGCTGCGGCTCGCGGCCGAAGTGACCATAGGCTGCTGTGTTCCGGTACATCGGGTGCAGCAGGTCCAGCATGTTGGTAATGGCATAGGGGCGCAGGTCAAAGTGCTGGCGTATCAGTTCAATAATCTTTTCATCGCTGATTTTGCCAGTGCCGAAGGTGTTTACGGAGATAGACGTGGGTTGTGCCACACCAATCGCGTAAGAAACCTGAATTTCGCATTTCTCGGCCAAACCGGCAGCCACCAGATTCTTCGCTACATAGCGGCAAGCGTAAGCGGCGGAGCGGTCAACTTTTGACGGATCTTTGCCGGAAAAGGCACCGCCGCCGTGACGTGCCATGCCGCCGTAGGTGTCTACAATAATTTTACGTCCAGTCAGGCCACAGTCGCCTACCGGGCCACCGATCACGAATTTGCCGGTGGGGTTGATGTGGAACTGGGTGCCCTTGTGCAGCAACTCTGCCGGCAACACGTTCTTCACAATCATTTCCATCACGGCTTCTTTCAGATCAGCCTGGCTGACATCTGGGTCGTGCTGGGTAGACAGCACCACCGCATCAATGCCCACAACCTTGCCGTTTTCATAGCGGCAGGTCACCTGGCTTTTTGCGTCTGGGCGCAACCACGACAAGATGCCGTTTCTGCGAGCTTCGGCCTGGCGCTCTACCAAGCGGTGAGCAAAGGTAATGGGGGCGGGCATCAGCACGTCGGTTTCATTGCTGGCGTAGCCGAACATCAGGCCTTGATCGCCGGCGCCCTGGTCTTCCGGTTTCTGGCGGTCTACACCTTGGGCAATGTCCACCGACTGTTTGCCGATGATATTGATAATGCCGCAGGTGTCGCCGTCATAACCCACGTCAGACGATGTATAGCCGATGTCCTTAATCACGCCGCGCACCAGGTCTTCCAGGTCTACCCAGGCGCTGGTGGTCACTTCACCACCAATGATGGCCACGCCGGTTTTCACCATGGTTTCACAGGCTACACGGGCATGCCGGTCTTCGGTGAGGATGGCGTCTAGCACGGCATCCGAAATCTGGTCTGCCAGTTTGTCCGGATGACCTTCCGAAACGGATTCGGATGTGAAAACACTGTAGTCAGACATTAACGGTGGCTCCTTCTATGAGCGGTCCAAAATTGAACGATTGAATAGGTATACGTAATAACACTTACACCTATATCAAAGTTTTTTGATATTCATGTTCAGTCCCGCCGCAAGGCCAGTGTTTATGGCTTTGCAGTGGTCTTCCAAAACTCCCGAACCTGCACTTGAAAGCCGTTGCGCAGGCCAATAAATATGCATTCGCGGGATTGCAGGCCCGCATCGGCGGCCCAGGCGGTTAACTCTTCAGGCTCAAAGCCCAGCCACAGGTCACCGCAATTCTCCCGCGCCCATACCTGATCGTGGCGGCACAGCTCGCTAATAATCAGGCAGGCGCCGTTGTTCATCAGTGCTGCGGCGTCTAAAAAAATGTCCGCGGGACTTGGTACGTGGTGCAGCACCATATTGGCCACTATCAGATCAAAACCATCGCCGCGTGCCAGCAGGGTGTCGGTTACGCCTTCAATCAAATCCACATTATTTAGTTTTTCATCAATACAGGTCTGCTGCGCTTTAGCCAGCATGTCGCGGCTGTTATCCAGAGCCACCAAGTGATGGCACAGTGGCGACAACACCGGTAAAAAGCTGCCGTCTCCGGGGCCGATTTCCAGCGCGGTTGGCCAACTCTTTTTGGGCGCGCGTTGGCGTATCAGCCTTGCTGCGGGCTTGGCGTAAAGTTCGAACGGTGCAATCAGCTCCTGCTGCTCGCGGAATTGCGCCGCGTGGCGGGAGAAAAATACTTGGGACTGATCGGCCCGCTGGCCGCGAATCACGTCGATTTTCTCCTGCAAATGTAAGGGCATCGGCACCTTATCAACGGCGGCAAAAACTTGGCGAATAGTCTGTCCGGTCAGGGTGTTCACGGTCAGGTTTAACGGGCGGCGGTAAAAAATAGAGTTGCCTTCGCGCTGTGGCTCCACCAAGCCGGCCTTGTGCATCACCTTCAAGTGATGGCTCATGCCCGATTGGCGCATATCAAACAGTTGGCTCAACTCCAGCACGCCAAACGTGTCCCGCCGTAATACCCGCATAATTTCCAGGCGCAAAGGATCACCGCTGGCCTTATAGATCGTGGCCAGGGCGTCCGCCGGAGCGGTGTCGGGAATAGCAGTGCCGGTGTTTGTCATAGGGATGCAGTGTAAGGAGCTTTTTTGAGTCAGGCAAGTACTATATCAAAGTTTTTTGATATAGATTGTTAACGCAAAGTCGATTTGCCCCCACCCACCGTAATCGGCGAAAATATGCGCCTTAATTTTAAGCGCTCTGTGGTCGCTTTATTGTCGCGCTGTTATGGCAGTGTGGACGCGGGGCCAGCAGACCGGAATTTGTCCCTACATCCTTGAAAAACATTGGAGAAATGTTAATGCCCTCTCGTAAAGATCTCGCCAACGCCATTCGCGCGCTGAGCATGGATGCGGTTCAGAAAGCCAAATCTGGCCATCCGGGTGCGCCCATGGGCATGGCTGATATCGCCGAGGTGCTGTGGAATGATTACCTAAGCCACAATCCTGCCAACCCGCAGTGGGCCAACCGTGACCGCTTTATACTGTCTAACGGCCACGGTTCCATGTTGCAGTATTCGCTGCTGCACCTGAGCGGTTACGACGTTTCCATTGATGACATCAAAAACTTCCGTCAACTGCACTCCAAAACTCCGGGCCACCCGGAATACGGCTACACCCCGGGTGTTGAAACCACCACCGGGCCTTTGGGGCAGGGTTTGGCAAACGCCGTGGGTTTTGCCCTGGCCGAGAAAACCCTGGCGGCTCAGTTTAACCGCCCGGGCCACGATATTGTTGACCACTACACCTACACCTTCGTAGGCGATGGCTGCCTGATGGAAGGCATTTCCCACGAAGTGTCGTCACTGGCTGGTACTCTGGGGTTGGGCAAGCTGATCTGCTTCTACGACGACAACGGCATCTCTATTGACGGTAAAGTAGACGGCTGGTTTACCGACAACACTCCGCAGCGTTTTGAAGCTTACGGCTGGCAAGTAATTGCCGATGTAGACGGCCACAACGCCGACTCCCTCAGTGCGGCCATTGAAGTGGCCCGTGCCAACACCGGGCAGCCCACGCTGATTTGCTGCAAAACCGTGATTGGTTTTGGCTCGCCCAACAAGCAGGGCAGCGAATCGTCCCACGGCGCACCGCTGGGTGAAGACGAAATCGTGCTGACCCGCGAAGCACTGGGCTGGAAACATGGCGCCTTTGAAGTGCCTGAAGACATTTACGCCAAGTGGAGCGGAAAAGAAAAAGGCCAGAACGCCGAAAGCGCCTGGAACGACACCTTCGCCGCGTACCAGAAAGCCGAGCCTGAACTGGCCGCCGAGTTTTTGCGCCGCATGGCCGGTGACCTGCCCGCCGACTTCTCCGGAAAAGCCCAAGCTTACATCCAGAGCGTTCAGGACAAAGGCGAAACCATAGCCAGCCGTAAGGCGTCCCAGAACAGTTTGAACACCTATGGCCCGATGCTGCCGGAACTCCTGGGCGGTTCTGCCGACCTGGCCGGTTCCAACCTGACCATCTGGAGTGGCTGTAACACCGTCACCAAAGAAGACGCCAGCGGCAACTACATCAATTACGGCGTACGTGAATTTGGCATGGCCGCCATCATGAATGGCCTGGCTCTGCACGGCGGTTTCGTACCCTACGGCGCCACCTTCCTGATCTTCATGGAATACTGCCGCAACGCCGTGCGCATGGCCGCTTTGATGAAACAGCGCGCCATCTATGTGTTCACCCACGACTCCATCGGCCTGGGCGAAGACGGCCCAACCCACCAGCCCGTTGAACAGCTGGCCAGTCTGCGCACCACGCCCAACATGAGCACCTGGCGCCCGGCCGATGCGGTTGAATCTGCCGTTGCCTGGAAAGCCGCGCTTGAGCGCACCGACGGCCCCACCGCTTTGATATTCAGCCGCCAGAATCTGCCGCACCAAGCGCGTTCTGCGCAACAGCTTGCTGACGTTGCCCGTGGCGCCTATGTGTTGTCAGACAGCGAAGGCACGCCAGAGCTGATCCTGATTTCTACAGGTTCCGAAGTTGCGCTGACCCAAGAAGTCGCCGCCAAGCTGCGTGAACAAGGCAAAGCCGTTCGCGTGGTGTCTATGCCGTCGACCGACACCTTTGATGCGCAAAGTGCCGACTACAAGCAACAGGTACTGCCGCTAGAGGTAACCAACCGCATCGCGGTGGAAGCCTCCATTGCCGATTACTGGTTCAAGTACGTTGGCCTGGACGGCCGCATTGTGGGCATGACCACCTTTGGTGAATCTGCACCTGCAGGTGAACTGTTCAAGGAATTCGGCTTTACCGTTGACAACATTCTGGACGTGGCCGCCGAGCTACTGGAAGTTTGATGACCCAGCCCGCACCTTTCCGCGTTGCCATTAACGGTTACGGCCGCATCGGACAGTGCGTGCTGCGGGCGCTGTATGAAAACGGCTATCGCGACCACTTTCAGGTGGTCGCGATTAACGAGTTGTCAAACATCGACACCATTGCCCACTTGACCCGTTACGACTCCACCCATGGCCGCTTTCACGGCACGGTGGCGGTAGAAGGCGACAGCCTGTGGGTGAATGGCGACGTTATCCGTGTTTTAAACAGCACCGACCCGGCCGAATTGCCCTGGCAGCAAATGGGAATCGATCTGGTATTGGAATGCTCGGGTGCGTTTTCTGACCGCGCAACGGCGGAACAGCACCTGGCCGCTGGCGCCAAACGCCTGCTGTTTTCGCAGCCGGCCGAAGCCGATGTAGACCGCACAGTGGTGTACGGCATCAATCACCTTGAAATGGACAAAGACGACCGCATCGTGGCTGCGGGTTCGTGCACTACCAATTGTCTGGTGCCGATGATCAAAGTGCTGGACGATGCGCTGGGCATAGAGCAGGGCACCACCACCACCATTCACGCGGCAATGAACGACCAGCCGGTGATAGATGCGTACCACCATCAGGATTTGCGCCGCACTCGCAGCGCGCTGCACAACATAGTGCCGGTCGATACCGCGCTGGCCCTTGGTATTGAGCGCTTGCTGCCCCACATGCAGGGCCGCTTCAGCTCTGTAGCCATGCGCGTGCCCACACTGAATGTGTCTGCCATTGATATGGTGCTGAACGTGCGCACGCCGGTGTCTGTTGCCGACGTTAACGGCATACTGCAACGGGCCGCAACCACCTTACCGCTGATGGGTATTTTGGGTTACACCAACGAACTGCTGGCAAGCTCCGACTTCAACCACGACTCCCGTTCCGGTGTGGTCGACGGCGGCCAAACCCGGGTAACCGGGGGCACCATGGTGAAAGTGCTGTGCTGGTTTGATAACGAGTGGGGCTTTGCCAACCGCATGCTGGATGTCAGCCGGCACTGGCTGGCCGCGCACTGACCTATGATCTGATTCACGATCTGACGAACAACCTGATTGATATTTGACGCTGACGAACTGTTGAAGGAAAAAACGAGTATGGCCATCAAAAAAATGACCGACCTGAACCTGGCAAGCAAGCGCGTGCTGATTCGCGAAGACCTGAACGTACCGCTGAAAAACGGCAGCATCACCAGCGACGCCCGCATCCGCGCCGCGCTGCCCACCATTAAAGCGGCTGCAAGCGCCGGCGCCAAAGTTATGCTGATGTCGCACCTTGGCCGTCCGGAAGAAGGCGTGTATGACGAAGCTGCTTCCCTTAAGCCCGTGGCCGAGCACCTGAGTAAAGCCTTGGGCCAGAATGTGCGCCTGATAAAAGACTACCTTAACGGTGAAGACTTACACTTGGCCGACGGCGACGTGGTGCTGTTCGAGAACGTGCGCTTCAACAAAGGCGAAAAGAAAGACGACGAAGCCTTGGCCAGGCAATACGCCGCGCTTTGCGATATTTACGTGATGGACGCCTTCGGCACCGCACACCGCGCCCAGGCGTCTACCCACGGCGTAGGCAAGTTTGCCCCCGAAGCTTGTGCTGGCCCGCTGCTGGCGGGTGAGCTGGAAGCCCTGGGTAAAGCTCTGGATAATCCGGCCAGGCCAGTGGTTGCCATTGTTGGCGGCTCCAAAGTGTCTACCAAGCTGGACGTACTCAACGCCCTGGAAAAAGTCTGCGACCAGATTATCGTCGGTGGCGGCATAGCCAACACCTTCCTGGCGGCTGCAGGCTACCCCGTAGGCAAGTCACTGTGCGAGCACGACCTGCTGGATGCTGCCAAAGACATCGCCTCCCGCGTTAAAATTCCGCTACCGGTTGACGTAGTGGTTGCCAGCGAGTTCTCTGAAACCGCGACCGCCACCATCCGCAATGTTTCAGACGTCACCGAAAACGACATGATTCTGGACGTGGGCCCTGAAACAGCCGGCCAGTTTGCCGATCTGCTGAAAAACGCCAAAACCATCTTATGGAACGGCCCGGTGGGTGTGTTTGAATTCGACCAGTTTGAAAACGGCACCAAAGTGCTGGCCCACGCCATCGCCGACAGTGCCGCATTTTCACTCGCCGGCGGCGGTGATACCGTGGCGGCCATTGACAAGTACGGTGTAAATGAGAAGATTTCCTACATCTCTACCGGTGGCGGCGCTTTTCTGGAATTCGTAGAAGGCAAAACCCCGCCCGCAGTCGCCATGCTGGAAGAGCGCGGCGCGTAAAACGCATTTAACCAATTGTACAATTTAAGGAGACAACCTAATGGCCCTGATTTCGATGCGGCAAATGCTGGACCACGCCGCCGAGCATGGTTACGGTGTGCCAGCCTTTAACGTGAATAACCTGGAACAAATGCGCGCAATTATGGAAGCGGCGGACAAAACCGACTCACCGGTGATTGTTCAGGCCTCGGCAGGCGCCCGCAAATACGCCGGTGCCCCCTTCCTGCGCCGCATGATTCTGGCGGCCATTGAAGAGTTTCCGCACATCCCGGTGGTTATGCACCAGGACCACGGCACCAGCCCCGCCGTGTGCCAGCGTTCCATTCAGCTGGGCTTCAGCTCGGTAATGATGGACGGCTCCCTGGGTGAAGACGGTAAAACACCGACCGACTACGAATACAACGTAGACGTTACCCGCCGCGTAGTAGAAATGGCCCACGCCTGTGGCGTATCGGTAGAAGGCGAGCTGGGCTGCCTGGGTTCCCTGGAGACCGGCCAGGCCGGTGAAGAAGACGGCATAGGCGCCGAAGGCACCCTGGACATGAGCCAGATGCTGACCGACCCCGAAGAAGCCGCCGACTTCGTCAAGAAAACCCACGTAGACGCACTGGCCATCGCCATTGGTACCAGCCACGGCGCTTACAAGTTCAGCCGCCCACCCACCGGCGACACCCTGGATATCGGGCGAATCAAAGCCATCCACAAGCGCATTCCAGACACCCACCTGGTGATGCACGGCTCTAGCTCTGTACCCCAGGAATGGCTGAAAATCATTAACCAATACGGCGGCCAAATCCCCGAGACCTACGGCGTACCCGTCGAAGAAATCGTGGAAGGCATCAAACACGGTGTTCGCAAAATCAACATAGACACCGACCTGCGCCTGGCCAGCACCGGCGCAGTACGCCGCTTCCTGGCCGAAAACCCGGCCGAATTCGACCCGCGCAAATTTCTGAAAGCCACCATGGTGGCCATGTCAGAGATTTGTGTTGCGCGTTATGAAGCGTTTGGTACTGCGGGTAATGCCAGCAAGATCAGACCAATTAATCTTGAACGGATGTACGAAGCTTATGAGCGTGGGGAGTTGGACCCTAAGGTGAAGTGATTTGGTGTTGAAGTAGACGGTGTTCTGATGAAAAGCCTTCGGCGAGAGCCGGGGGCTTTTTTTTGCGCTTTTTGATCATTTGGGGGAAGTCATAAGGCCAAAAGGGTCTAGTGTGTACGTACTAGTACGATGTACGCATCCACTTGTTAAGGATGACGGCCGATGAGTTCTTCTGTATTGATCCTGTTTTCTCTTGGCTTTGCGCATCCGGTAGCAACTACATCTTTGGCCGTTGATTTTTATTTTGTGATTCGTGGTGAGCTTGCCTGAAATCCTGCCCAAAGGTGGGGCTTGAGGTGAGGAGGGTAGAGCATGCTTCGTTATTGCAATAATGAAGCGGTCACGCTAGTACAGGGTGTCTTTCAGTCTTATCGCTGTAGCGTTTTGTTTTTTATAGGAAAAACTGAAGCTCTTAATTTGGTGTTATGGGTGTTTTACAGCGGTCAGTTTTTCACAATAATGAAGCGTTCTATTTAATCACTGTTGGGCATCAAAGAGGGATGTCATGAAAGCACTTGAGCTTAAAGTTCCCCCCATTGCATTGGTAGCCATAGTGGCTGCCAGTATGTGGGCTTTTTCGCGCATTTCGCCAAATTTATATTTCACCATCCCCGGCGTAGCGTGGGTATCAGCTGGTATTGCTCTCGTTGGCGTTTTCATCGTCGTTCTTGGAGTCCTGGAATTCAGAGTAGCCAAAACGACTGTAGACCCACGCGTGCCAGACCAATCGGCAAACCTGGTGGTTCGTGGAGTATATCGACATAGCCGAAATCCGATGTATTTAGGGTTTTTGCTAGTCCTATGTGGGTGGGGCTTGTTTTTGGGCAACGCCTTCTCTTTACTCTTTCTTCCCGCATTCATCATCTACATGAACCGCTTTCAGATCGTTCCAGAGGAGCAATTCATGAGCGAAAAGTTTGGTGAGTCATACACAAATTACAGGTCTGAGGTGCGCCGGTGGGTTTGAGGCCCAACAAGTTGCTGCTGCCGGACAAATTTTGCGCTGCGCTACAAATTCGCCGCTGAGCAAGGCGTTATGCGTCACTGATCAAGAAGAACATCACTATTCATCTCGCGAGGAAATGACGATGAACCAAACTGGTCAATGCTTGTGTGGATCGATTAAATATGACATTACAGGCAGCCCAAATTTGGTGGCCGTCTGTCATTGCAGGGATTGCCAACGCAGTGCTGGCGCACCAATGGTTGCCTGGGCCATGTTTCCTGAATCATCGGTCAAGGTCATAGCTGGTGTGCCGAAGACAATCAATTCATCTGGTGCTGCTATGCGTTCGTTCTGTCCAGAGTGTGGCACAGGGCTGTTCTACCGAAATGCCGTTATTCTGCCAGGTCTTATTGACG
>JBALXR010000150.1:0-3759 GCA_036960525.1 Marinobacter sp.
CGCGACCAGATCATGTATTACCGTGAAGACAAAAAGGGTCAGATTCTGCAGGAAGGCATCAACGAAGGCGGCGCCATGGCGGCCTGGATTGCGGCTGCTACGTCCTACAGCAACAACAACTTTCCGCTGATTCCGTTTTACGCGTTTTATTCCATGTTCGGTTTCCAGCGCGTTGGCGACCTGGCCTGGGCCGCTGGCGACATTCAGGCTCGCGGCTTCCTGATTGGCGGCACCGCAGGGCGTACCACGCTGAACGGCGAGGGCTTGCAGCACCAGGACGGTCACAGCCATATCCTGGCCAACACCATTCCTAACTGCAAAGCTTACGATCCGGCTTACGCCTATGAAATGGCTGTGGTGATTCATCACGGCATGAAGGAAATGTACGAAGAGAACAAGAACGTCTATTACTACATCACCATGGAGAACGAGAACTACGTTCAACCAGCGATGCCTGAAGGTTGTGCAGACGGCATCATCAAGGGTATGTACAAGTTCAGTTCGGTGGAAGCAAAAGGTAAAAGCAAAACTAAATTGCGGGTTCAGCTGCTGGGTTCCGGCGCTATCCTGAACGAAGTGAATGCCGCTGCCGAGTTGCTGAAAGACGATTGGGGCATTAGCTCTGATGTGTGGAGTGTGACCAGCTTTAACGAATTGGCCCGCGACGGCCAGCACGTAGAGCGCTGGAACCTGATGCACCCGGATGACAAAGGCCGTAAAGCCTATGTTACTCAGTGCCTGGAAGACCAGACGGGCCCGGTTGTGTCGTCTACCGACTACATCAAACTGCACTCTGAACAGTTACGGGCGTTTATCCCCAAAACCTTCCTGACCCTGGGTACGGATGGCTTTGGTCGCAGCGACACTCGTGAAAAACTGCGTGATTTCTTTGAGGTTGATCGTTACCACGTTGCCGTAGCGGCTCTGTCTGCTCTGGCGAAAGACGGCGAGATCAAGCACGAGCAGGTTCTTGAAGCCATGCGCAAGTACGGAATCGATCGCAACAAACCGAACCCGGCGCACCGCTAAGGAGACCGCTATGAGCGAGCAAGAAATCAGGGTCCCCGATTTAGGCGGGGCAGATGAAGTTGAAGTTATTGAAATACTGGTCAACGCCGGTGACTCAGTGGCTGAAGAAGATCCGATTCTGACGGTCGAAACCGACAAGGCATCGGTCGAGTTGCCGTCACCAAGCGCGGGTAAGATCGTAAAGATCACCGTTAAAGTGGGCGACAAGATCAAAGAGGGCGACGTTGTCGGTATTCTTAGTTCCGATGGTGCTGCAGGCGACAGTAGCGCGCCAGAGCCAGAGCCAGCGCCCAAAGCACAAAGCGCTGACGCACCGGCCAAATCGGAAGACAGCGCCAGCAAGCCGGCGCCGCGGAAAAAATCTGGCGGCACGCGCACAGAAATCGTGAAAGTGTCGGGTCTGGATGGTTTTGAGAACATTCCGGTCATCGAACTTAACGTGTCTGAAGGCGACGACGTTGACGTAGAAGGCGCGTTGGTTACAGTGGAATCTGACAAGGCGACCATGGAAATTCCATCGCCCTTCGCCGGTAAAATTGGCAAGATTCTGGTTAAAGAAGGTGACAAGATTTCCGAAGGCGACGACCTGCTGGAAATGATCATCACCGACGATGGCGCAGATGACGACGACGCTGACGATTCAGCCCCGGCTGATAGCAGCGATGCTGGCAAGAAACAGCACGCCTCGCCAGAGCAGTCGGCTGCGGCTAGCGACAACAAAGCCAAGCCAGCCGAGACCGCGTCTGCGACCTATGAGGCGCCTGCTGCCGGCAGCAAAGTACACGCCGGCCCTGCGGTTCGCAAGCTGGCCCGTGAACTGGGTGCAGACCTGGCCCGCGTGAAAGGCTCTGGCCCGAAAGGCCGCATTGTTAAAGACGACGTGCACGGCTATGTGAAGTCTCAGCTGCAGCAGGCCCAGCAGGGTGCCGTAGTGCCCGGCGCTGCCACTGGCGGCATTCCTGGCGTGAAACTGCCAGACTTCAGCCAGTTTGGTGAAGTTGAGCGGGAAGGCATGTCGCGAATGATGTCGGTTACGGCGCTGAACATGCACCGCAGCTGGCTGAACGTGCCACACGTTACCCAATTCGAAGACGCCGACATCACCGATATGGAAGATTTCCGTAAATCGCTGAAGGCGCTGGGCGAGAAAAAGGGCGTGAAAATGACGCCGCTGCCTTTCATGCTCAAGGCCTGTGCCACGGCTCTGGCTGAACTGCCCCAGTTCAACGTAGCCCTGGACATGGACCGTAAAGAGGTTGTACACAAAAAGTACATTCACATCGGTATTGCGGTAGATACCCCCCACGGTTTGATGGTTCCGGTGATTCGCAATGTGGACCAGAAAAACCTGTGGGAGCTGGCGGCAGAAAGCGCAGAGCTGGCGGGTAAGGCCCGCGACAAGAAGCTGAAGCCGGCAGAAATGCAGGGCGCCTGTTTCACCATTACCAGCCTTGGCGGTATTGGTGGCACGGCCTTCACGCCGATTGTGAATACGCCTGAAGTGGCTATTCTGGGCGTGTCCAAAGCGGCCATGAAGCCGGTTTGGGACGGCAAAGCCTTCCAGCCACGCTTGATGCTGCCACTGTCACTGTCTTACGATCACCGTGCGGTGAACGGAGCAGACGCAGCGCGCTTTACATCGGCGCTGGCTCGGTTGATGGGTGATATTCGCACCCTGTTGCTGTAGGCAAGAGTGAAGGGGCCGGTTGCTTTGTCGCACCGGCCCCTGACATAAAGCAACGGTTGTGGCGGTGCAAGTAGTACACTATCAATGCATTGGTATTGCATTGGTATTGCATTGATAGTAAATAGGGGTGCAGAGCAATCTGCGCCCCTTTTGTGTTTTACGGCACAGGTGTGTTGCTGGTAATACACCTGTGAACGCCTCAGGACGGTTCTTATGGCACAACAACTCCAGCTGGCAGCGATTATCTATGACGACGACAGCCAGCCCGTAGAAACGCTGCTGCGCAGCCTGGCAAACTATTACAATCGTCAGGGGATTCGCGTAGCAGGTCTGGCCATGGTCTTGGACGAACAAGGCCTGCGCCGCAAACCCATGGCTTTGCAGGATCTTGAAACCGGCACTGAATATTGTATTGCGCAAAATCTGGGCAAAGAATCACAGTCTTGCTGCCTGGACCCGTCTGGGCTGGCCGATGCGACCAGCGTATTACGCGCGGCCGTTCATAATCCGCCAAAACTGGCCATTGTGAACCGCTTCGGACAGCAGGAAATCGACGGCAGGGGTTGCCGTGCAGAGTTCGTTCAGTTACTTGATGCGGGCATACCGGTGTTGACGGTAGTGAAACGTAAATTCCTGGAGCAATGGCATGAGTTTGGCGGAGAGGAAGCGGTTGATCTGGTGTTTTCTGAGGTGGCGGTGCAAGCGTGGTGCGATGGGCTTTTTAAAAGGTGAGGCCAGAAACAACGATGCCCCGGAAGTCCGGGGCATCGTTGTTTGCTTAACAGTACTGTTTAGAAGTTGTACTGAGCTGCAAACAGCAGGCGGCTTGCGTCGCCGTCGTCACCATTCTGAGCTTCTTTCATACCGTACTGGTATTCAACACCCATCATGACGTTCTTAACTGGGGTCCACTTGTAGTTAGCCATAACTGCAGAGATCGATTCAGCGTCCGTCGCTTTAACTGCGTTGGCAGCAACAGCGTCGTCAATATCCACTTGGGTCATGCCGTAGCCGATGTTGATGCTGCGGCCATCGCCAAGGTT